>DUEN01000188.1 GCA_011176545.1 Caldilineae bacterium | reverse complement strand
ATGACGCCCGGCAAGTTGGTGGGCAGAGAGCGGGAACTGGCCTTCCTGCATGAGTGCTGGCAAAGGGCGATGGGCGGGCAAGGACAATTCGTGCTCCTTAGCGGCGAGGCCGGGGTAGGCAAGACGCGTCTCGTTGAGGAGTTTGCCGATCGCCTGCGTTGGCAGGGGATACGTGTGTTATGGGGGCGTTGTTATGAATTCGAGCGCCTATTACCTTATCAACCGGTCGTTGAGGCAATACGCACCGTTTTGCCCACCTTGACATCAGCTGACTTGACGGATTTTCCCACCTGGAGCGTGGCCGAGGTCTCCCGCTTGGTGCCGGAACTAATGGAACACCATCCTGACCTGGCAGCCCCGGCTCCGCTACGCTCTGGTCAGGAACAGGCACGCCTCTTCGATGGCTTGGCTCGCTTCCTGATCCAATTATCCTCCCGCGGGGCACTCCTTATCGTCCTGGAAGATCTGCATTGGGCCAGCGAGTCCACCCTGCAACTGGTCCACTACGTGGCCCGCCACCTGATCGGTCACCCAGTCTTGATGATCGGCACGTTACGTCCGGAAGCGATGGGTCGGCGGCATCCCCTGCGAGCTCTCCGACAGCAGATGCGTCGGGAAGTAGGGGCGAATGGCCATTCACCCTTGCTCAGATCCTTGCGCCTCTCGCGCCTTTCCCCGGCCGCGATTGAGACGCTGGTGGTGGAGATGTCCGGGGCAGGCGAGGCGGTGATGCCTCTGGCGGCGCGGTTGTATCGGGAGGCGGAGGGCAACCCCTTCTTTACGATGGAGATCATCAAATCGCTCTTCGAGACTGGCGTGATTCGGGTGGAAGAAGGGATCTGGAGAGGCGATTTTGCCCGGATCGCCCAAGCAGAGATACCGCTGCCCGCCAGCCTTGCCGAGGCCATCCAGGAGCGAGTCAATAGCTTGACCGAGGAAGCCCAGGAGGTGGTGCGCTTGGCTGCTGTGCTCGGTCGCGAGTTCGACTTTGACCTGCTCAACGCGGTTTGGGGTTGGGGTGAGGAGGCAACCCTGGAAGCGTTAGATATCTTGCTGCGGCGGCGACTGCTTGACGAGGGCACTGGGCCCCTAGGGAGGGACTATGCCTTTACCCATCACAAGATCCAAGAGGTGATCTATCACGGGTTGCCGCGTCGGCGTCAGCAATTAGTCCATGCGCGAGCCGGGATAGCGATGGAGAGCGTTTATGGTGCCCAGGTAGAGGAGTTGACAGGGGAGCTGGCCTTCCACTTCGAGCAGGGACGGGAGTGGGATAAGAGGCTGACTGGGAAGGCGATCCTCTACTTGCTTCAGGCGGGGGACCAAGCGCGCAGGCTATATGCCCACCGGGAGGCCATTGATCACTATCAACGGGCACTGGCGCTGTTGAAGGAGCAAGGGGAGTACCAGCGCGCGGCGCGGACGCTGATGAAGCTGGGACTGACTCATCACACGGCCTTCGACTTTCAGCGGGCGCGGCAAACTTACGAAGAAGGTTTCGCCCTGTGGCAGCGGGCAGGGGAGATAGAGCCAGCCATGCGGCCATCGCTTGCGCCTCATGCCCTCAGGGTGTTTTGGCTCAATATGCCGGCCCTGGACCCGACCGTGACGAACCATGGTGGTTCTGCTGCCGTCATGACCCAGTTGTTCAGCGGGTTGGTAGAGAGCGGCCCGGATCTGGAGGTCGTTCCCGATTTGGCCCGGACCTGGGAGGTGTTGGAAGGGGGCCGCAAATACGTCTTTCACCTGCGGGATGACGTGCGCTGGAGCGATGGCAGGCCGGTAACCGCGGAGGACTTTGAGTACGCCTGGAGGCGAGTGCTGGATCCGGCCATCGGGTCGCCCAATGCCGGCCTGCTGTATGATGTGGCGGGAGCTAAAGCCTTCCACCGCGGGGAGGCTGGTTGGGAGGATGTAGGGGTGCGGGCCCTGGACGAGGTTACCCTGGTGGTGGAGCTGGAAGGGCCAACGGCCTATTTCCTCCAACTGCTGGCCCACTCCGGCACCTATCCCGTACCTCGGCACGCGGTGGAGGAGCACGGCGAGTCATGGACGGAGGTGAACAATATCGTCACCAACGGCCCCTTCCAACTGGAGGCATGGCAGCCGGGCGAATCCATGGTGCTGGTGCGCAACCCCGACTACCACGGTCGGTTCACGGGCAACGTTCAGCGAGTGGAGCTGGCCTTAATTCCTCTCAACGAGTGGCCCACTGTATTGAAGATGTACGAAGCCGACGATCTGGATGTCGTCCTGCGCCTTTGGTACCTCCCACCGCAGGAAAGGGACCGTGTCCGGCAGCGATACGCCGGGGAATACATCTCCGTACCCGCGCTTCACACCGGGTACGTGGGGTTCGACGTGACCCGGCCGCCCTTTCATGACCTTCGGGTGCGTCAGGCCTTTGCCATGGCCATAGATAAGGAAGGGTTGGCGGACGTGGTCATGCGAGGCTCTTGGTCTCCGGCCTCAGGAGGGTTCGTGCCTCCTGGGATACCAGGACACTCGCCGGGGATCGCCCTGCCGTACGATCCCGAGAGGGCCCGTCGCCTTTTGGCCGAGGCTGGCTACCCGGGTGGCCATGGCTTCCCCGCCGTACACGCGCTGACTTTCCGTGGAGTCGAATCTATCATCGAGTATCTGCAGGCGCGGTGGCAGGAGGACCTGGGCGTAGAGATCCCGTGCGAGATGGTCCGGTTCGCCGAGAGTACAGACAGGCAGCGCACGGAGAGGCCACACATGCCTATCAGCGCCTGGCAGGCCGACTATCCCGACCCTGACAACTTCCTGCGGGTAGGTCTCCAATCGGTGGGAACAGGGTGGCGGTGCGAGGCCTACGAAAAACTGGTGGAGAAGGCCAGACGCGCCAGGGATCAGGGGGGGAGGATGGCGTTGTACAGGCAGGCGGATAAGATCCTGGTCGAGCAGGCGCCGGTCGTGCCCTACGTTCATGTTCGATGGGGGCTGCTGGTGAAGCCGTGGGTGAAAAGGTACCCCACGTCGGTCATGCGACAGTGGTTCTGGAAGGACGTGATCATCGAGCCGCATTGACTAGCTGTTCATCACGAATCGCCCCTTCTCCTCTTTACCTTCTTTTGGACAACCTTGACGCTACTGTAAAGGGCTTTGATAGCCCACTTTGACACTTTTTTGACACCCCTGTGGTACTCTGTTATCGCATCGGGGGAAACCACTTGAAGAATCGCTCTGCCCTCTCTGGTTCACCCCCCAGGTTTGACCCTAAAAAACCTTGAGGAATTCATCGAGCCGTAGGTCAGCCCTGAGAAACCAAATGAGCTCATGGGCATCCCCCCGAATGGCAAGAAGGTGAGCCTCTGGATGTGCAATATCTGGCGGATCTCAGACGGTAAGCTTGTGGGGAGTGGTGGATCGACATGGACATCCCAGGGCTTATGCAGCAACTCGGCGTTATCCCGCCGATGGAGTAAGGTGGGGTGTACCCCTGCGGTCCTTCCACAAATGAAAGGAGAGGAAGGTGACGAAAAGGCTACTCTTTCTGACCCTTGCCCTTACTTTGGTCTTTGGGGCGATGTCCACCTTGACATCGTCCTACGCCCAGGAAATCCCCAACAGGATTCTCGCGCGGGGGTCGCCCATCCATGGTGCCAACGGCATCATGTTTGGCCCCGACGGCGATCTGTACATCGCCAGCATCCTCGGGCGGGAAATCGTGGTCATGGACCCGGAAACTGGTGAGATTCTCGACCGGCTCGGTCCCGACCAGGGTGTGGAAAGCCCGGACGACGTTGCCTTCGGCCCCGACGGCTCCCTGTACTGGACGTCCATTCTTACCGGTGAAGTGGGCCGGCTCTCTCCCGAGGGCGTCAAGACGGGGCAGTTCGTGGCCCCTGGCGTCAATCCCATCACCTTCTCCGACGATGGTCGCCTGTTCGTCGCCCTGTGCGTCACAGGCGACGGGCTGTACGAACTCGATCCCGACCTCGTGGATCCGCCTCGCCTCATCGCTGAGAACATGGGCGGAGGTGCGTGCGGGCTCAACGGCATGGACTGGGGACCTGACGGATTTCTGTACGGCCCGCGCTCTGCCCTGCCCGGGGTGCTCCGCGTTAATGTGGACACGGGGGAGTACACCGTGCTGGCAGAGGACATAGTTGGGGTGGCGTTGAAGTTCGACTCGCAGGGCCGGCTACATGTGCACGACGGTATGCGGATTTGGCGTGTCAATATCGAGACTGGGGATGCGAAGGTGGTGGCGACCGCACCGTTCGCGATGGACAACCTGGCCTTTGACACGGAAGATCGGTTGTTCGTCTCGGGCGTCGATACCGGTGCCATTGCCGAGATCCTTGCCGACGGCACGGCACGCATGGTGAGCGAGGGAGGGATGGTGTGGCCCGGAGGCATCGCCGTGATGTCTCGAGCTGATGGCGAGTCCGTGTTTGTGGCGGACTTCTGGAACATCCGGGAGTTTGATGGACTGACAGGCGAAGAGATAAGCATCAGTGAAGCCCCCATGTTTGGGGCTTTTACGGTCGCGCCTGATGGCGACAACCTGGTGTTGACTGGCTGGTTTGCCAACGCAGTGGCGGTTTGGAATCCGAAGACCCAGGAAGTATCAGAGAGCTACGAAGACTTTGCCGTACCATTGAACGCCATCCGCTTCCAGGGTGACCTTGTCGTCGCCGAACTCGGGACGAGTAGCGTCGTCCGGGCGAGCACCGAAGATCCCTCTCAGCGTGTCGCGCTGGCCGAAGGTCTTAGCGTACCGGTAGGTCTGGCGGCGACCGACGACGACCTTTGGGTGGCTGATTGGGCCGCTGGCAGTGTGCTACAGCTCGTGGCCGGCGGAAAGCCGCTCGTGGAGCCTGTCCCAGTGGCAACAGATCTCTCCTTCCCCGAGGGTCTGGCAGTAGCACTGGACGGGAGCCTACTAGTCGTCGAGGCTGGAGCCGGCCGTCTCTCGCGCATCGACACCGCAACGGGCCAGGTCAGCACCGTGGCAGAAGGGCTTGAGTTGGGCGCGCCAGGCGTAGAGGGCATGCCGCCCACGTGGGTGTTCAACGGCGTGGCGGTGGGGCCCTCGGGCATGATCTACATTACCGGCGAGATAGCGAACGTGCTGTATCGCCTGGAAGCGCCAACCCTCCTGCCGAAGACCGGCGACATCACGCCCTTCGGGACGTTGCCGTTGTGGCTGGGAATTGGCGGCTTGCTGCTCGTGGCCCTGGGCGTGAGATTGCGCCACGCGTCCAGGCGCACACAGTGAAAACTAAAGGCCGCAGGGGTATGGGAGGAGCTGAAGGTTGTCCTTCAGGCCTCCCGTTTATGAGGAGGCAACGATGTTCACAGAAAGGACTACCTTAGTAAAGCAGGAGCAGTATCAGGATCTTCTGCGCAGGGCCGAACATGAACGCTTGATTCAGGGGATGACAGGAGAAGCCAGACGTCGTGCCCCCCTCTTCAGCAAAGTTCTGATCCGGTTGGGAGGATACTTGGTTGCCTGGGGGATTCGCTTGCAGGTGCACTTTGCTGTCCGCACTGGAGCGATCCACCTTCTTACTGCTGACCCTCCTCTGTGAGAGAGGCGATTTCTATAAGGGGCGAGGATCTACATTGGTGAATTTCTCAACCGATAACCGGGGAGGGATAGCTCTACACTTAGGT
>DUEN01000187.1 GCA_011176545.1 Caldilineae bacterium | reverse complement strand
ATCACAAGACTGCGCTGAGGCAGCTACAGAGCGAGGCGAGGTGATCTCGCATATTTCCTATAGAGGTGCGTTGCACCTCACTTGGGACGCTAACACCCAAGGGGGAGGCCACCTCGAGAACAAGCGCCTGGCTCCTTCTCGCATCTTCCATGAACTCTCACGCTCTGAGGGTCAAGCTCATGGCTAAACCTCCCTCTCCCCGTAAACGCGCCAATTTCCTATCCGGCAATATCCTGGTCTTCTCGCTGGTTGATCTGTTGGGCAACTTCGCCCGCGCCATGGTCTTTCCTTACGTCTCGTTGTATGTGCTCGCCCTGGGCGGGGATGCCACGCGCATCGGTTTTGTGAGCTCCCTCCGACCGCTCGCCGGCCTCATCATGTTCCCCATCGCCGGGTACATCGCCGACCGCGCGAACCGGGTCAGGCTGATCGTGCTGGGGAGCTGCTATTCCGCCCTGGTCATCCTGCTTTACATGCTCGCCCCGAGCTGGCAGGTGGTCGCCGTGGCCGCGTTGCTGCAAGGCTTCGCCGTGTTCCTCTTCCCCGCGCGCTCGGCCCTCATAGCGGATTCGCTGGCGCCGGGGGATCGAGGGCGAGGCATCGCGGCGATGAATACCATCTCCAGCCTCCTGGCCATCTTCGCCCCCTACATCGCGGGCGTGATCATCGACGCGTACGGCGCGAACATGGGTATGCGAGTCCTCTACGCGACGATGTTCACCTTGTACGCTGTCTCCATCGCCATGCAGGCGCGGTTCCTTAAAGAGACGCGCCCCAGCGACGGCGAGCCGTTGAAGCTATCTAACCTGCCGAATGTGCTCAGGGATGCATACAAGGGGATCCCTGCCCTACTCAGACGGTTCCCCCGTCCGCTGAAGGCGCTCACGGGGGTCATCATCCTGAGCTTCATGATCAACGGGGTGGCAAGTCCCTTCTGGGTGGTGTACGCGCTGGAGCATATTGGGCTTTCCTCGTCCCAGTGGGGGCTTATCCTGCTCATCGAGACGTTGCTCAAGCTCGTCTTCTTCATGCCGGCAGGGGTGCTGGTTGACCGTTGGGGGCGGACCGCTTCCCTGCTGACGGCGCTTTCGCTCTCGCTGATTTCGATCCCGGCCTTCATATTCGTCGATGGCTTCATAACCGCGCTGGCGGTGCGAGCGGTCATCGCGGCCGCCTTTGCGATCGCCATACCGGCATGCACGGCGCTGATGGCAGATATCACCCCGAGAGACATTCGAGGGCAGGTGATGGCTGCGGTCGGGCAGGGCGGCATCATGATCGGGATGGCAGGGGGAGGCACCGGCGGGCCGGCAACGGGGTATCTCATCACCGTGCCGTTGATGGCCGCCTCTCTGGCGGGCGGATACCTCTACACGTGGCATTCAACCTATCCCTGGCTCTTCGCCCTGATCGCCACGGTGATCTCTATCGTGCTGACGGTCCTCTTCATCCGGGACCCGGAGAACGCGGAGGTCTGAACCCATGGGGCGATCTGTAGATCGCCCCAACCGCTTACATCGTCCAGAGTGCAGTCACGTCTGCCGGCGCGGTCGATATTGGATCGCCTCGGCGATGTGAGCCGTCTCTATCCGGTCGCTCCCTGCCAGATCGGCGATGGTACGAGCTAGCTTCAAGATGCGATGATAGGCTCGAGCGCTCATGTGCAACTGGCGCATGGCCACACCCAGAAGGCGTCGCCCCGCCTCGTCGATGCGACAGTATTCCCGTATCTCGGCAGGCCCCATGTCAGCGTTGCATTGCAATGGTGTCCCCTCGAACCGGCGCCGCTGTCGCTCCCGTGCTGCCTCCACCCGGGCTCGAATGACCGCTGAGGGCTCGCCGCGGCGGTCGTCGGAGAGCTTCTCGAACTCCACCCGCGGCACCTCAATGTGGATATCGATTCGGTCCAGCAGTGGCCCTGAGAGCCGCTTCTGATAGCGGCTGATCATGCTCATGGAGCAGGTACACTCCCGCACCGGATCGCCGTAATAGCCACAGGGACACGGGTTCATAGCAGCGATCAGGATGAAATTGGCCGGAAAGCTAAGTGTCCCCGTGGATCGGGAGATGGTCACCACCCGATCCTCTAACGGCTGGCGCAGCACCTCCAGCACCCGCTGACCGAACTCGGGCAGCTCGTCCAGGAAAAGGACGCCGCGATGCGCGAGGCTGATCTCCCCGGGCCGGGGCCAATGCCCGCCGCCGACCAGCCCGGCGTGACTGATGGTATGATGCGGCGCCCGGAATGGCCGATGTCGGATCAACGGCTGATCCGGCGGCAACAGCCCGGCCACGCTGTAGATCTTGGTCACCTCCAACGCCTCATCGATCGTCATGCGCGGCAGGATGGAGGGCATCGACCGCGCCAACAGGGTCTTACCCGATCCCGGCGGTCCGCTCATGAGCACGTTGTGCCCGCCCGCGGCCGCCACCTCCAGCGCCCGCTTCACGTGCTCCTGGCCTTTGATGTCCGCCATGTCCGCCGCGTGGGGAGGGATCTCCTCCTCATCCCATCTCAGCCGGCTCTCATACGGCTCGATGCGTCGCAGCCCCTGCAGGTGCGCCGCCAACGTGGGCAGATCATCCACCGGGATCACCTCGATGCCCTCCACCAGCGCGGCCTCCGGCGCGTCCACCGCGGGCACGAACATCCGGTCCAGCCCCCGCTCCCGGGCCAGCGCGGCCATGGGCAGGATGCCGTTGACGTGGCGCACGGAACCATCCAGCGAGAGTTCGCCCACCACCAGCGCGCCATCTACTGAGTCGGGCCACGCCTGCTCCGTGGCGATCAGGATCCCCACGGCGATGGGCAGATCATACGCGGGCCCCTCCTTGCGCAGATCGGCGGGCGCCAGATTGACCGTGATGCGCCGATTGGGCCATTGGAAGCCACTATTACGAATGGCGGCGCGCACCCGCTCGCTGGATTCCTTGATGGCCGCGTCCGGGAGGCCGACGATGGTCAGGCCGGGTAGCCCGGAGGAGATATCGACCTCGACCTCGACCAACGCGCCCTCCAGGCCGATGAGCGCGCAGCTTTTGACACGGGCAAGCACCAGGATCCCTCCACGAAGCGTCCTTCGGCTCAGCGCCGAAGTGCCCGGCACTCCGAGCGCGTGAGCCCCATTACTACGATATGAACGCGGGGACTCACCAGCGACGCACGAGTTCGGGACAGAGGGGGCGGATACATTCCTATGCATGCCGTAGGAATGACGATCATCGCCGTTTCCCTGCTCCTGATCGGAGCACAGGTTCCGGTGCAGAGCAAGACCTCTGCTCAATTCCCGAACCTATTCGCGTTTAAAGCGTGTCTCAGCGGCGATCCAGAGTTTTGTCCAGGTGGTCAGTTTGACCAAAACGCGTTCAATCAGATGTACGCCAACCCCGCGGCCAATGCAACCCACTATCCGAGCGGAGGGACAGGCCCATACGTACGTCGGGTCGTCCCCGCGTGCGAGAACGCGCCCTGCGCCCCTGAGGAACTCATCCGATGCACAGATGGGACGCGCCCGATCTATAAGTACAAGGAAGGGGCCGGCATAGGCGTCAACAAGTGGATCATCAAGATTCAGGGGGGAGGTGTCACCTGTGATACCGGGGATTGCGGGGTGAAGTACTTCTCTTCGGACCGGGACCACTTCAGCAGCGCGTACGGGCGGAATCCGGAGAGGTCCAACGCGCTGGGCATCTTATCCACCCGATCGGATAACCTCTTCCGGAACTTCAACCTGGTCATCCTGGATAAATGCGTAGGGGACCGGAATCTCGGCGATGTCACAGTTGCCGACTACCAGTACGCCCCGGGCGTCACTGGCCCGGTCTACTTTCATGGCTTTCTCATTATCAAGGCGCTTCTACAGGACCTGAGGACCCAGGCGGGGACCACCCCTGATCTGGAAGACGCTGAGTTGATCGTCTTCTTGACCCAGTCTAATGGCAGCAACGGAGGCTACCTCTATATGGATCGGCTGCGCGACTTTGTCCTGAGCGAGATCGCCGCTCCGGGCCACGTGCCCGACGTGCGCTATCTCGCCAGCGGCTTTATCCGACCAGGCCCCGAGGTGGAGTACGCGCTGAACCACCAGGGGACCTTCCCCGCCAGCGCTTCCATCCCCTATAGCGACGTCCGGGGGCATGTGGACGACCCGACCGTCGCCACCAATATCTGCGGCGACGGTTACGACCCAGCGACCCCCTCCTATCAGGCCTGGATGAACGAAGGCCGGATCGCAGGAGGGGGGAAGACATGTCTTTTCGGCGTAGGCAAAGATGACCCGCGCGGGATCGGGAGCATGTACTTTTCCACCGCAGAGTATCGAGAGGGAAAGGAAGCCGAAAGGCTCGCCCTATGGGGCGCCACCGATGCCACGCCTACCATCGATGCCAGTTGTTACCAGGCCCATCAATCGACCGGCGACACCGAAGCCTGCAACGATTCGACCCACATGCTGCTCTATCACCTCACGACCCCTACCTTCTTCGGCGCGCAGGTAGGAGATCGCAAGCTTCGCACAGGCCGGCTCTCGGGCTGGACGACGGTCTTCGATCCCCTCTATTGCGACACAGGCGACCCTAACTGCCATAGCGAGAACTTCCGCGGCGACCTGGATCACGAGGGGAACCCCAGGCCCTCGGAGGGCGCCTGGCAGAAGGAGGACTTCCGCAAGCGGGTGCTCCAGATCATGCACGAGCGCTTCAAAAGCCGTTCTCCCCATCAGGAGCAACCCGATGGTGTGGGACATGGGGCCTTCATTGACAACACGGTGGATCACATGGGCTTCTCAGAGATCAGTAAGCTCCGGCGAACCATGAGGCCACTCTCCGGTGCGGACGCTCTGGAGTTACAGGAGTACCTTCGCCAATGGTTCGACCCAGCCGACCGACGGCCCGTGGTCTGCATTGACGAAGGCCCCCTTTACGACATCGAGTTCATGCCGTCCGTGCTCATGCCGGACGCGCCGCCGGAACTCCAGTGTGCCTCCGGGGCGTATCACGACCCCAACAAGCCTATGGACCCCCAACAAGGCTGCAATGATCCTTATCCCAACATCGCGTCCCCGTTGTACGTCTGCCTTGAGACCAATACCGACAATAAGGTTTATATGCCCCTCATCACCGGCTGAGCCGTACATGCATATAGGTGAGGGGTGCAACGCGCTGGAAGGGCGCGTTGCACCCCTATCGGCGTACACGCCCTAGGGGCGGAGGCATGCCCGCTCGTAGGGGCGCACGGCTGTGTGCCCCTACGGGAGAATTGTGCTGGCTGAATAGAGCGTCCGCCGTTTTCGTGTATAATCTACGGAGCAGGATGTCGTCAGACGCGGGGCGATGCGTGTGTCCCCGTCGTCAATCACAAACCGAGGAGGGTTTTCATGTCGGTGAAATACCGCATTGATGGCACCGTGCTGCCAGTGGTCACCATTGAGCTTCAGCCTGGCCAGCGTATCTATTCCGAGACGGGCGGCATGAGTTGGATGAGCGGCAACGTGGAGATGAAGACCACCACTGGCGGCGGACTGGGCAAGATGCTTCGCCGCGCCATCTCCGGCGAGGCGCTGTTCCTCGTCGAGTTTTATACCAATGACGGTCCCGGCACCGTGGCCTTCGCCGCCGAGTTCCCCGGCAAGATCGTCCCCGTGGAGCTAGAGGAAGGGCAAAGCATCATCGTACAGAAGGACGCGTTCATGTGCGCCGAGCGGTCGGTGGACCTGGACATGCAGTTTCGACGTCGATTGGGCGCGGGGCTCTTCGGCGGCGAGGGGTTCATCATGCAGAAGCTTACCGGCCCCGGCCTGGTCTTCGTGAATTTCGATGGTGAAATCGTGGAGTACAATCTAGGGCCCGGGGAAGTGCTGAAAGTGGATACGGGCCATCTGGCCATGATGGACCCCACGGTAGACTTCGACGTCACCATCGTGAAGGGGATCAGCAACATCCTGCTGGGCGGCGAGGGGCTGTTCCTGGCCACGCTGCGGGGGCCCGGCCGGGTGTGGTTACAGACCATGCCCATGTCCAAACTGGCCAACAAGATCGCCCAATTCATGCCCCAGGTGGGCGGCAAGGGCAGCAGCGGCGGTCTGAACATTGATCTGGGCACGTTGTTGGGAGGCAACCGGTAGTGTCAGGGAGAGGAAACAACGGTTTAGGGGCCAGCAGTCGCTGGCCCCCCTGCTGTTTGGCGGGAAGCGTGGTTACAGTTCTATCTTGATCCTGTCGTCTCCTGTGAGCTCAAAGACCTCACAATCATTGGCATAGGTACGCTCTGGCAGCACGATGAGCACGTTCGCCGGGGCATCGTTAATGGTGAACGGCGCGTGATGCCATACGCCTGGTCGAAGCACCACCATCGTTCCCTGTGGCACGCGGAAGACCTTGATCTTGTCCAGCGGGATCTCGTCCGGCGGGGTAGCCGGCCCAACGTGGATCAATACATCGTTGTCTAACGGAAGGATCCCCTCCCCGGTCGCTGTGTGGTATTCCGTCACATCGATGACCAGATCTCGCGGTTCCACCCGGCAGACGGAGAAAGAGACGACAGGCGCCCCTCCCAGGTCCTGCTGAATCATATCACGGAAGAATTCAATGGGGGGAGCGCCGATCTTCTCCTGATCCGGGTTGATCAAATTGGCATAGAAGCCGAACGGCGAGAAGGATTCCAGGCTGAGCTCGGACACTTTAACGGTTCTCATGGGCCTCTCCTTGCTTCTTCGCTTTAGACGCCTTCCTTAAGCGCCTTGGTGACTTCGTGGCGCATTTTCCGACACACTTTGAGTATCGCCGCCAACGGGTCTCATTATAGGAAGCGATCAGTCCTCCTGTCAAACGACCAAGAGGGGCCTAGCAGGGAGGCACGGAAACGAGCAAGACGACAGGACCGATCACAAACGCGCGTCATCGATCAATATCGCGCAGAAAGGCATTGACAAGTGCGAGCGAATGTGCTACATTGATTTTGGTTCTCCTCTCCGTGATCGTAGATGAGGTCCTCTGATGGCGCAGCTCACCGAGGAACGACAACGCGAGATCGTCGAGTTCGTGCGAGTCCGGCAGCGGGCGACGGTGGCCGAGCTCAGTCGCCATTTCGACGTGAGCGAGGCCACGATCCGCCGTGATCTGGAGAAGCTGCACAGCCTGGGCTTGATCCAGCGTGTCCACGGCGGCGCCATGCCGGTGCCGCAGGCCGCGCCGGAGCCGCCGGTCCTCCAGCGATTGCATGAGCAACACGCCGAGAAGCGACGCATCGGCCGCGCGGCCGCGGCCCTGGTGCGGGACGGCGAGACCCTCTTCCTCGGCTCCGGTACGACGACGCTGGAGGTCGCCCGAGCGTTGCACGGCCGCCGCGGCCTCACCGTCATCACCAACGCGCTCAGCATCGCCAATGAGCTGGCCGGGGACCCTGAGATCGAGCTCATCATCCTGGGTGGCACCTTCCGCCGCTCTGAGCTCTCCATGATCGGCCATCTGACGGAGCAGGCCCTGGAGGAGTTGCGGGCGGACAAGGTCATCATGGGGATCCGGGCCATCCACCCTGAGCATGGCCTGACCAACGATTACCTGCCGGAGACCATGACCGATCGAGCCATCATCCGGTTGGGACAGGAAGTGATCATCGTGGCCGATCACACCAAGTTCGGCCGCGTGTCCACCGCGTTCGTGGCCCCGATCACCGCGGCGACCTGCATCATCACCGACGACGGCGTGGACCCCGAGGTGGTGGCACAGATCGAGGCCATGGGCGTTCGAGTGTCCGTGGTGTAGATAAAAGGGATTCACTGGTCGCCTTTGGACGAGTGTATGAATTGGATTTTGGACAAATCGCACGGAATAGCTTGGCTTACGTCTTAGCCGGGGTGGCGCCCGGTGCCCGAAGGGGGGTGATAGCTGCTGCTGAAGAAGCGACATAGTGCTTGTCTTGCCCGCTCGGCCATCGTCCGAGGGGGTGGCTGTATCTCGATGCAAGCCGGTGGATTGAACATCGGCACCGTGGGTTCGTCAGTCATGTCAGATTGTAGGGGAGGATAATCATGAAAGCTCCTCGTGCTCTCAGCCTGGTGGTGATCATTGCCATCGCGCTGGTTGCCTGTGTCCCGGCTACTCCGGCGGTCGCTCCGGCCACTGAGGCTCCCACTCCGGCTCCTGAGACCATCACGGTCATCTTCCCGCGCCACGAGGCTGACTTGACCGGAGCCTTTGAGGCACGGATTCGTGAGTTTGAAAAGCAGAGCGGCATCAAAGTGGAGCTCATCCAAAGTGACTGGGATTCCATCGCCGACCGGGTGGTGCCCGAACTGGCCACCGGTGGGAGCGCCTATGACGTCGTCGAGTTTGACAACGGATGGGTTGCTCAATGGTGCGGTGCTGGTTGGGTGACACCGTTGGATGACTACATGCCTGAAGGCTATACGGAGGGCATGATCCCAGGGCTGGTGGATCTGTTCACCTGTCCGGACGGGAAGTTGTACGGCATCGTCTGGAACAACGATACTCGCTTCTTCTATTACAACGCGAAGAAGCTCTCCGATGCTGGCTTCGATGCACCCCCGGCCACGCTGGATGAGCTGATAGAGCAGAGCCTGGCCGCCAAAGAAGCGGGTGTGGTCAAATACGGAATGGCGCCGTTCTGGAATCAGGAATGGGCCCTTGCCAACGAGTTCCACTTCTGGACTTATGTGTTTGGCGGTGAGATTGTGGACGAGCAAGGGTGTTTCCTGTTCAACAAGGATCCAAATACCCTGGCCGCTCTGGAGTTCATGATCAAGACCCTTGAGATGGGCGTTTCTGATCCAGCCGGTCTGACCTACGATCAGGAAGCGTCGCAGAACATCTTCCTCAGCGGGGACACCTTGTTCATGCCCCAGGGGATCGCCGGCCTGATGTCGTATGCCAATGACCCCTCGATCTCGAAAGTCGTTGGTGAGATTCGGGTGGGGGTTGTGCCCGGGGCGAAGCCTGGGCATAGCGCTACCCTGACGTTGCCAGAGGCATATGCGATCCCCGTAAACTCGAAGCATAAGGAAGCGGCCTGGAAGTTCATCGAATTCATGACCAGCCGGGAGACGAACAAATGGCTGGCCAAGGAGATCGGCTTGCTGCCCATCTGGGTTGATCTTTACACCGATCCTGAATTGACGGAACTCTATCCGTTCTGGGCCGACTTCTCCGCCCAGTTGGAGACGGCTCGCGGCCTATCCACCCTGACCTGGTATGGGGACTTCGTCGATGTTGCCATTGCCGAGATACATAAGGCGCTGGCCGGGGAGCAGACCGCCCAGGAGGCGCTTGACGCGATGGCAAAGGGTCTGGCCGAGTTCGAGTGCGTGCCTTGAAGCATATGAGACCTACACCTGCCTATCCACCCGCGATAGGCGGGAAACCCGCTGCACGTCGGGCCCGACGTGCAGCGGGCAAATTAACCGATAGAGGATCGCTTTCAAAGCAGTCACCGATCGATGAACTCGTGGGGACGGCATACAACCCATGATTCGACAGTTATTGATGAGGGATCGCCTGGCAGGCCGAACTCTGTGGAATGTCAACCTGAATGATCCACGGTGGCTGGGGTTGGTTCTGGTCATCCCGACCCTTATCGCTGTTTTCGGCGTTATCCTGGTCCCGCTCGTCAGCTCCATGGTGCTAAGCCTTTATCGGCGCGATCTCTCCCGACCGCAGTGGGATGCTTTTGTGGGCTTTGGGAACTATATCAAGCTCATGAGAGATGCCCGATACCTGAATTCGCTTAAGGCCACCGCGATATTCAGTATCACCTCCGTTGTCTTTGAGCTGGTGTTGGGAGTCGCGATCGCCCTGATATTAAACCAACGCTTCAAAGGTCGGGGTTTTGTACGTGGCCTGATGATTCTGCCTTGGGCGCTGCCATCTATCGTTAACGCTGCCATGTGGGAGTGGATTTATAACGCTAACTATGGGGCGCTCAACGCGTTGCTCATGCAGCTCGGAATTATCGATGAATATCAGGTGTGGCTGGCGAATCCCCGCGCCGCGATGGCGCTCATCATCTTGGCGAATGTGTGGAAGGAGACGCCTTTTACCACCTTACTCGTGTTGGCCGCGCTTCAGGGCATCCCAGGTGATTTGTATGAAGCGGCCAGGGTCGATGGCGCCTCAGTTTGGCAGCAGCTGATCTACATCACGCTCCGGTTACTCCTGCCTGTCATTATGATCGCTGGCTTGCTGCAGCTTATCTGGGGCTTCCAGACCTTCGAGCTCGTCTATATCATCACGGGCGGCGGGCCGTTCAGCACGACGGAGCTGGTCCCTCTGCGCATCTATACCCAGACCTTCCGATCACTGCGATTTGGATACGGCGCAGCCATGGCATACCTTACCAGCTTGCTGGTGATCATCCCGGTCGTGTTTTACATTCGCGTTGCCTACCGTAGCGTTGTGGAGTATTGAGCAATGGCCAGGGGCCTCAAGCGTCTTCTGCAGGGTGTCCTGTTGTACGTGGCCGTATTGCTTATCGTGATCTGGACGATCGCGCCCTATACGTGGCTGGTTATCTCATCCCTATCGTATAAGGTCGACCTGTTGACGGTGCCACTGCGCTGGATCCCCTCGCGTATCACCTTGGAGAACTACCGATCGCTATTCTTCGCCCGGGGGAGCACAACGGCCAATGCGGCCCTGTTCTTGCTCTCACTGAGAAACTCGAGCATCATCGCCATCGCCAGCATGTTCACGTGCCTGATGCTCGGTGTGCCGTCAGCCTATGCGCTGGCGCGGCTCAAGTTTCCCGGCAGCAACGTTTACATGGTGCTAATGATGGCAGCCCAACTGCTTCCTCCCATCGCCATCGTGGTGCCGATGTATGTCATTCTGCGTCGACTTGGCTTGCTTGACACCCATTTGGGACTCATCCTGGTCTATTGGAGTTTCATCTTGCCGTTGGTTGTCTGGCTGATGCGCAGCTATTTCGCTGCTATCCCGTCTGAGTTGGAGGATGCGGCGCGTATCGACGGCTGCACGCGCTTGGGCGCCTTGTTTCGGATTGTCCTGCCGCTGGCCGGCCCGGGCCTGGTCAGCGTCATGGTCTTTGCCTTCATCGCCGCCTGGAACGAGTACCTGTATGCCTTCATCTACACTAACATCAACGCTAAGACATTGCCGGTGCTGATCGGCGAGTTCAGCACCAAACTGGGATTGGAGTATCTTCGCATTGCGGCCGCGGGGGTGCTGGCTAGCATTCCACCTGTGGTGTTGGCCCTGATCTTCCAACGATTCATCATCCATGGCTTGACCGCTGGCGCGGTGAAGTAGGTGTGGTACCTTGGCGCAGGCAGGTCGCTGCACGACCGAGCGTGGAGCCGGCTTGTTCCAAGGCTCCGCACATGGTGATAAGCGAAGGCTCCCAGACTGAGCCCTTTATGCCTCGGTCTGGAGGCCTCGGCGAGCGAAAGAGTTGTATCTTCATAACTGGTTGATGGAGCACCAGCGGGAAGGGATTAGATGGACAGCACGTTCGCGTGGAGAATAGCCTCGCCGGAGGAGCGAGGCATGGACGGCGCTAAGCTGGACGCGCTGCGCCAAGATCTGGCCGCGCGAGGAACGAAGGCCCTGCTCATCATCCGGCACGACCGGATCGTGTATGAATGGTATGCGCCGGATCATGGGCCGGAGCGACGTCACTACACGGCCTCATTGGCCAAGGCCCTGGTGGGCGGTATGTCGCTCCTCGTGGCACTCAACGATGGCCGGATCGGCGCGGACGCCCCCGCATGGAAGTACATCCCCGCCTGAAAGGACGATCCGCTGAAGTCGCAGATCACCATCCGCCATCTGGCGACCCATTCCTCCGGCATCGAGGACGCGGCGACCCCGGGCAAGGGACACCTGGATCAGGGTGGCTGGAAGGCGACCTTCTGGCGGTCGGCCTGGCGACAATGGGGACACGAATCCGTCACCGAGCGCCTTCAGCACGCGGGAGAGGCGGCGTCGGAGTATGAAGATCCCTTCTCCATCGCGCTCCACCAGGCGCCAGTCCTCTTCCCTCCGGGAACACGATATGCCTACAGCAACCCGGGCTTCGCCGCGCTGGCCTACGCGGTTACGGCCAGCCTGCAGGGTGCGCCCCAGTCGGATATCCGCACCTTACTCAAGGAGCGGATCATGGACCCCATCGGCGTGTCCGAGGGTGAGTGGTCCATCGGCTATGGTGGCCCCTTTGAGGTGGACGGGCTGAAGCTGTACGCGAATTGGGGCGGGGCCGAGTTCACGGCGCGGGCCGTGGCCCGGGTGGGGCGGCTCATGATGCACAAGGGCGAGTGGCAGGGCCGACGATTGGTCGATGCCGCCTGGGTGGACAGAGTGTTATCCTACGCAGGCACCCCTCTCCCAGATCGGCCGCCGGGCAACCCCCAGCCGGCGCCGACGCTCGGCTGGTATACGAACCACGATGGCGTGTGGCCCGCCGTGCCGCGTGACGCCTTCGCCGGCGCGGGGGCGGGCCATCAGGTGCTGCTCGTCGTCCCCAGCCTGGACCTCATCATCGTGCGCAACGGCGAGCTGCTCGATGACCCGGAGGCAGGCGAGGGGTTCTGGGGCGCGTTGGAGAAATACCTGTTCAATCCCATCATGGAAGCCATCGTGGATCAGGATGCCGCGACCGCTACCACGAACACCCCTTACCCTCGTAGCGAGGTGATCCGGCAGGTGACGTTCGCGCCGGTCTCCACCATCATCCGCAAAGGGGTGGACAGCGATAACTGGCCCATCACCTGGGCGGACGACGGCGATATGTATACCGCCTACGGGGACGGGTGGGGGTTCGAGCCGAGGACGGAGCGCAAGCTCAGCCTGGGCTTTGCCAAGGTGATCGGCTCGCCGCCCGACTTCCAGGGCGTGAACATCCGCTCCCCCAGCGGCGAGCGGGAGGGGGACGGCGCGCTCGGCCCCAAGGCCAGCGGCATGCTCATGGTGGACGGCGTGCTCTACATGTGGGTGCGGAACGTGGGCAACTCCCAACTGGCTTGGTCGAAGGACCACGGGAGGACCTGGGAGTGGGGCTTCCGCTTCGAGACGAGCTTCGGTTGCCCGACGTTCCTGAACTTCGGCCGGAACTACGAGGGCGCGCGTGACGAGTACGTATATGTCTACTCCCAGGACGGGCCGAGCGCTTATGAATCCTACGACCAGGTAGTGCTGGCCCGCGTCCTCAAGGATCGCATTCGCGACCGCGAGGCGTACGAGTTCTTCCAGCGCCTGGACGACGCGGGCGAGCCTGTCTGGACTCCTGACATCCACCAGCGCGGGCCGGTCTTCCGCTATTTAGGCCGTTGCCAGCGGATGGACGTAGTGTATAACCCGGGGCTGCGGCGCTATCTCCTGGCCCTGGGCTTCAACCACAGGGGCGGGTGGGGAATCTTCGACGCGCCGGAGCCGTGGGGCCCGTGGACGACGGCCTTCCACACCGTGTATTGGGGGCTAGGCAACACGCACTATTACCGCCTGCCGAGCAAGTGGATCAGCGCGGACGGCAGGACGATGTACCTCGTCTTCTCCGGCAGAACCTATGATGGCGTCATCTACGACGCCTTCTGTGTGCGGAGGGTGGATTTGGGGTGACCTCACCCCATCCCCCGGCCCCCTTCCCCTCTCCGGCATGTATAGACTGGGGAGATGGGTAACAGGTGTTCGGGGACATGGGTTACAAGTGTTCGGAGACATGGGTAACACTTTCATTGTACCACAAAGCGATGGGATCAAGGGCCTCCGAGATTCATCCTGGT
>DUEN01000186.1 GCA_011176545.1 Caldilineae bacterium | reverse complement strand
GTGTGCGAGTATGCGAGTGTGCGAGTGGGCGGGTGTGCGAGTATGCGAGTGGCGGATCCGCATCACCCGATTGAGCCCTCCATCTGTAGCTGGATGAGCCGATTCATCTCGACGGCGTATTCCATGGGCAATTCCTTGACCATGGGTTCGATGAACCCGGAGACGATCATGGCCGTCGCCTCTTCCTCGGTTAGGCCGCGGCTCATCAGGTAGAAGAGCTGCTCCTCGCCGATCTTGCTCACCGTCGCCTCGTGACCGATAGTGACGTCGTCTTCAGCGATCTCGATGTATGGGTATGTATCCGATCGGGACTTCTCATCGAGGATGAGGGCGTCGCAGACGACGTTAGCCCTGACCCTCTTGGCGCCTCTGGTGACCTTGAGCAGGCCGCGATAGGAGGTCCGGCCGCCATCCTTGCTAATCGACTTGGAGATGACGCGGCTGGACGTGTCCGGTGCGGCGTGGATGATCTTGGCACCTGCGTCCTGATGCTGCCCGCGCCCCGCGAAGGCGATGGAGAGGACCTCCGCCCGGGCCCCTCTGCCCAGCAGGTAAACGGCGGGATACTTCATCGTGACCTTGGAGCCCAGGTTGCCGTCGATCCACTCCATGATGGCGTCTTCATAGGCGACGGCCCGCTTGGTCACCAGATTGTAGACGTTAGGGGCCCAATTCTGGATGGTGGAGTACCGACAGCGCGCCCCCCGCTTCACGATGATCTCTACCACGGCGCTGTGGAGGCTCTCAGTGGCATAGATGGGCGCTGTACATCCCTCGATGTAGTGCACGCTGGCCCCTTCATCCACGATGATGAGCGTCCGTTCGAACTGCCCCATGCTCTCGGCATTGATGCGGAAGTAAGCCTGGAGCGGGATATCCAGGTGCACCCCCTTCGGCACATAGATGAAGGAGCCGCCGGACCACACGGCGCTGTTGAGCGCGGCGAATTTGTTATCCATGGGCGGGACCACGGTGCCGAAGTATTCCTTGAAGAACTCGGGATGCTCACGAAGGGCCGTGTCCGTGTCCAGGAAGATGACGCCCTGCCTCTCCCACTCCTCCTTCAAAGAGTGATAGACCATCTCGGACTCGTATTGGGCGCCGACGCCAGCCAGGAACTTGCGCTCCGCCTCGGGGATGCCGAGTCGATCGAAGGTGCGCTTGATGTCCTCGGGCACCTCCTCCCAGGTTCGTCCCTGCCTCTCCGCCGGCTTGATGTAGTAGTAGATCTCGTCAAAGTTGATCTCACTGAGGTCGGCGCCCCAGGTCGGCATCGGCTTCTGGAAGAATATCTCCAGGGCTTCATGCCGGAACTTGCGCATCCAGTCCGGCTCGCCCTTTATATCGCTGATCTGATCGATGATCTCGTGATCCAGCCCTTTCCTCGCCTTGAAGACGTATTTCTCCGGATCACGGAACCCATATTTATACTCGTCTTTGATCTCTGCCAACACCTGGGCTTCATCAACCATGCCTCAACCTCCAAGGATCTCCTGACGTAGCTGAAACATGCCACATCACGACCTGACCTCTGCTTTATCCCCGAACTCTTCGCGTACCCAATCGTATCCCCTCTCCTCCAGGGCTAGGGCGAGCTCAGGCCCGCCAGACATAACGATACGACCTTCCAGCTGGACATGGACGAAGTCCGGCTTGATATAGTTGAGCAGTCGCTGATAATGCGTGATGATCAAGGTGCCCATATGCGGCCCCACCAATCGGTTGACCCCGTCGGCCACGATGCGCAGCGCGTCGATATCCAGGCCGGAGTCCGTCTCGTCCAGGATGGCGAAGCGGGGTTCCAGCATCGCCAGCTGCAGGATCTCGGCGCGCTTCTTCTCCCCACCCGAGAACCCCTCGTTCAAGTAACGGCGCGCGAAGGAAGGGTCCATGTCCAACAGAGCCATCTTCTCCCGCAGCTCCCGGCGGAACTCCCGCATGGGCATCAACTCGGAGCCCACCACCGCGCTCTCGCTCGCCTGCTCTCGGGCGCGGTCTTTGTAGCCGCGCACCGTGCTCACCGCAGAGCGAAGAAAAGCGGCCAAGCTGACTCCTGGGATGGCCACGGGATACTGAAAGGCCAGAAAGATCCCCCTGCGGGCCCGCTCGTCAGGCCCCAGATCCAGGATGCTCTCTCCATCCAGCAGGATATCGCCACGGGTCACCTTATAGTTCGGGTGCCCCATGAGCGCGTAAGCCAGCGTGCTTTTCCCAGACCCATTAGGCCCCATCAGGGCGTGAATCTCCCCCTGTCGGATCGTGAGGTTCACCCCGCGCAGGATCTCCTTACCCTCAACTTCGACATGTAAATCTTTCACTACCAATTCTGACGTCATGGTCACTGGACTCCTCGACTCATATTTGCGTTTCTTTTGGGCTTAGTGTCTTAGTGGTCCTTCTATTCAGCATTGTTCTAAGGCTCGCTATTCGGCCGCGGGCTCCTGATGGCTCACGGTGAACTGACAGCCCACGTTCCCGTCCATCATGCATCGCTCTAGCGAGACATCCGCGTTCAGCAGCTGGGCGATCATCTGCTGCTCCATCTCACAGATCTCACGGTATTGTCGTGCCAGGCCAGGGTACGGGCAATTATACTCCCGCAGCACGAACTTGTCATCCTGCGGCTCGACCTCTGTCAGGATGCCACGGCTATCCAGCCAAGCGGCTAGCTGCTCAACGCGATGTCGCAGCTCGGTGCCCTGGATCTGATCGCCATATTGGGCGGCCAGGCGATCACGGACGCGGCCCAAGAGCTTCCTCACCTTCTCCGGCCCCTGGTCTTCTAGCAGGGCCTCATACAGCAGGAGCGCCAGCTCATCACAGTAATGAACGAAGAGATAGCTGGCCTTTTCGGTGAGGAAATACTCGTAGTGAGGGCGGCCAACGCCCTTGCGTACGGTCCGCGCAGCCACCAACCCCTCCGCTTGCAAGGCGGAGAGCTGCAGGCGCACCGCGGTCGTGGTCACGCCCAGCTCAGCCTCGATCTCCTTCACCGTCGCGCTGCCCCGCCGTTGCAGGAGGTGTATGATCGCCATGGCCGGGCTCTCTTCTTTCCCCAGATATGGCATCTCGCCTCTCCTCTCTCGCTTCACCGCCTCCCCTTGGGACCTTGCCCGAAAGGGAGATTAGGCACTTTCCCATGGCGATGGTATGATCAACCCGGATGAGGACTCAACCTCACGCTGTCGTGGGTGAGCCGGATGCAGTATATCACCAATTTGCTGATTTTGTCAATTCTATCTGTATAAATTTTTACAGCCCGATCGCTGGACGTCTCGCGAGCAACGGGCCACTTGGCGATTTCAGCCAAAATTGATTATAATAACCCTATCTTTCCCCTTTTCAGATGTGCACGTTCTCGCACGCATCGGCAGGTGGCTTACCGACAAGTTCTCATCCTCTCTCCCACTGTAGCCTATGCACCGCAGTCACATCGCCGTCCCCGATAGACGAGGGTGGAAGCTTTGCCTGACTCAGGAGCCCTTTATAAAGGATGATATGAGGATGCATTGGCGATCGACACGCCAGGCCTCCCTTCGCTCGGGTAGCCACCTGGCTATCGTCGGAGGAGGGCCTGCGGGGAGCTTCTTCGCCTTGTTTGCCCTTCACTACGCGCGCGCCCTGGGCCTGGACCTGCATGTCACGATCTTCGAACCACGTGACTTCTCCCGACCCGGCCCTTGGGGATGCAATATGTGTGCCGGGCTCATCCCCGTGCACGTGTTGCGAGAGCTGGCGGAGATCGATCTCGCCGTGCCGGGGCACATCATCCAGAGTTACATCAGCCACTACACCCTGCACACCGCCGCCGGGCAGATCCACCTGCCGCAACCGGATCCGGATCAGGATGTGGTGAGCGTCTATCGCGGCCACGGCCCCCGTTATGGTCCCCCCTGGCCAGAGCCGATCAGCTTTGATCGCTTCTTGTTGGACACGGCTCGCGCCCGGGGAGCGCAGGTCATTCGTGAGCGCGTGACCACCATCACGCTAAAACCCAGGCCACGAGTGGAGACGAGCCGGGCCAGCTTTCCCGCCGACCTGGTTGTGCTGGCGGCGGGGGTGAACCGGCCGGCCATCCACTTCACCGACCTGCCCTACAGGCTGCCCCCCAGGCGGAAGATGGCTCAGGCCGAGATCTGTATTGGAACGGATGCCGTCCGATCCATCCTGGGCGACAGCGTCCACCTCTTCCTGCCCCGCCATACCGCCCTCGAGTTCGGCACC
>DUEN01000185.1 GCA_011176545.1 Caldilineae bacterium | reverse complement strand
TTCAGGTACGGCTGGCCGCCAAGGCCGCATTGCACAACTTCTGCATCTGGCTTAACCTGCAGTATGACCGACAGCCTTTGGCTTTCGCCGATCTGCTCGATTGGTAATTCACAACAAGCGTTTAAGAGCCTGAGCTGCTCCCTTGCTTTTCGTCGAAGCCGCAGGGGAGACCTTCCGCAGGTATTGCCCGTTCACCCAGCCGCTCAAGCCCGTCTGGGGGTTCTCCACCCGGAACCACGGACTGGGGCCCACCATCTGCGGTCCCTCGCGGATGATCACCTCCTGTTCCGCCAGCAGATAGCCACGCACGGGGTTATGGATCCCGGGGCCGGTCCTGACGTTTAGGCTGTGCAGACCGTTGATCAACGTCGCGTGATCACCCTGGCTGAATCCCAGCGTCTTCATAGCTGGGTTTCGGATCTTCCCCTGCTCCCCTTCGGTAAGGTGCAGCAGTTCCTTCGGGATCTGGATCAGAAAACGCGGCGCGGGCGTCTCCGGGGGGCGAGCCAGGGGGCGCTTGACCGGCGTCAGGTCGCACTCGCCCGCGCGATGCAACCGAAGCCCATATCGTCTCGCCCAGTTCCGGGCGATGGCCGCTTCCTGTGGATCATCCGGGAGCGGCACGAAGATGACCTCCCGCTGCACCGCCTGTGGCAGGTCCGCCTGCAGCGTGGGCAGGCAATACCCCAACTTCTTCTCCCACTTCCCGAACACCATGGAGGAGAGTACCCCGCCGCCGGTCCTGGGGGACAGCGCGAAGACCTCCTCATAGGCCACCGGGCAATTCCCGTTGAAGACGCCCGGGAGGAGATCACATACCGGCGCCTTGTAGATGTTCGGAGGCGGCTGGAAGTCCCGAGGCAGGGACTTCCCCCCATATCCCAGGCTGTCGTAGAGCTTCGGATTGGCCCAGATCGCCTCCATGATGTCATGCCAGATCGGCCCGGCGGTGCGGAACGCCGTAGCGTTTCGCATGGGCCGCCCGTCGCTGTTCCCCAGCCACACGCCCACCGCCAGATAGGGCGTGTATCCCACGGTCAGATTGTCCCGCCACTCGTCAGTGGTGCCCGTCTTCACCGCCGTAGGCCGGCTGGTGTCAAGGGGCGAGTTGCGGCCGAACATCAGCTGACGGCTGCGTCGGTCGCTGAGCACACTGGTGACCTGATAAGCCGCCGCCGGGGAGATGACGTATCGAGGCAGGTCTTCCAGAGGCTGAGGCCGGTAAAGCACCCGGCCGGCCGCGTCGCGTATCTCGAGGATCGGCCGCAGGGGCACATAGGCCCCGTTGTTCGCCAGCGTGGCGAAGGCATGGGTCAGATCGAGCAGGGTGACCTCGTAACCGCCGACCGCCAGGGAGAGGCCGTATTGGGAATCCGGGCCGCGCCATGTGGTGATGCCCAACTTGCGCCCCGTCTCCAACATGCGCTTCACGCCGACGGCCTCCAGGAGCTTGACGGCGGAGACGTTCAGAGAGTTAGCCAGCGCCACCCTCAGACGCAGGGCGCCATAGTAGCGCCCCGTGATGTTTCGAGGGCTATACCACCCTCCCTGTCCCATCGGGTAGCGCTTCGGCGTGTCCCAGATCACCGAGGCGGGCGACCAGCCGTTATTGAAGGCCGCCGCGTATAAGATCGGCTTGATGGCCGAGCCGGGTTGTCGCGGCCGCAGGGCCACATTGACCTGGCCATCGATCTCCTCATTGTAATAATCCAAGCTGCCCATCATCGCCAGGATCTGCCCGGTGGGCGGATGGATAACGACCACCGCGGCGTTGCTGATGTTGTGCTTCTCACCGATCTGGGCCACCTGGGCCCGGGCGATGGCTTCCACCAGCTCCTGGTAGCGCAGGTCGATGGACGTATAAACCTGGAGACCCTGACGCATCCCCTCGGGACCGAACCGCTCCAAGAGCAGCTCCCGTACGTAATCAACGAAATGGGGTACGGGCACCGTTTCGCGATCGGGCGACTTAAAATGTAACTCCTCCGCCAGCGCGGCCCGCATCTGGGCCTCGGTGATGTAGCCCTGCTCGCGCATCAGGTTCAGCACAATGCGCTGTCGACGCCGCGCCGCCTCGGGATGGGTGAAGGGATCCAGTTGGTTTGGCGCCTGCGGCAGCCCGGCCAGCAGCGCGCACTCCGCCAACGTCAGCTCGGAGAGGTCCTTGTCGAAGTACACGCGCGCCGCCGCGGCGACCCCGTAGGCATGGCGACCGTAATACACGGAGTTCAGGTACATCTCCAGGATCTCATCCTTGGAGTACCTCTGGTTGAGCTGCATCGCCAGCCGGGCTTCATGGATCTTGCGCAGCAGGCTTTTCTCGTAACGCTTCTCCTCATCCAATAGCAGCAGGCGGGCCAACTGCTGGGGGATGGTGCTGCCGCCGGAGACGACGTCCCAGGCTTGCAGATCCTGCCACGCGGCCCTCACGATGGCGAAGACGTCCACGCCCTCGTGGAGATAAAAGTTCCGGTCCTCCGTGGCGATCGTGGCCTGGATCAGCGCGGTGGGGATCTCCTCCAGGGGGACGATGGTCCGTCGCCCGCGGTCGTGGATCTCATACAACAGATGCCCGTGGCGGTCGTAGATCCGGGTCGTCTGGAAGGGAGGCGTGCCCGTCAGCTCCGTCAGGTTCTCGATCACCCGAGCCACCCCGGGCGATGGGATCTCCTCTGGGATGGCAGTTCCTGCCAAGCCACTGGAAGCGATCCCGCCCGGCCAGGTGGCCAGGGTGACGGCCAGAAGGAGCAATATGGCGTTCCGAACGCGCTGCCATGGTTCATACGGGACCGTCTTCTGGAGGAACTCCTTCATCGAACCCACCTCAAGCCCATGAACCGAATCGCTCAGCAAGGCATCTGCCGCGAAGGGGAATTAGGAGGAGCGATCCCTGACGGGGTCACGCGAGCAGGACACGGCGAGCACGTGATCCGACGTGGGATCACTCCCATCGCGAGTCACAATGCCTTTCGAGAGCGCCGCACCCTCCCCGCAATCTTTCTATCATTACAGACGGTGGGCTTGAGGTAAGGTTACGCCTGGTGGATAGGAACGTAGGGTCACTCGGGGAGCCATGGCTCGGCCGCGGCCCAATCCTGCCAGAACATGGCCGCCAACCAGCCATAGGCCACCGTCGAACGCACCTGCAGCGCCAGCTCACGGTTCACCTTAGCCGAGCCCTCGGAGCCATTGATGCTCCCCACGTGAACCCAGCCCTGGCCATCCGATTCCACCAGGACCATTTTGTTGTGGATCCCCAGGTACGTGGGGTTGCCGCGTCGCGCCTCCAGGTCGAGCCCCTCCCGCCGGGCAATCTCGTTCAGGTAGGCGATCGTGGCCAGGTTGCTGCGCGGGTTATGGGGATCGTCGAAGAAGCTGTCCAACAGGATGCGCACGCGCGCGCCCCGCCGCGCGGCCGCCAGATAAGCCTCCAGCCGGAGGTTAGGATCCGCCTCCGGCGTGCTGTCCACGGGGCCCCAATGGTGATGCTCATAAAGCTGCTCCACCAGCACCCGATCCCCAGGGCCGGCACGAGCGATCATTGGCAGCAACCCAGCATCCGCGCGCAGGCTGGTCTCCGGCGATTGGACCACCTCGAAGACGAAGGTGCCGGTGATAGTGAGCGGGGTGGGGAATCGAACGGGGTACAGCGTGGGGTCATCCAGCTGGGGCGGCGAGTATCCCGGCGGCGGCCCGCCATACACCAGATCCCCCGC
>DUEN01000184.1 GCA_011176545.1 Caldilineae bacterium | reverse complement strand
GTACTTACGAGATGCTCGATGGCACCATCTCCCCGGCGCCGATGGCGATCAGCTCTTCGTCGCTATGGCGATTGAAGAACTCCTGGATGGATTCCCCGTTTTTTCGCCCTGAGAGATAGGCCCGGATGAGCCGTTCCACATAGAGATGGACCTGCTCGGCGGGCACTCGACGGATGATGGGGCGCCCGATAGCGGCGTGATGGCCTAACCCGCCTCGTAGATAGATCTCATACGCCTCGATGGTGCGGCCGTCCCCGCCGCGCAGGCGCAGCGTAGTACCCTGAAGCCCGATGTCGCCGACCCAGTGATGGGCACAGGCGTGGGGGCAGCCATCGACATGGAGGCTCAGGTCCAGGTCCTGCACGGTATCCCGGCCGAAGACTTCCTCCAGGTGCCGGATGAGGTGTTCCAGGGTCCCTTTGGCATCACACAGGGCGTAATTGCAGTGAGGGTTGCCGGTGCAGGCAACGCCGTTCCCCCATAGTGGGGAGAGTGTTGGCGTGTATCCCAGGGCTTTCATCTCGTCTAACACCCGAAGGATCTCCCATTCCGGCACGCCCGTCAGGATGAAATTCTGTTGCCGGGTGATCCGAAAATCGCCGCCGAAGCGGTCCAGGATGTCGGCGATGGCGATCAGTTGTTCGCCAGTCATCCGGCCCGCGGGCACGGGGAACCCGATGAAGTACAACCCCGGTTGCTTTTGGCGGTGGATGCCCATGTGGTTGGCAGAGCCGCACGGCCGTGGCTCCTCTGGCAGATCCTCCAGCTTGCGCCCCAGCCGAGCCTCGATCAGCTCGCGGAATCCTTCCGGCCCGTAGTCATCCATCATGAATTTGATCCGGGCTTTCACACGGCTAACGCGATAGCGCGTCTGGCTGCTCCATTCGTCGATGACCGCCCGCAGGACCGGGATCACATCGTCGGGCTCGATGAAGACGCCCAGCGGCCTAGCCAGCCGGGGAGTGGAGGCCAACCCACCGCCGATCCAGAGGGCGAACCCATGACGGCCGTCCTTTTGGGTGGCGATCAAGGCCTGATCATGGATCTCTGGTGCGGTGCACCAGTTTGGGCACGCGCTGATGGTGATCTTGTGCTTGCGCGGCAGGTTAGAGTACTCCGGGATCTCATCGAAGAACCGCGAGACCTGCAGTAGCAGCGGCGTCGGATCGAACAGCTCCTCCGGGTTCAGGCCGGCCACCGGGCAGCCGGTGATGTTGCGCACCGTATCACCGCAGCCACCTTTCGTCGTCAGCCCCAGCTCCTGGACGCGATCGAAGACCCTCGGCAGTATGGGCAGTCGAAGCCAGTGAAGTTGAACGTTCTGTCGGGTGGTCAATTCCACGTAATTCTGGCCGAACTCGACCGAAAGCTCGCCGATCCCGCGTAGCTGATAGGGCTTCAGGATGCCGCTCGGGCTTTTGATACGCATGCAGAAGTTCCCGATCTTGGGCTTGTCATGGAAGATGCCCCACCAGTGCATGCGCACGATGTCCTCTTCAGGGATCGCCTCGTATCCGCAGGAGATGAGGCGCGGTAGCTCCTGCAAGATCTCCTCCGGGCTTTTCTCTTGCTTCAGCCGTTCGATGCAGTTCCGCTTCAACACCAGGTCCCAGCTGGGCTCTGTCCGAGCGCGTTGAGTAGCCATAGGCTGATCCTCCTTTTGTCCTTGTTCGTTTATGAGCTAGCAGAGATCTTCGGCGCAAAGAAAAAGGCGAGAACCCCGTGTAGGGGCTCTCGCCCGGATAGGCTATATCACAGCGACCTATCGTCGGCATCGGCGCGCGGATGAGACGGAGCTCACGGGGATGTGCCCCTACATGGGAGGTGGAGGGCTTCCCGGCTCATACCAGGGAAGTCTCCATTCTTCTGGTAGGCGAGCGGGGGCAAGGCACCCCGCCTCGCTGCCGTCTTTGCCACCCGTGCCGACGTTGGTCACGAGACGAGGTGCTTAATGCCCCCGCCTCATACAGACGCAACGAGTAAAGAACCGTATGGGTAACCTCATATCTCTCCTCATTGGGCCGCTTCTTGAGCTTTCACAGTGTTTAATGGGTTTACGGAGAAAACACGATTCCTTAAAATACAAAAAACCTGGGAGCAGTCCCAGGCTTTTGACAATGCCTCGACCCTGCCCCGCAGAACGGCGTTGCCATGGCTGCGGGGGCATGATGCACCAGGTCGGTGTTGGTCTTTCAGGACATGGATAAGCTCCCGTCCACCGGCCGCGGTGCTGATTGCCCCCGCCGGCGACAGGTACATGCCCATATAGTGGTTACTTTTGGTCTCCGTGAAAGCTCGTTCAATAGCACGACGTAGAACCTCTTGCCTGTTACTTGATTGTATGTTCAAGATTATATGTGTTTTGGACGGATCTGTCAAGCTCCAGCAGCACCACATTCAACCGTGGAGGGCATGTAGGGCGGGTTTCTTACCCGCGATCTTGTGGCCGGTATAGAAACCGGCCCTACATATTCTTCCCCACCATGCAGATATAGCGCTTTGGCAACAACCACGGTTAAGTGTGAAGTTATCCAAGCTCTTGTGGAGCCGTCGAAAACAGGGAAGGGGGCAGAAAGCTTGCCGCCTCGGCGAAGTCGCGGTAAAGTTTCAGTAGCTGTCCCGCAGGGCTTGTCCTTAAGGATGTCAGGGCATTCCCCCAGGCCCTGCTATATAACATGAGGAGTTGTCTATGGGAACACCGAAGAGCTATCTGATCGATATGGACGGTGTGCTCGTCAGCGGCCGCACCTTGATCCCTGGAGCGGATCGATTCATCGAACGCTTAAAAGCGCGCGGCGCGGAATATCTGGTGCTTACTAATAACCCCTTGTATACGCCGCGTGACCTGGCGCATCGGCTACGGACGATAGGGCTGGATATCCCGGCCGAGCGTATCTTTACCTCGGCCATGGCTACGGCCCAGTTCCTACATTCCCAGAAGCCCAATGGGACGGCCTTCGTCATCGGCGAGAGCGGGCTGACCGAGGCCATCCACGAGATCGGCTACGTGATCACCGATCACGATCCGGATTACGTGGTGCTGGGCGAGACCCACAGCTACAACCTGGAGCTGATCACGAAGGCCATCCGGCTGGTGGCGGCCGGGGCGCACTTCATCGCCACGAACCCAGATCCCTCGGGGCCTGGCGAGGGGGGCATCGTGCCCGCCTGTGGCGCGATGGCCGCGCTGATCGAAAAGGCCAGCGGCGTGAGCCCCTTCTTCGTAGGCAAGCCGAACCCGCTCATGATGCGCACCGCGCTCAATTATCTGGGCGTCCATTCCGAGAACACAGTGATGGTCGGTGACCGCATGGAGACGGACATCATCGCCGGCGTTGAGAGCGGGATGGAGACCATTCTGGTGCTCACAGGCATCACCCGGCGGGAGGATGTGCCTCGGTATCCCTATCAACCCACGCGCATCGTGAGGTCCGTGGCCGAGATCGAGCCATGAGACCTGCTGACCTTGCTTCAGTGTGTCTGAAAAGCGCGACGAGGAACCACCAAGGCACTAAGACTCCAAGATAGAGAAGATAGAAGCGCACTATGGAGGGCTCATCAAGTTAAAGAGGGAGACCGGTTTATTACTTTCTATGACACCCTCCTTAGCGGCTTGGTGACTTCGTGGTGTACTGAGGGGGCAAGGCTCCTCATATAGGGAAGGGCTGGTGTGGTATGACCGACGAGTTGATGTTACGCCGCAAGTGGACGCTGCGGGCGGGTCGGAAGCGGATCGTCCTCGTGAAGCGCTCGCACGAGCGCGCGGAGCACGTCGTGATGAAGGCGCTCTTATGGGCGCTCTATCTGCCCCTGTATCCCAATCTCACCGTTGAGGTGTCCGTCGGCGATCGCTATAAGCCGGATGTGGTGGCGGTGGACGCGTTCGGCCGGCCGCGCTTTTGGGGCGAGGCTGGCGAGATCGGCGTGGCCAAGATCCGCTCGCTGGCCAGACGCTATCGGCATACGCATTTCGCCATCGCCAAG
>DUEN01000183.1 GCA_011176545.1 Caldilineae bacterium | reverse complement strand
ATCTTCCCTCGTTGCCTCAGCCTCTCATGACCTCATCACTCTCATAGTGGAGATGAATCATGAAAGTTGGCGTCCTATGCTCGCGCATTCGCGTGGAGGAAAAACTCCTGTTCGAGACGATGGAGAAGCGCGGCATCCCGTTCGAACGGATCGATGATCGCGAAGTCATCTTCGACTTCCACGCCGACGGGTGGACCCAGTATGACGTCATCCTGGAGCGATGCATCAATCACTCCCGCGCGCTCTACTCCCTGCGCATCCTGGACGACCGCGGGATCCCCACCGTCAACACGTTCGAGGTGGCCGATACCTGCGGCAACAAGCTGCTGACCACCTCGGCCCTGGTGCGGGCGGGCGTGCCCACGCCCAGAACGCTCATCGCTTACACGCCGGAATCCGCCCTGGAGGCCATCGAGCGCCTGGGGTATCCGGTGGTGCTGAAGCCGGCCGTCGGCTCCTGGGGGCGCCTCCTCTCCAAGATCAACGACCGGGATGCCGCCGAAGCCGTGCTGGAACATAAACAAATCCTGGGCACGTACCATCATTCCATCTTCTACATCCAGGAATACATCCACAAACCCGGGCGCGACATCCGCGCGTTCGTGGTGGGCGATGAAACCATTTGCGCCATCTATCGGAAGTCGTCTCACTGGATCACGAACACGGCCCGCGGCGGTACGGCGACGAACTGCCCGGTCACGCCCGAGCTGAACGAGCTCTGCGTGCGGGCCGCCCGCGCCGTCGGCGGGGGCGTCGTCGCGGTCGACGTGCTGGAAGACCCCGATCGGGGATTCCTGGTCAACGAGGTGAACTACACCATGGAGTTCCGCAACTCCATCGAGCCCACCGGCGTGGACATCCCCGGTCGCATCATCGACTTCGTCGTGCGTGTGGCGAAGGAAGGGTGGGCCGCGGCCAACGGATGGAAAGAGCCCATGGAGGCGATCACCTGATGCCCCTACGCGCCGTCACCTTCGACTTCTGGGGGACGCTATATCAGGTCCATACGGGCGGCACCAGCATCGAACAGCGCTCAGCCATCCTTATCCGTTATCTAGCCGCTCATGGTTACAGGATCTCACCAGATCGTGTGCGCGCGGCCATGGAAGCGAGCTTCCAACGCGCTTACGAGATATGGAGCCGTGAGACACGCACGGCGGACGCTGCAGAGCGCGTTGCCTGGATCCTGGAAGAGCTGAGGGTCTCACTCCCAGAAGATGAGTGCAGGAGGATGATTCGGGAGATGGAAGAGACCCTCCTGCAAGAGCCTGTAGAACCGATCCCGGGCGCCGTTGAAGTGGTCCGGAGCCTCGCTGGTCGTTACCGTCTGGGACTGATCTCCGACACGGGGATGAGCCCCGGCCGGGTGCTGCGACAATTCATGGCGCGCGAGGGCATCCTGGAGCTCTTCCACCATTGCACTTTCTCTGACGAAACCGGCCGCGCCAAGCCCCATGAGCGCCAATTCCTGGACACGCTTGAGCGGCTGGGCGTGCATCCGCAGGAGGCTGTCCATATCGGTGACCTGACGGCGACGGACATCCTCGGCGCTCGTCGCGTCGGCATGAGGGCGGTCCTCTTCACCGGGGTAACCTACGGTCAGGATCCCTCCCTGGCCGACGCCGTCATCACCTCGTATGAGGAGCTGCCGCCCATCCTGGAGGCATGGGATAACTCATGAGCGTGAACAAACTCAACGTCACCATCGTGGGTGCCTCTGGCTATACCGGAGGAGAACTGCTACGCCTGTTGTTGGGACATCCTGGGGTCGAGATCAGACAGGCCACATCAGAGCGCCATGTGGGCCGTTATGTCTACTTCGTGCATCCCAACCTGCGCGGCCATACCCGGCTCAAGTTCACCGGCATCAGCGAACTCCAGCCATGTGACCTGCTCTTCCTCTGCCTACCCCACGGCCAGGCTCAGGAGCGGATCGAGGACTTCGCCGCGCTGGCACCCCGCATCATCGATCTCAGCGCCGACTTCCGGCTGCGCGATCCGGCGCTGTACGAACGGTGGTATGGCCATCCCCACAAAGCGCCCGAGTGGCTGGAGCGCTTCGTCTACGGGCTGCCGGAACTCTATCGTGAGGACATCCGGGGAGCATCATATGTCTCTGGGGTCGGCTGCAACGCGACAGCCACGACGCTGGCGCTATGGCCGCTCTTTCACGCTGATCTGGCCGACCGAGGCCGCGATATCATCGTCGAGGTCAAGGTGGGATCATCCGAAGGGGGCAACAGCCCATCGGAGGCCTCGCATCACCCAGAACGGAGCGGGGCTGTGCGATCGTTCGCCCCCACCGGCCATCGCCATACCGCCGAGGTGATCCAGACCCTGTCCTCGACAGGTCCAGTCCCTCCCATTCACCTCTCGGCGACGGCCATCGAGCTGGTGCGCGGCGTGCTGGCCACAGGACATGTGTTTCTGAAGGACCGAAGCCTGAGCGAGCGCGATCTATGGAAGGCGTATCGGACAGCCTATCGGGATGAGCCCTTCGTCCGCATCGTAAAGGAGCGACAGGGGATCTACCGATACCCAGAGCCCAAGATTGTGGCCGGATCGAACCACGCGGACGTGGGCTTCGAGCTGGACCCGAAGACTGGCCGTGTAGTCACGCTATGTGCCATTGATAATCTGATGAAAGGCGCCGCGGGCACGGCCGTGCAATGCATGAACCTGATGTGTGGCTTCCCGGAGATGATGGGGCTGGAGTTTACAGGATTACATCCGATATAACCTCACCCCTCACCCCTTTCTCCCCTTTCCCCTCTCCTTGCAGGAGAGGGGAAAGGGGCTGGGGAGTGGGGAGAGGTCACCAGCGAGGTGACCATGATCGTCGTCAAAATTGGTGGGAGTGATGGCATTAACTTGGACCTGATCGCGGATGACATCGCCGCGTTGGTGAAAGAGGGCCAGCAGATGGTGGTCGTCCACGGAGGCTCGGCGGAGACGAATCGGGTGGCCGAGGTGCTGGGGCACCCGCCTCGCTTTGTCACGTCCGTGTCGGGCTATACCAGCCGCTACACCGACCGCAAGACGCTGGAGATCTTCGAGATGGTGTACTGCGGCAAGATCAACAAGGGCCTGGTGGAGCGGCTCCAGCGGCGCGGCGT
>DUEN01000182.1 GCA_011176545.1 Caldilineae bacterium | reverse complement strand
TGCATCTGTCGCAGGCGGCTCTTCATCAGCGGTGATCCTTCGGCGCTCTTCAGTTCCTCCCTGAGCTCTTCTCGCGTCATGCGACTGCTCTGTCGAAACTGGTACCACTGATAGGCATAATCCAAAACGGCGAGCGCCAGGAACAACACGGTGACCCGCATGGCTATCTGGTAGACAGCGCTGCCGAGTGACCGCACGCCTTCCGTCACGCCCAGGGTAGAGGCGACGGTGATGCGCGTGATGTGGTCCGGCATGGATTGAAAAACGACGAACCCCACCACGGCGATCTTGCCGATCCCCTTCAAGACCTCCACCAGGCCGCGCCATGAGAAGAGTCGGCGGGCGTTTACGGCCGGGCTGATCCGATTCAGACTGGGCTTGAGCAACGCGAGGGCAACCAACCCCTTCGTCTGCACCAGGGTGCTGACCACACCCATCGCCATCACGCCCAAGAGCAATGGCGCCATCAGCGCCATACTCCACAAGGCGAGCTCTATCCCCCTCGCCTGGAGCACAGCAGGCGTGAGTTCCTGCCGTGCAAGAGCATTGAAAGTGTCACGCATCAGCCGTTCCAACTTGCCGACGAGATCGCTCCCCCATGCCCGCAGCAGATACACGCCGACCAGCAGCCCGAGTGCGCCGCTCAACTCCGCGCTGATCGCCACCTGCCCACGGCGGCGGAGTCGGGCCAGATGTCGAGGAGTGGGGGCTTCCGTACGCTCAGCCATAGGCCACGTCCCTCAGCGAGCGATCAGCAGCATGTTACGGGCAACCTGCTCCAGCGTCTGCCGCACAAGGGGGACCGTCAGGGGCAATGTGACGAGCAATGTGGCCAGCCCCACCCCCATCTTCAACGGCATCCCCAGGACGAACACGTAAATACGCGGCATCACGCGATTCATCAAAGCCAATGCCAAATCCGTCAGCACCAAAGCCGCCAGGACCGGCAAGGCGATCTGCAATGCGCTGGGAAAAATGGCGGAACTCAGCCGAATTAACGTCTCTGGCACTACGTCGCTTTGCATAAAAGATCCCGGCGGAACGGCCTCCAATGTACGACTAAGGGCCAACAGGAAGGCATGATGCCCGTTCATCGAAAGGAAAATGAGAATGGATAACAACACGTAGAACTGCTGCATCATCCCTCCCTGGCTCGGCAGCGTAGGACTGATGGAGAAGGCGAAGTAAAGCCCCATCTCCATACCGATGATCCCGCCCGCCATCTCCAACGCATAAAAGACCAACATGCTGACAAAGCCGATCAAGAGGCCGATCAAGACCTCGCCCGCCAACGCCAATAGAAATGTCAGCCCATCGGCAAACGGTATAAAGGACTGTTGCATGGGCATCAACAACACGATGGTCAGTCCGAAGGCCAACCCCACCTTGATCGGCATTGCGACGCTCCGATGACCGAACACCGGGGCTGTGGACAGGACGGACAACAGCCGTACGAAAACGAGAGCGCCGTGTTCCAGCATGCCTGCCGATAGAGAGAAATCCATCTGTGCCCTCAGCGCGCGAAGTTAGGTAAATTGCCTAACAGGTTCGCCGTATATCGGAGCATGTTCTGCAGCATCCACGAGCCCAATAAGGCGAGCACGAAAAAGAACGCCAGGATCTTCGGCACGAAGGTCAGGGTCACCTCGTGGATCTGAGTCACCGCCTGGATAATGCTCACAACGATCCCCACCAAAAGGCTGGTCAGCAGTATAGGCAACGTCAGCATCAAAGTGATGACCAGCGTATGACGGCCCAATTCGATGACCATCGTTTCCGTCACGTCCGCTCCCCCTTCCTAACGAAAAGCTACGAGGTGCGGAGAGCCCTCCCTCCGCGAGATCGCCACATCTCTAAACGTTAAAGCTCAAGACCAACGAGCGAGCGACGAGATGCCAGCCGTCTACCAACACGAACAACAAGAGTTTGAAGGGCAAGGAAACCACGGTGGGGGGCAGCATCATCATCCCCATGGACAGCAACGCGCTGGATACCACCATGTCCACCACCAGGAAAGGAACATAGAGAACGAACGCCATCTGAAAAGCCGTCTTGAGCTCGCTGATGACGAAAGCAGGGATCAAGACATGCGTCGGCACATCATCCGCAGTGCGCGGCCTGGGCAGCTTCGCCAGGCGCACGAACAACGCCAGATCCTCCTCTCGCACCTGCCGAAGCATAAACTCACGCAGGGGCCGCATCCCACGATCCAATGCCTCCTCCTGCGTGATCGTCCCCGCGATGAAGGGTTGTATCGCCTCGCGATTCACATGATCCCACACAGGGCTCATGACGAAGAACGTCAAGAACAACGACAGCGCGATGATCAACTGGTTCGGCGGCAACTGATGCAATCCAATCGCGCTTCGCAACACCGATAAGACCACAGTGATTCGAATGAAAGCCGTCGTGACGATTAAAAGAGCCGGCACAAATGCCAGGAGAGTGAGCATGATCAGGAGCTGGAGCTCTACCACCATCTCCTGCGTACTGCCCGGCGCCTCAACCCGTAGATCGATCTCCGGCGTGGCCCCGCCGGTAGATTGGACGGTGCACCCGGCTAACATCAAGGCCATCGACGCCAAGAGAACTCCCCACAGGCAACGATACGCCCACCGACTCATATCTCCTCCGCCCGATCCAACTCTCTCAATCGATTTACGGCAGCCCGTAGCCTGTCAAATGCGGCCTCCATGTTCTCCTTCCAGGCAATGGAGGGCGCTGATGGAGCCTCAATGGCCTGCGCGAATCGGACGGCAAACGACTCCTCTCCCTTGAACTCCTGCAGAAGCTCGCCGTTCAGCTCGGCCAACATGCTGATTTGGTGATCCGTCGCGCCCAACAACAACGCTCGCCCACCCATCTCCACCAGATAGAGCGACTGATTCGGAGATAAGTTCACTTTCTCGCGCACGCGGATGAACGTCGTCCTCTCTCCCAAAGCGCCCTTGCGTGATAGAAGGAATCGGATCCCCCACACGGTTCCGTAGGCGGCCACAACGACGAGCATCAGACTGCCGATCACGCTCAATCCCACCTGCCAGCCGGATGGCTCAGGATCCATCAGAACGAGTGGGGCCAGCTCCTCGTAGTCTCGTATAAAGCCTTCCGACTCCGAGATTGTCGCTATGGGAGCCGTGTCCGTCGTAGTCTCCTGGGCATGACTCACTTCGACGTCAGAAAGAGCCCCAAGCGCCCACAGCGTGCATCCGAGAACCGCTATCAGGAGCCAAGGCCCCGCCCGCCTGATATCCACCATCAGACCTCCGCCTACTTCAAAGAGTGCACACGCGCCGCCGGTGGGATAATATCGGTCACACGCACGCCAAACATGTCATCAATGACCACGACTTCGCCGCGGGCGATGAGTTTGCCGTTTACCAGGATGTCAACCGGCTCTCCAGCCACCTTGCTGAGCTCAACCACCGAACCTGGCGTTAAGGTCAACACCTCGCGAATCGACATCTCTGCACGTCCAAGCTCGACCGTCACTCGTAAAGGGACGTCTAGCAAAAGCTCCAGGTTGCCGCCATCGGGGGGCACCTCTTTCTCATCAGAAGATCCCGTCCCCGTTGGCCGGGCGGCAGATGGCTGGGTAGCAGATGCCGCCTCACCCTGAGCTTGAGACTCCGTCGCCTCAGGCTCCTCCGATGCCTCTGAAGAGACCGCCTGGGCTTCTGACTCCGCTGGCTGAACCTCGGATGGCCCAGGCTCCAAGTCTTGCGCTCCCAGAGCTTCCAACTCCGAGCCCTGGACCTCCTTGGATTGCGGATCAAGCGGTTGCGAGTCCACCATGTTTCCTCTCCCTACTCCTTAGTTCTCAAAAGCCCCGAGAGGGGTCTTTCGTCGCTCGGCAGGGATCGAGCGGCCGTTTCCTCCCAGGTGAGCCTCCATTGATCCGTTCCCCCCGAAGCCATCCCGGGGTTCAGAGAGGATACGGGTGACCTCGAAGGCCAGACGGTTTCCGCGAATGCCTGGGCGTGCCCAAAAGCAATGCACTCCCTCGACGAGGATCTTGACATCCTGGCCGGCCGCGGTGTCCAGGGGGATCAAATCCCCCGGCTTGAGCTTATAGATCTCCTCGAAGGTCGTGTCCACCTCGCCTAAAATCGCGACCAGGGTGACAGGTACATCCTGCAGGTGAGTGCGCAGGTGCTGAACATCCACATCCTGACTCGCGTCAGCAACGGCCTCTGTACCGGCAATCCACGCCTGTGGGCTCAACTTGGCACTGATCGGCTTCAGCAGCGCATAAGGGATCCCCAATCGCAGGTGGCCGCTCACCTCCCCCACCCGTACCTCGAAGACGATCCACACGGTGGTGTCCGACAGCAGGCTGATCTGAACGAAGTAAAGATTGAGCAGCGTCTCCTCCACATGAGGTTCCACAGGGAACACGGCCGACCAGGCCTCCGCCAGACCGCTCAGGATTCGATCCACCACGCCGCGGAGCAGGGAAAGTTCCAGGTCTGTAAACTCCCTCTGATGCTTCCAAGCCCGACCTGGCCCGCCTAGAAGCCTATCAATCACGATGTCCGCCAGGGAGGCGCTGATTTCCAGGATCAACTGCCCCTGAAGGGGCTTCAGGCTGACGAGATTGTAAATCGCCGGCGCGATCGTCTGTGACAGAAAGGTCGCATAGGTCCCCTGATCGATGTCGGATAAGATGATATCCACTGTGGTTCGCAAGTATGCAGAGAGGGATACAGCCGTCCGCCGCCCCATGCTCTCGTGCATCATCCGAAGGGCCCGTAGCTGCTCCTTGGATAACTTATCCGAGCGGCGGAAATCGTAAGGTCTGACCGAGGTCTGCTGCTCGGGTTGCGATGCAGGCTGACGAGCAGCGTTTGTATCGCTTTGGAGTGCAGCCAGCAATGTGTCGATTTCGTCTTGTGTCAGCCTGTCATCCGGCGCAGCCACCACGTTCAGCCTCCATCCACCATCCCAGGTTCGCTACTGGATCACGAAATCGGTGAAATACACGGCCCCCACGTACTTTCCCTCACCAAGGCTCGCGTTCAGCTTTTCCATCAATTCTTCTTTAAGCTGTTCCTTGCCTTCCACGGTGAACACCTCAGCGAAGGTCTTGCTGCTCAACACATAGGTCACGATGTCATCGATGACTGGCTTCTGGCGCATGAGCTCCTGCTTAAAGCGTTTCTCCTCTTCCTGGCGCTTCTCCGGTGGCAGGTGATAGAACTCAGCCGTCTCGGGCAGGAATTCCAGCACGATGGAAACGCGCAGATAACGATAACCGCCGGGATCCGCCAGGTTGACGATCCGCTCCTCGAGGGGAAACATGATCCCCTTGCCCCGTGGCACCACATGACGCATCGGCGCCACCGGGAGCTCAGGCTCCTCAGGGGTGGGCGTAGGTGCGATCTCCGGGTTCTGCCCTACTTGAAGTTGAATGCGGATCGGCTTCGGCAACCCGGACGGCACCATGAGATAGCCCACTCCGAATAGCAACAAAGTGATTGCGACGCCTATGATCAGCAGTTTACGGCTGGCAACCAGGTTCTTCATAGCACCCCTAACCTATCGCTACGGATTCCTTGACTTCGCCGCGGGGGTCCTGATCGGCAAGTCCAGACCTTTCGAGGGACCCTCTTCTTCCTCAGGCGGATATAAGATCACGATGTCCGCCCGACGGTTCAACGCCCGATGCTCTCGGGAATCGTTTGGGAACAGGGGATCGTATTCAGCTCGCCCCACAGCGATCAGGCGCTCAGGCTGGATATTGCCATGCTCAATCAAATACCGGACGACGGTCACCGCTCGAGCGACGCTCAGCTCCCAATTGGTGGGATAACGCGGATCGTTCGTCGGCAAGTCATCGGTATGTGCCTCCACCCGAATCTGATTCGGCAGTGGCGCCAGGAAACGAGCGATCTCGTCAAGGATCTCGATCGATTCAGGGCTCAGCTCCGTTCCGCCGGATGGGAACAACAGGGCACCCGACAAAGTGATCGCGATCCCCTCCCGTCGCATGTTGACGGCCACAAATCGGCCTGTGCCTTGTGCGGCAGTCCGGGCAGCCAGGATCTCAGAAATTGCTATGAAATCCTTACTTCGCTGGGACAATTCCGGAAGGGGAATTGTCCCTCTTCCCTGCTCAGGCAAGATGCCCGTGCCACCGCCCGCAGGCAGAATATTGACACCAACGCCGAAGCCTCGTTGGATGGCAGCTACTACCTCATGGAAGCGCTCCAAGTCGGACTTGGAGCTCGCGTACATGACGATGAAAAAGGCCAATAACAATGTGATGAGATCCGCGTAGGTCAGTAGCCAACGCAGTCCACCTGTTGAGTCATGCCCACCGCCGGCCATCTTGCTACGCCCCCTCAGCGCCAGGGCTTTAATCGTAACGGCTCAGTGCTTCTGATCTTGATTCATTTTCTCTCGTAGACCGGGTGACAGGTATGCCTCTAATTTCTGGCGCACGATGTGCGGGTTATCGCCCGCCTGAATGGCCAGTATCCCCTCGATCATGATGTTGTGGAGGAACACCTCCTCCTCGCTGTTCTGCTTCAATTTAGAGGCCAAGGGTAACCAGATCAGGTTCGCGGAAGCCACGCCATAGAGGGTCGCGATGAAGGCCACCGCGATGGCCGCACCAAGCTCTGATGGGTCCTCCAGGTTGCTCAGCACGTGGACCAGCCCCATGACGGTCCC
>DUEN01000181.1 GCA_011176545.1 Caldilineae bacterium | reverse complement strand
CCCGTGCCCTGGACGGTGTCCTCATAGAACCAGGTGATCTGGTCCGGGGCGACCAGGAAACCCAGGTGCACCACGTAGACCTCTCCCGGCTGCAAAGGCCCCACGTCCCGCCATCGCAGCTCGATGAAAGCCTCGTCACCGCCGGAGAAAGGCGTCCCATCCGCCGGGCTCAGCAGCTCTGGCGCCGGATACACCAGCGCCACCGTAGGCGTCGGCGTGGGCGTCGGCACCGGCGTGGGCGTCGGCGTATCCGTCGGCAGCACCGTCGTTGACGTCGGGATGCGTAGCTGTTGGTTGACCCGCAATCGGGTAGGATCCTCGATGCCGTTCAGTCGGGCCAACGCCTCGACCGTCACACCGAAACGACGGGCGATGCTGATCAACGTGTCCCCTGGGGCGACGATGTAGATCGTCTCCTCCGGCTGGGACGTCGGCGTCGGAATCTCATTCTCACTCGGGATGACGAGCTCCTGTCCCACCCGGAGCTGGGCCCCGACCTCGATGTCGTTCGCGCGTGCCAGCGCCTCCGCGGAGATGTTAAAGCGGCGAGCGATGCCGCTCAACGTGTCTCCCAGCGCCACCACGTACACCTTCGCGTTCCCGGGTGTAGGCGTGGGTGACGGCGTGGGAGTGGCCGTCGGCGTCGGCGTTGGCGTCGGGGTGGGCGTGTCCGTCGGCTCCATGGTGGGCATAGGCCCTGAAGAGGTTCGTCCAGGGACCGGCGTCGGCGAAGGAGCCACGGCGACCAACGTCCCTTCTCCCTCCTCCTCCGGCGGCGTTGGCGTCTCAAGCACGATGGCGGACTCCAGCGTCGGCAGCGCGGTGGCCATCCAGGCCGCCACGTCCTCCCGATCGGGCACCCAGGCAGTCAATGTGGCCCTCGCTGAAGGGACGAACATCAACCCGGCGACGATGAGGAGGACGACCACCAACGCGCCAGCCCACACGAACCACGGTCTACCCTCAGGGCGCCGCTCACGCCCACAATTGGGACATAGCCTCAACTCCGTTGAGAAGCGGTAGCCACAATAGCGACAGCGCGTCTTTCGTGGCTGCGCGCGCAGCCTGGCGCCACATATCGGACAGACCGCCAGGCCACGGCGCACCTGCGCTCCGCAACGGCTACACTCCATACATATCCCCCTGCAGAAAAAGAGCGAAACCTAAGGCTTCGCTCTCGCATGACGGAAGCAGGATCTGGGAGAGTCGAGCCCCCTCACCATCCCGGGCCGCCCCAATCGATCTGAGGCACACCCCGGATGAGGTCCTGATATGTGACCAGGACCATCAAGGTCAGCAACACGGCCATGCCGATGAGATGGACCAACCCCTCCTTCTCCGGATCGAGGCGCTGCCCCCGAACGGCCTCAACGAGCACGAACAACAGGCGGCCGCCATCCAGCGCTGGCAATGGCAACAGATTGGTCACGGCCAGGGCCGCGCTCAGTATCGCCGTGAGCTGCAGGATGGGGAACGCCATCCCGATGGCGACGGAGACCTCTACCGCCCCGCCCGTCAACTGAGCGATCCCCACCGGGCCAATAGGGCGCGCCGCCTCCGCGGGAATCAGGCCACGCAACAGCATCACGGGCAGGCTCAACGTCCTCCATATAAACCTCCCTGTCGATTTCAATCCAAAGAATAGAGCCTGCCCCAACGGGAGACGGCGTAACTCCATCGCCGGCTGGATAGCGACCCCTATGGGGCCTTCGCCCTCCGGCGGGTTGACCCGCGGCGTGAGCGAGAGGGTGACGATCTCCCCCTCGCGCCGTATCTCGAGCTGGATCGTCTCCCCTTGACGCTCGCTGACGATCGCCACCAGATCGCCTGGCGTCTCCACCGGCTCGCCCGCCGCGCGGACGATCACGTCGCCGACCTGGATCCCGGCCGTCTCCGCAGGCGACCCCGGAGCGACCGCGGCCACCGCCGCGCCCGGCATTGGCATGGGATTGCCCAACATGAAGGAGGCGGTGAACAGGACCATGGCCAGCACCAGGTTCATGGCTGGCCCGGCGACCAACACGGCCGCCCGTACCCTCTTGGGCTGGGAGATGAAGCTCCCCGGGCCTTCCAAGCCATCCTCCCCGCGCATGCGGACGAAGCCGCCGAAGGGGATGGCGTTCAGGGTGTATAAGACTCCATCACGCTTGAATAGAGTGATCAGCCTGGGCGGATACCCCAGGCCGAATTCCTCAACCACGATGCCGCTGCGCCGGGCGACGATGAAATGCCCGAATTCATGCACCAGCACCAATATGCTCAAGACGATGAAAAACGAAGCGATCGTAATCAGCATTCCAAAGCCTCACAGATCTCGATGAACGAGCCGCTGCTGTGATATCTCGCTTCAACAGACAGCCACCCGGCCGCACCGGCTTGAGGATTATACCTAGTTTCAGAGGGCGAGGCAAATGTTCTGGAAAAATCACGCCTGATGACGGATGTGTGTCCCTGCCGGATATGTGGGATCCATCAACACCTGAAACAACGCGTCTGGCGCCAGCCCGCCGATGAGATGCACATCCAGGTCCGACATCTGGCGCACCAAGTCGGCCATGATGCGGACCTTGCTGGCCATCCCCCCCGTCACGTCAACGCCATGGGCCTCCCCCAGGCCGATCCGGTGGCAGGCGACCTCTTCCGGGGTGAGCCGTGGGATGCGACGAGCCGCGGGATCGCGCCGCGGATCGGTCGTGAAGACGCCGTCCACCTCTCCCACCAGCACGATCCGCCGCGGGTGCAGGATAGGCGCCAAGAAAGCGAACAGTTCCTCCGTGGAAACGATGGTTCCCCCGCGCACCTCATCCAGGGCGACATCGCCATAGATCAAGGGCACCAGGCCCACATCCAGCGCCCGCTGGATCGCCTCCCATCCCAGCGATACCAGGCGACCATCGCGGCAGCGCGCCGTGGCCGAGGGTTGGATCGACCACACGGGCAGCCCGGCCGCCAGCATCTGGTCCGTCACGATCCGATTTAACCGCGCCGCGGCCGCCGCGGTCTCGGCGAACCCGCGCCAGCCCTCCGCATCGCGCACGCCCGCTCGCGTCCCATACCGCTGGCCGACCACGTGCCCGAAGGAGCCGCTGCCATGCCCGATGAGGAGCCGTAAATCCGGTCGCTCTAAACGGGCCCGCATCAACTCTCGCGCCAGCCGCGCGATCACCTCCTCCCGCGCCACGCCCGGTCGCGTCTTATCCGTGATCAACGATCCGCCCAACTTGACGAAGACGAGCTCGCCCGCGCTCACGAGGCCTCCCCCGCCGGCCAGACGAGGACCTCGCCGTCTTGAACACGCACACGATCACCCGTGTGGATGCGCGTGATATCGATTAAATCCACCATGGGGATCTCCGCGATGATGGCCCCTACGGCGACGATGGCCTCGCTCTCCCGGTTGATGATGGCCGCCGGCGCCTGGCCGTTCCACTTCAGACGCAGGATCGTATACGAGCCGACGGTGCTCCCCTTGCCGAAGGGGAATACCAGCACGCGGCCGGCGATCCTCTCGCCACGCAGCGGATGTCCCGGCTCGATCACGATCCCCGTATCGGGATCCACTCCCCCAAGGAAGCTGATCGGCTCGGGCGAGACCAGCGCGATCCCCTCAGCCTGGCCTGCTCGAATCACTCGCCCGCTCAGGCGGATAAGCGCTCCCTCAGCCATGGATGCGCTCCCAGGCTATGCGGATGGCCGACAGCAACGCGGTCTCCTCTTCCGGCAGCACTGTGCGCGGATCCAGCCACACGCGGTCCTCGACGACGCGCGCCACCACCGGGGGATCGCCCTCGCGAAGTGCGCGCCCCAACGCCTCCGCCGATCGGGGTGTCAGCACGACGGCGGTGGTGGGGAGCGTCTCCCCGGGCAGGGATCCCCCGCCGACCGCCGATTGCGCGGGTGCCACATCCGCCGCGATGCCGTGGGCCTTCAGCGCCGCCGTCCACGCTCGCGCCCGGCACTCCAGGTCCTCCGGCCTGGCCGCGATCATCCGCCACACGGGGATCTCCTGCTCCGCTTCCCCCCGTAGATAATGCAAAAGCGTGGCCTGCAACCCGGCCAGGGTGGTCTTGTCCACACGCAATGCCCGGATCAGGGGATGCCGACGCAACACCTGGATCCATCGGGCCTTCCCCACGATGATCCCCGCCTGGGGGCCGCCGAGCAGCTTATCGCCGCTGAAGGTCACCAGGTCAGCCCCGGCGGCCACGCTCTCCTGGACGCGCGGCTCCGGCGCCAGCCCGTAAACCGTCGTATCCAGCAGCGTCCCGCTGCCTAGATCATCGATCACCGGCAGGTCATGCTGATGAGCCAGCGCGACCATCTCCGAGAGGGGCACCTCAGCGGTGAAGCCGATGATGCGGAAATTCGACTGGTGCACCCGCAGCAGCGCGCCGGTCTCTGGGCCGATGGCGGCCTCATAATCCCGCAGGTGCGTGCGGTTCGTCGTGCCGACCTCCACCAATCGCGCGCCGCTCTGTCGCATCACGTCCGGCACGCGGAATCCGCCGCCGATCTCCACGAGCTGCCCGCGGGAGACGATCACCTCTCGTCCGGCCGCCACGCCGGCCAATGCCAGCAACACGGCCCCCGCGTTGTTGTTCACCACCACGGCGTCCTCGGCGCCCGTGAGTTGACACAGCAGGGTCACCGCGTGATCGTAGCGGGATCCGCGCCGGCCCGCCTCCAGATCATACTCCAGGTTAGAATACCCCTGAGCGACCGCGGCCATGGCCGCTCGCGCGGCCGCGCTCAGCGGCGCGCGCCCCAGGTTGGTGTGAATGATGACGCCGGTCGCGTTGATGATGGGGCGCAGCGAGGGACGGGTCACGCGTTCAAGCTCCCCTGCGACGTCCCGGGCCAACGCCTCGTATCCGGGACAGGGGGCTCCGCCCAACACTGCCTCCCGGGCGCGCTCTATGACGGCGCGAGCGAGGTCAGCCACCAGGTTATGTCCCCATTCGGCGATCGCCTGCGCCAGCTCCGGGGCCTGCAGTAACCGATCGACACTAGGAAGTTTCCTCAGCTCCTCACGCGTGTTCAACGGGATATCTACCTCTACAGAGATCAGTCGCCTATGTAATCACATTTTGAGCGTATCATGCCTCCCAGCACGTGTCAAACACGAGAAACCCTCGTCATGGCCACACGTGCGAATCCCCTGGACGGGTGGGGATGACCTGTATCTCACCGCGGAGACGCGGAGGGCGCAGAGGAGCGAGAAATGAGCGGAGAGCTCTGCGCCCTCCGCATCCCTGGGGTAAGAAAGGCCTCCATGTAGCACATATGGGGTAATTCACTGCACGAAAGGGTATTGACAAGTAACACTGATTACCCCATAATGGGGGTGATATACAAAATATCATGCGAGCATAGCTGCAATTCATCTTTCATTCATGTCAGACCACGATCCTCGACAGTGTTACACTTACTCAAGGCCTCGGATGCCTAACACGAGACATCTCATGGAGGAGGAACGATGAGACGTCTGCTTCCCCTACTATCCGGCGTCCTCACCACACTGATCCTGCTCATCCTGGTCCAAGCTCGTGTCCTGTCGCTTCAGAACGTCCAACAGTCTCTGGAAAATGGCGATATTGTTACTTGGAACACTCTTTCCTCCGGTGGCCGAGATCCACAGAGCGCCCCCAATGCTCTCGAAACATTCGTTGTCCCCTTTGGGAATGGGATGGAAGGCGTTTCAACATCCCGATCTTATGTCGGGGCTGTCACCGTACAGGTATCTGGCATAGGACAGGCAGCAGGCACCCGATGGTCAGACGCGTTTTACATCTTCACCGATTATGCGGGAAACCCCACCACACCCACTCATCCCAGAGGATATATCAACTACACGCTCTGGATTAACGGTGGACCAGCTGATAGGTACGTGCAGCCGATACCGCCTTATGACCCGACTCATGTTTATACTTTTACGATCACCGTCCCAGAAGGGCCGATCACCTTCGCCGTCGGCGACGATGGCGTGTACGACAATACTGGGGCTTATACAGTGACCATCATCACGGCCCAACCTCTGGGCACATCGTACGTAATACCTCGCACAGAGAATCCTCCTACCATTGATGGACTTGTCGATGAATGGGACAGTGTTCCCTCACTCTTTCTCGACAAGGACAATGCCGATACCATTCAGGGAGAGGTCCCCACGCCCTCTGATCTCAGCGCTACGTTGAAAGCTGTCTGGGATTCTACCCATCTCTATTTTGCTGCCGTGATACAGGACGATGTGCTTATAGGTAACGATAGTGCATTCGCTTGGCGAGACGACGGCCTCGAACTGGGCATCTATATCCCTTCCGATCGTTCCCACCAATTCACCATCTCACTGGACGGCCGCCAAGCCGATCAGGGTAATACTATCTCATCCCTTACCGTCGCGACCAGCACCGTCTCCGGAGGTTGGGCTCTGGAGGTTGCCATTCCCATTGAGGCCCTGGGAAGTGATCCCCTGCTCGCCGATCAGCGATATCCCTTCACCTTCGCTTTAAAGGATGACGATGTAGGGCACGACAGCCCAACTCAAACCACGATGGTCTGGGAGGGTGACTCAACCTATTCCTTCCAACAAGAGTGGGGCGAACTACGGCTCAGTGGGCAGGTTTATGACTTTCCCACGCCGACCCCGACCTCGACACCTACTCCGACAAATACACCTACGCCAACTCCAACACCGACCAGTACCCCTACTCCAACGGCTACACCCTATCCGACACCTAGCGGGCCGTCGTATCTGATCCCACGGGCAGGTCAACCGCCCATTCTCGATGGGGAGCTCAACGAGTGGGATGGCGTCCCCACACTCTCCCTCGATAAGGACAACGCCAGCACTATCATAGGCCAGGTCCCCAGCCCCGCCGATCTAAGCGCCACCCTGCGCGCCGCATGGGATCCCGATCATCTCTACTTCGCCGCTACCATCAACGACGATGTACTCATCGGCAACGACAGCATCTTCGTCTGGCAGGACGATGCCCTTGAGCTGGGCATCCACATCCCCGCCGATCGCTCTCATCAATTTACCCTCGCGCTGGATGGTCGCCAGGCCGATCAGGGTAGCGCCATTTCGTCCCTTACCGTCGTCACAAGCGCCGTCACCGGCGGGTGGTCACTGGAGGTCGCTATCCCTATCGACGCGCTGGGAAGCGGCCCGCTGGCCACCGATCAGTGGTACCCCTTCACCTTCGCCCTGAAAGACGATGACGTGGGCAATGACAGTTCAACCCAAACCACGCTGATCTGGCAGGGCGACTCCACTTACTCCGTGCAGCCAAACTGGGGTATCCTGCGCCTGACCGGGCAGGTCTACGACTTTCCGACGCCGACCCCTACGGCTACGCCTACACCTACACCTACGGCCACCCCGATTCCTGGCTCCATCAGCGGCACGGTGTGGTTCGATCGAAATGGAGACGGTGTGCGAGATCCCGGGGAGCCCGGATTGGTTGATGTGACCATCCGGCTATTCGCAGGCAATACCCAGATCGCCTCCACGACCACACTAGGAGACGGCTCGTACCAATTCCCGTCGCTGCCGCCGGGGACGTATCGGGTGCAGGAGCAGAATCCCCCCTGGCTGCGCTTCTCCAGCACCCCGGACGAGGTGCTCGTGGTCCTGTCGGCGAGACAGGACGTCACCGTGAACTTCGGCGACTGGAACGGCCGGCCCGTCTGGATGCCTATGATCTTGCGATAGTAATCGTAAGAACCCCGGCTTTTGCGAAAAGCCGGAGTTCTCTGGTTTTCAAAGTGACATATACGATGACATGGCGGCTGTATCTCAATTTCAGATAGCAGGGGGCGAGCAAGGTGCGTGGTTGGGAGGTATTCCATGAGACATAGAACCTCGATGCAATGTCTGTCAACACTATTGGCTTGCTTATCTTTGCTGACCACAATGCTATTCATCGGATTCCTGCTGCCAAGTCAACTAGCCGCTTCTCAATCAGTGAGGATTCGATCTAATACCCTCAACACCTCCGGAGAGACTGAGCAATGGCAGCCCATGAGCACGGTAGGCGCCCCGACTGGCCGGTATGGCCATACTGCCATTTGGACTGGTGAAGAAATGATTATATGGGGCGGATACTATCACCTGGACCATTTCCTCAACGACGGCTATCGCTATAACCCGACCACTGACACCTGGACACCCATTTCGACAGTCAATGCCCCCACCGGCCGCTTGCGACATACAGCTGTCTGGACAGGACGTGAGATGATCATCTGGGGTGGTGAATCGGGTGGAGGCGGTGTGACAACGAACACCGGAGGGCGCTATGATCCTGAAACCGACACCTGGAGACCCATCTCCCTGGTTAATGCACCTTCGCCTCGAGAACAGCACTCGGCAGTGTGGACTGGGAAAGAAATGATCATCTGGGGTGGATGT
>DUEN01000180.1 GCA_011176545.1 Caldilineae bacterium | reverse complement strand
TTGGTAAAGGCCGGCACATGTGAGGTGTCAAACCCGATCACACCAATGCGCAGTTCGTCCGCCATGATCTTCCCCCTTGCGAATTTTCAAAGTCTAACCGCGAAGAACGCGAAGGGCGCAAAGGTAAATAATAAGTTGGGAGAGACTTCGCGCTCTCTGCGTGCTTTGCGGTTCTCCTATCTCCGCTTTAGCATAGAAGCGTTTGTCAGAGTAGAATGCCAGCTCCTTCTCTAACCTCGTGGCAGCAATTCCGCCACCTTTCGGATGGCGCCCGCCACGTCCTCGATGTCTTTCTCCGTGTAATGCTCATGGATCCCGATGGTGATCATATGGTCGAGCGCGTCCTCCGCGCGAGGGCATAATCCCTTTGTGTACTCGATCACCCGCCCCCCATAGGCCCCGTCGAGAGGATACGCTGTGTTCCCAAAGGTCCGTCTCTTGGTCAATGGCTCCATGCAGAGATAGATGGGCTCGCCGGTGTAGCCTACCCCGACGCCGACCCCCTCGCGACTCAGGGCGGCCGCAAACCGCTCCACGGGCCAAGCGTCCACACGTAGAGCATACAACCAGTATCCATGCTCGGAACCCTCGGTGACCCGTGGCGGGGTGATCCCCTCGATGCCTGAGATCATCTCAGTAAGATAGTGGCCCAGCTTCATCCGCCGCTCGACCACGTCACGGACCTTCTTGATCTGGGCCAGCCCGACCGCCCCCTGCAGCTCCGTCATGCGGTAGTTCAGCCCCAGGAGAACGTAATGTCGCGATCCGGGCTTACGCACCCAGCCCTTGTCTCTAAACCGCGTCATGCGTTCGGCGAGATCCTCCCGATTCGTGATCGTCATGCCCCCATCGCCGGTCGTCATATGTTTGCTCTGTTGAAAGCTGAACGTGCCAATGTCGCCCCACGTACCCAGATAGCGTCCCTTGTATTTGATCACATGGGCCTGGCTACAGTCCTCGATAAGCGGGATGCCATGACGTCGGGCGATCTCCTGGATAGCGTCCACCCTGGCGGCGTTGCCGAACAGATGCACCAGCAGGATCGCCGCCGTGCGATCGGTGATCTTGCGCTCCACGTCCGCAGGGTCCATGTTGTACGTCTCATCCACGTCGGCGAAGACAGGGATACACCCCTGGAAGAGGATGGGAGCGATAGAGCCCGCGTCAGTGATCGGGGCCGTGATGATCTCATCGCCGGGGTTGGGATTGATCGCGGCGATGGCGGTGTGAATGGCTGACGTGCCCGAAGCGGAGGCGATGGCGTACTTCGTGCCGTACAGCTCGGCGAACGCCTCCTCCAGGGCTTTGACCTTATCCCCGCTTGGTGCGAAGAGGTTCTGGGACCGGATCGCCTCGGCGACCAGGGCGATCTCCTCCTCGCCGAAGGGTGCCCGCGCGGGGAACGGCTCCTTTCGATATGGCTGTCCACCCTCTATAGCCAGTTTTGACATCGTCCTTTCTCCTTAGGGCTTTGGATAATTTACTCGCCTAACCGCAAAGGGCGCGAAGGACGCAAAGGTGGTTCAAAAACCTTCGCTCATAGCGGAATAGGCAACGCCACTCCTTTAAAGGCGTGTTTTGTAGGGGCGCAGTGGCGCTGCGCCCCTACAATTCCGTCACTTTGTAAAAGCAAGAGGTTGCCTGTAGTGTGGTAGCACCACATTAAATCGTGAAGAGCATGTAGGGCGGGTTTCTTACCCGCCATCTTGTGGCCGGTACGGAAACCGGCCCTACATGCTGTGTTCTCGACCATACAGATATGGCGTTTTGCAATAACCACGGTTAAGTGTGGAGCTACCTGTAGTGTGTCGTGTACGCCAATATGCTCGGAATTAGCGCCCCTCCTCGATCACAAGCACCTCGTACTCGGAAGAGAGGTCGGTCAGGGTCACGAGGGTCCCCTCCTCCGTAGAAGTGATCGAGAGCTCCTCCCCGGCAACCAGGGCGCGCGCACGCTGAGGACGGCCCGCCAGCACATCCTCACGAAGGATGATCCGTAGATCGCGCAGGGGGAGGGCCTGCTGGATCGGACGCGTCATCCCGCCGGTGTAGTTGACCAGATGCACCATCGTCATCGAGCCATCTCGCTTGCGGCGCAACGTTACCTCCAGCGAGGGGGGCGCCCCCATGATCTGGATTGAGGGTGGCGCGAAGGCGCGGATCGCCCCTGCCACGATCTGTCGGAACTCCAGCGTCGTGTACTCCCGGTAGAACTCGCCGAAGGTCCCGGGCAGGTACAGGCAATGCCCTTGCCCGAATTCGTTCCATAGCACCGCCGGCCCGGCCAACGGCGTCATCGGCTCGTAGCGCCCGGCCAGCGGCGCGTGATACCGAGCCAGCACCCGTGCGGTGGTGGGGCGGACCCGCAGCCCGAACGCGGGGGCTGGCGCCAGACGCACGGCCAGCTCGCGCATCGCCGGATGGGAGCTATCGATGACCTCGAAATAGTTGAAGTCCCGGAAGTGGTCGATCCTCTCCTCGATACAGGCGCCGAACACGTCGGCCAGCCCGAAGTCCTCCCGCCGACGCCCCTGCTCGTCGAACAGGGACGTGTCCAGAGAGGCGATCAGCAAACCACCCCCACGCACGAAGTCGCGCAACGAGGCGATCACCGCGTCGGAGAGGCAGGCCCCGGTGGGCGCTACCAGGCATCGATAGCGATCCCATCCGCCCCGCGCGCATACCTCCTCGGGGAGGACATCGAAGGGGATCTGGCTGTGGTAGAGCATGGCGGCGAAGCCCTCGAAGCTAGCCGCCACATCGCCCACGCCTCTGGCCAGCGCGGTCCCGGCCGCTTCATAGAAATCGCTGGCCTCGCGGGCGGTCTGATAGTGGATCCGGGTGCTGGCGCTGTGGAGGAGGGCGACGTTGGCCAGGGAGTCGGTGTCGTCGTAGATGGCCTCGTGTTGGGCCAGGAACTGATTCATGGCGCCGGCCGCCTGCCCCCCCGGCCGATTCATGTTCTCGATCGGGCAGTGCAGGCCGTACCAGACCGAGGCGCCATTGGCCACCGAGGCGGCGAACATCAGCCGCGTCTCGCCGGGCGCGTGCAGATAGCACGACCACGGCTTCTGGTCGCCGGCCGCGAAGATGACGGTGGGCCTGCCCTGGGCGCATCCCTCCAGCACCTTGGCTCGCAGGCTGGTCTTCCACAGGTATCCGCGCCGGGGCGGCCCGTAGAACATGAAGCCGCCCTCGGAGCCCAGGAGGTCGTTATACGGCAGGAAGGGCTCGCTGGGCAGGCTGAGCACGTCCAGGTTCTGATAGCAAATGGCCTGCGGGCGGATCGCCTTCAGCGTCTCGTAGAAGCGCCGGCAGAAACGCACGCGCGTCTCCAGATCGAACCGGCGCAATGCCTCGGCCTCCGGGCTGCCGGGCTGCGCCCCCCTGGGCATGGGCGAGCCATACCACGCCTCGAAGGCGCGGGCGCAATGGTCGCAGGCGCAGGCGCCAGACGGCCCATCGGAGAAGACGCCGTCGATCTCGTAGCGGGCCAGCTTCTCCAGCTCCGCCATCACCCAGTCGGCCCAGGGGCTGTTGGGACAGGCCAGTCGATACGTATCATAGGCGGTGCGATAGCTGCCGTCGGGGTGACGGGCCGCCCACTCAGGGTCCTTCTCGGCCATGAAGGGCGGGATCAGGTGGGTGTTCACGTACACGATGATGCGCATACCCAGGCGGTGGGCCTTATCCAGATAGCGAGCCAACACCTCACCATGTCGCTCCTCCTGGAAGAGCCCATAATACCCATCACCGATTAGGTGCAGAAGTTGCTCCAC
>DUEN01000018.1 GCA_011176545.1 Caldilineae bacterium | reverse complement strand
ACCTGCCGTGTGTTCGTCATGACCGGATTGCCGGGTGAGACGGAAGAGGCTGTACATCGCACCGCGCGATTCCTGCGCAGGCTGCCAAAGGCCGTCCGGGTCCACATCAAGCCTTTCGTCTGGTATCCGGGGCTCGCGCTGGAGCCCAGCCCGGGTGTGCGGGAGGCGTACCTCTCCGCGCTCCAGAAGGCCGCGGACTCGCGCGGCGTGAGCTGGTGGGGGCGATTGCGGAGCTGGGTCAGATGACGGCCTTGGTGACAGGGGCGACGGGGTTCGTGGGACGGCATCTGGCCCGGCTGTTATTGAGCCAGGAAGAGCCAGTGCGGGTGTTAGCGCGACGCCTTCACGCCGCTGATTTCCTGGCCGAGGCGGGGGCGGAGGTGATCTCAGGCGATGTGACGCGACTAGGGGACGTTGCGGCGGCGGTCGCCGGATGCCGGGTCGTATATCACGTGGCCGCGGCATACTCGACGCGGCCTCAGGATATCGGCTGGCTGTATCAGGTCAACGTGCGCGGGACGCTTAACGTATTATTGGCCGCTCGCGGCGCCGAGGTCGCGCGCATCGTGCACGTCAGTACCGTCGGCACGATCGGCCGTCTCCCCGATGGGACTATCCCCGACGAATCCGTCCCGTTTAACCTGTGGGATGGATCTCACTACGTGCGCTCGAAGTATTTTGGGGAGCTCATCGCGCGGGCGATGGCCGATGCCGGGGCGCCCGTCGTCATCGTTCACCCCACTGCCTGCGTGGGGCCGGAGGACGTGAAGCCCAGCGCTACGGGCCGACGTCTGTTGGCGTTTCTTCGTGGGCAATGGGTGCCCTATCCAGCCGGCGGCGTGAATTTCGTGCCTGTGGAGGATGTGGTGCGAGGCATGGTGGCTGCAGCGGAGCGCGGCAGAGTCGGCGAGCGTTATATCCTCGGCCATGCGAGGGGGAATCTGGATGAAGGGGCGTACCTCGATCTGATGGCGCGGGTGAGCGGGCAGCCGGCGCCGAAGCCGCCGAGGGGGAAGCTCTGGCAACGGCTGTTGGGGCGGGGGAGCCGATATGGCCATCTGCCCCAGGCGCTGACGGCGGACCCCACACGGGCCATCCGCGAGCTGGGGATGCCGCAGTCGGACCTGGAGGACGCGTTCGCCCGAGCGGTGGCCTGGTTCCGGGATAACGGGTATGTGGAGGGCAACCGGTGATCCGCGAGCGCTGGATCGAGTTCTGGATGGCGCGGGTCGGATTGGGATGGTGGGGGCGCCTGGCGGCCCGGCTGGCGGCATGGCCGTTACCACCGTACAAATCACGGCGTATCCTGGCTCGAATGAACGCCCGGGGATATATCTCGCCCAGGGCGGAGATCGTCTGCGCGGATTTAACGCTGGGGCCGCATTGCTTCATCGATGACGGGGTGGTGATTTACCAGCATGAGAGAGGTGGCGGCGTCAGGTTAGGCGCGCGAGTGCATCTGTATCGCGGCACGATCATCGAGACAGGGGATGGGGGGGCGGTCGTCATCGGGGATGACACGCACATACAGCCAGGGTGTCACTTCACCGCCTTTGTGGGCGCCATCCGGCTGGGAGCTCACGTGCAGGTAGCGCCCCGCTGTGCCTTCTATCCGTATGAGCACGGCCTGGCCGCTGGCCGTCCGATTCGGCAGCAGCCGCTATATTCTCGCGGTGATATCGTCGTGGAGGATGGGGCCTGGCTCGGGGTTGGCGCCATCATCCTCGACGGCGTGACCATCGGCGCGGGCGCGGTGGTCGGCGCGGGCGCGGTAGTCACGCGCGACGTGCCGCCGGGGGCCATCGTCGCCGGGGTGCCAGCCCGCGTCATCGGCGATCGGGCGACGTGGCAGCCTCCAGAGGATGCCCGGTAAGCAGGGCGTAGCGGAAGCCATCCCTCGCCCTCTTCTCCCAAGCCTGGGAGGAGAGGGCTTTGTTGTGGTGATTGTGGCGCGGTTCCGCCACGCCGCAATGCCTTTAGACCAATGACAATTTTGTCATATTGCACAATGTCCAAATTCATCGTATCTTTAACTGTGGGCGCGACGATGGTATCGTCCATCCTCCGTCTTTCGTCATATCTTTATGAGAGGGTGGGGCGAGGATGCGTCATCCTTGTGCGGGAGGATGTTGGTGAACGAGCGATATACGCCGATCCTGGCGATAGTTGTAATGCTTGGCTTATTGGCTCTATGGGGTACGATCGTGACCTCAGTCGGCGCGGCCCCTGCCTGGCAACTGGATCAGACGCCAACGGCGACGCCCACGTCAACGCCCACGCCGACTGACACGCCGACGGCCACTCCGTCACCTACGCCGACAAGCACGCCTACCGATACACCCACCCCGTCGCCGACGCCGACAGATACACCGACGCCAAGCCCGACCCCAACGCCGACGGATACGCCGACACCCACGCCTACCCCGGCCACGGGCGCTATCGCGGGGGTGGTCTTCTACGATGCCAACGGGGATTACTTCTATCAACCTGGCGAGGATCTGCTGGCCGGAGCTGTAATCGTCCTTCTGCAAGGGGGACTACCCGTCGATTCTCGAGTGACCGGAGTGGATGGGGCGTACGCGTTCACCGGGTTGTTGCCAGGGCCCTACGTCGTGCAGGAGTTGAGCGCGCCGCCCGGGTATTACGCTCGCGTCCCGGCCGTGCCCGTTTACGTGACGGCGTTGATGACGACCACTGTGGATTTCCCCAACGCGACGGCGACGCCCACCCCGACGGCGACGCCTACGTCAACGCCCACGCCTACGTTAACACCGACACCTACATCTACACCTACCGATACCCCGACACCTACGGCAACGCCTACGCCGACACCCACCGAGACCCCGACGCCAACGCCGACGTCCACACCGACCCCGACGGAGACGCCAACGCCCACACCCACTCCAACGGAGACACCGACGCCTACATCCACGCCGACGCCCACGCCCACCCCGGCCTGGGAGTTGAAGTTTACAGTGCCCAAGGGTCCGCCGGATCCCAAAGTGTGGAGCATCTACTTCCCCAGCCCTTCGGTGGGGTATGTCGTCGGCGGACCGGAGTGGACGGAGAGCTCCGGCAAGGCCTTCATCTACAAGACCACCGATGGCGGGGAGACGTGGACGGAGCTGACTAATCACCCGCTCACCGCTGACAGGGGGTTCCTATCCGATGTCCACTGCAGGGACGTCGATACGTGCTGGACGGTGGGCCGGTGGGCGACCATTCTGCGCACCACAAACGGCGGGGAGTCGTGGTACAAATCGCCACGCCCCACGGATAATGATGGGAACCCATACGGCGGGTTCCTGTACTCGGTGCACTGGACTGGGACAGGAGATGTGGTCCTGGCTGGCGCGACGTTGAACTTCATCCTGCGCAGTACCGATGGTGTGAATTTCAATCCGGTTCCCGTCAGTAACAACTTCGTGGTGCGGGATATCGAATGTCCCACGCCCAACGTGTGCTATGCGACGGCTAAGGGACGGCTGTATTACTCCTTTAACAACGGCGCCAGTTGGGGGCGGAAGATCTGGCCTCTGCAGTTTAACCTCAATCGCTACGCCTACGACATCAGCTTCGTGGACAACAACACCGGGTGGATCATTGCTACCCTGGAGGATGCGCCGCCGGATCAACCCCCCAGCACGATCTTGAAGATCTCTAACGCGATGACGGCCAGTCCGGTGTTCGAGCAGCAGGCCGCCGTGCCGGTGACCCTGGAGCGGATCGAGATGGTGAACGCCACGTTGGGATATGCTGTGGGATGGAACGGCAGCGTCTATCGCACCACCGACGGCCGGACGTGGCATCCGATCCAGGGGCCGCCGACGACGGCCAATCTCGTCTCGCTGTTCGTGTTCGGCGAGAACGACCTGTGGGTGGGTGATGATCAGGGGCATATCTGGCATTTCACGGGGGCTCCCGGTGCGCCGCCGACGGAGACTCCCACCCCGACGCCGACCCCGACCGGGCCGACGCCTACGCCGACGTGGACGCCGACCCCCACGCCGACCCCGACCTTCAGCACGCGCACGTTGGTGAGCTATCAGGCGGTGACGGCCCCAGTGATCAATGGCGACATCAGCGACTGGCCGAACACGGGCACGGTGGTGCTCGATCCCAGCACGGCCGCCTTCGTCGCACCACGCTCCACGCCGAGAGCCGGGGATTTCAGCGCCACCATCCGATCGGCATGGGATGTCGATCACCTCTACTTCGCCATCCATGTGGTGGACGATGTCCTCGTGGCCGATAGCCAGCAGATGTGGTGGGACGACTCTATCGAGATGGGCATCGACGGGCTGCATGATCATCGGCCTGGCGGCGCGGATGACCATCAGTTCACCTTCGTGATCGACGGCCGCGTGGGGGATTTCGGATCCCCCATCTCCGGGGTGACGCTTTTCACCCGCCGGGTGCCCGGCGGCTACGATATGGAGATCGCCATCCCACGCTCGCTCATGAACCTGGATCCCTTCGCCGTGGGGCGGGTCCTGGGGTTCACCTGGGCCCTGCGAGATGACGACGGCGGACGTTCCATGGGCGAGTGGCAAAACCACATGGTATGGGAGGGATCGCAGACGACCACCAGCTCGGCGGATTGGGGACAGCTCCTCATGGCCGGGGAGGCGATCCAATGGCAGCCGACCAGCACGCCGACACCGACTCCGCTGACGCCCATACCGACCGATACGCCGACGCCCACGCGCACACCGACGCCAACGGCCACGCCGACGTGGACGCCTACGCCGACGCCGACGGCCACGCCCACGCCGACGCCGCCTCGCGGCCGTATCTGGGGCCTGGTGTGGAACGATGTGGACCGCGATGGCATCAAAGATAGCGAGGAGACGGGCCAGCCGGGCGTGCGCATTGATTTATACTCCGGCGGCAAGGTCGTCGCCACCGAGACGAGCGGCATCGACGGCTCGTATACCTTCACCGATCTGACGCCCGATGTGACGTACCTGCTGGTGGCCACGGCGCCACCCGGCTACGCCTTCTCCACGCCTTCGCAGGCGCTCATCTTCGTCACCGCGGGAGGCGAGAGCCGGTGGGACTTCGGGGTGTATGCCGAGGTGACCGTGACGCCCACGCCGACCGCGACGCCCGTACTGGAGCCCGGGGAGATCCTGGGGGTCGTGTGGGAGGATAAGGACGGCGACGGCGTGCGCGATGAGCCGGAGGAGTCGGGGTTGCCCGGTAGCTATGTCCTGCTGTTATCCGAACAGCGCGTGGTGTTGCAGAAGCAGGTTACGGACGCGCAGGGGCAATACAGTTTCCAGAACGTCCCGCCCGGGCTGTATCGGCTTCGAGCGGCGGGGCCTCCCGGGTACTATAACACGACCGCCTTCGAGGTGGAGGTGAACCTGGCGCCGGGGGCGCAGGCCGCCGCGGACTTCGGCCGACGTCAGGGTTTGGGCATGTATATCCCGCTATTACTCAGGAGGTGATGACCGGCCGATCCTGTCCGGTCGTTGGGAGGGTGGGGCTGGGGCAGGGGTAACTCATGGATCACCCCTGCCCCCAGCCGAACATCGATTCGCTCATACGAATTGTAGGGGCGCACAGCCGTGTGCTCCTACGCGGTGATTACCCATAAGTGCGACATGTATGCTTAACATGCCTTTCTGCACCGCAGAGAGACATCGAGAACCGTAGGGGCGACCCGCCAAGTCGCCCCTACAAAACACACTTTTTGGAAGCGGATGTTGCCTATTCTTCTGAGCGACTCTCTTTATTTTCCCCCCTCTGCGTCCTCTGCGACTCCGCGGTGAGATGTGGGTAATCACCGCCTCCTACGGCTTGACCCCTTTATGGCGCGAACGTATAATGCGGCGATCGTTCGATGCGGCGGCTATGGGCTGCCGCATCGCGCTGTTTATAACGGGCATCAGTTCTCCTTCGTCGTCTGTCCTTCGTCTTTCGTCGGATTCTCCGGGGTAAAGGGACGTGCGCAGCCATTGGCCGAAGCCGGTCTGGGGCATCCTGGCGGCCGCGCTGATCGTGCGGCTGTACGGCATCAACTTCGGGCTGCCCCTCATCTACCATGTGGATGAGCGCGAGATCGTGGAGAAGGCGATGGGGTTCATCGCCACCCGCGATCTGAACCCGCACAAGTTCACGCATCCCTCGTCCACGCTGATGTACCTGAACGCCGCGCTCTACGCCATCCTCTATCTGGGCGGGCGGGCTCTGGGCGTGTGGAGGGACATTCCCAGCTATGTGGCCGCCTATCAAGCGGATCCCTCGCGCTGGTATCTGATCGCTCGGCTGGTCACGTTGACCTTTGGAGTGGCCACGGTCGCCCTGGCCTATCACCTCGGAAGGCGGACGAGGAGCGTCCGACTGGGGCTATTGACGGCGTTGTTCCTGGCATTCAGCCAGCTCCATAATATCACGAGCCAACACGCCACCTCGGATGTGCCGGCGACGTTTTTCGCCGTGGGGGGTACGTTGCTGGCTTTGCGCATCGCCCAGGATGGGCTCAGGCGTGACTGGCTGTGGGCTGGCGTCTGCCTGGGGCTGGGTGTGGCCACCAAGTACCCGGTGGCCCTGATCGTGCTACCCATCACCTTCGCGCTTTCATCACGCATTCCGGCTCCTCCGCACGCTCCCGCTCGGTGGATGAGGTCCCTGATCCAGTGGCGTCTGCCTTTGGCGCTCATAGCCCTCATCGTCGGGGGCGGCGCGCTCTGGGTCAGCCCGGGACGGTTGGCCCTCTGGCTGGGACGCTATGCCAGCGATGGACGGGTGGATAGCATCGCCGGACAGGCCGCGCTGTACTTCTATAACCTGGCGCGATTGGGGGTGATGGCGCTGGCGGCCGGCGTAGCCGTGGCGGCCCTGTGGCCCCGCGCCCGGGCCTGGGCGAGTGGACTGCTAGCCCGCCTGGAGGGGCTGCTCCGGGCGCGGGTTTTCTGGGGATTCATCGCCGTCGCGGGGGTGGCCTTCTTCGTCAGCGCCCCGTTCGTGATCCTGGACTATCGCACGGCCGCGTGGCATATCATCCGCGAGGCCCGGAGTCAGCATCCCGGCGCGACCAGCGCGGGGGTCCTGGACAACCTCTGGTTCTACATGCGGCTCCCCCTCAATTGGGGCGTGGGGCTCCCGTTGCAGCTCCTGGCGGGCTTGGGGCTGCTTCGCGTGGTCGCCCGGCCGCGCTGGCAGGATGGGCTGGCGCTGGCGTTCGCGGGGCTGTACGGGCTGGTGATCCTCACGGCGGGGCTGCACTGGGAGCGATGGGCGGTACCCTTAATGCCGTTCGAGGCTTTGCTGGCCGGGTATGGCGTGCTGTCCCTGTGGCGCTTCCTGGCGCGACGCTGGCCGCCCTTCCGCGCTCCGCTGGGGCTGGCTCTGCTGGTGGGCATCTCCGTCACACCGGTCGCGTATCAGACCATCTACTATGACTGGTTGCGCACCCAGCCGGATACCCGGCAACAGGCCACCGAATGGGCACTGTCTCAGTTGCCCGAAGGGACTCACATCGCTTACGAGGCGTATACCATACAGGTCCCCCCGGGATACTTCGTCGAGGAGCGGCGCTTCTCCCTGGCCGAGAGCCCGCTGGAGTGGTATCAGGCCCAGGGAGTGGAGTACCTGTTCATCAGCAGCTATATCTGGAACCGATACGTCGGAGGGGGTGGGGATCGCGAGGCGTTCTACCGGACGCTGTGGGAGAAGGAGCCCGTCGTTCGATTTGTGCCGGGGCCGCGGGCGCTGGGGCCGGAGATCCGGGTCTACCGGCTGGCGGATCGTGAATAAACTGTCATCCTGCCGGATGGGAGCTTTCATGCTCTCTTCATCACCGTGCGCGAAAAGATTATGTCACGAGATAGTTTACGGTTGGATGCCCTTGTGCTATACTTTCGCCAGCATCGCTCGAGGGGCATGATGTCATCCATTCCCAAGTCCTCGAACATCGATGTTTGGGCGACCAGTGAATCTGGAAGTGCTGGTCACCTCAGGCGTGGGACCTTTTGGTTGGGCGCGGTGGCCCTCATCGCCCTTGTGTTGGGGTGTGCCTTGCTCCTGGGGAGAGGGCTGCCGCCTGCTATGGCGGCGCCCGATGTCACCGGCGTGGCCGATTCCACCATCACGACCTGTATGGCGGTGGGGCCGGCGGGGTTCTCGCCCGGGGTGAACGAAGTAGAGCAGGAGGTGGTCCTCAACTTCACCGGCACGCCCACGGCCGCCAAGCTCATCGCCTACGCTTTCAGCGTGGAGATCCGGGCCAACAACCACATCTACATCAACGATCACTGGATCGGGCAGCCCAAAAACTACACCAACGCGCCCAAGTGCGAGATCACCGATCCCGAGGTGCAGCGGATGGAGTGGGATCTCGACCCCTCCATCCTGGTCAACGGCGTGAACCGCATCAAGCTCGCCAATTACTCGACGGATACGGAGGGATGGGGACTTGTCCGGGCCAAGATCCAGGTCACCGGACCGGATGTGGACGGCGTCCGCTTCGAGGAGTTCGTCGCTCCCAGCACCTATTACAACAACTGGAGCACCTATAAGAACGAGGGCACGTGGACGCAGATCCAGATCCCTCCCAGCTATGATGGCTCTCAGCCGGTGCCGTTGGTCGTGGCCATCCACGGGTTGGGGGGGACGCGCGTGGATCCCATCCTGGACTTCTCGGCCGCCGCGAAGGCGCGTGGGTGGCTGCTGGCCTCGCCCGAGTTGCACGGAGAGACGAACCCCACCAACCGGGGGAAGTCGGTGGGGTATCACGTGTTCGGCGCGCCCGCCTCTCAGTGGGATGTGATGGACGCCATTCGCTGGATCAAGGATCATTACAATGTGGACGCATCGCGGGTTTATCTCATCGGGCATTCGTTGGGGGCGATGACGGCCGGGCTGGTGGCCGCCAAGTGGCCCCAGGAGATCGCCGCGGTGGTGGCCGACAGCGGGCCGACGGACTTGGTCAAGTGGGAATATGAGATGCGGCCGGAGGAGGAGGGGGGGATCACCCCCAACCCGGTCGATCTCGATTACCTGCGCAGGGAATGCGGCGTATACGAGCCGGTCAATCACTACGTGATCGATAAACAGACGCCTTTGGAGAACCCTTACTGCTATGCGCGGCGCTCGCTGGTCCAATACGCGCCTAACTTCAAGCACATGCCGCTTCTCATCGTTCACGGCCAGTCGGACACGAAGGTGGCGCCCCATCATGCTCAGAACTTCTATAACCTGCTCCAACGTTACAATCCCGATCACGTCGAGCTGTGGTGGCATCCGGGCGGGCACGGCGACCGCTATCCGGATTTCGCCAACGCGTATCTGGACTGGCTCGCCCAATGGACGCGCGAGGAGATGCCCGCGCAGGTGTCGTTCCGGCGCGACGAGCCAGGCCGGACGTACTGGGTGAACGTCGCCCAGGATAGCCTCCACTGGACCTCGGTGTGGTCGGCGGAATACGATCGGGCGAACGACACGGTGTTGGCGACCATCGAGGACGAAGAGGGTTCGACGGTGGGGTTCGACCTGGCCGCGCTGGCATCCAACGGCGGTCCCGCGACGGGCTACATCGTGGAGGATCTGGATAAGGACACCGGGGCCTTCTCCGTCGGGCCGGCCGTGTCCGCTAGCCGTCTAGTGACGGTGACGGTGGCCCCGGGCGCGCATCGGTATCAGATCTACCCGGGCGAATCGCCCCTGCCCTACGCCACGGTCACCTTACAGCAGGGGGCTGAGGGCTATACCGGGGCCGCGGATACGTTCATCGACGGCTGGTATCCGGACACCAATTACGCGGCTCATCAGAAGCTGCGGGTGCGGCACGATGGGCCTGAGACCATCCGTAACGCGCTGGTGCGGTTCGACCTGACCAATCAACTGCCTCAGGACGCGTGGCTGCGCGGCGCCGTGCTCAGCCTTTACGGCGATACGGGACCCAATCAGGAGAGGACCCTGATGATCGACATGCACCGCGTCATGCGTCCCTGGAAGGCGGACGAGGCGACGTGGAATCGACCCCAGGCCGGGGAGGCGTGGGCGACGCCGGGAGCGAACGGCATGCCGGATGACATCGCCCCCGATCCCGAGGACACGCGCTTCGTCCGATCCAGCGCTGACGGCACCGTGAACCGCTGGTACGGCTGGGACGTGACCGATCTGGTGAGCACATGGCTGGCGACGCCGGAGGCCAACTATGGTGTGGTGGTGCGCGCGTCCCCGCCTCAAGATGAGTACGACGAAAGGGAGGAGTTCACTTTTATCTCGAGTGATGGCTACTGGGTGAAACGGCCGAAGCTCACCATCATCTACGCGCTGGTGACGCCCACGCCCACCCCCACACCGACGCCGACGGCGACTCCGACGCCAACGCCGAGCCCGACCCCCACACCGACGCCGCCTGCGGGCGAGGTGCGAGGATATACCTTTGAGGATCTCAACCGCGATGGCGTCCGACAGGAGGGGGAGCCCGGCATCCCGAACGTGCCGGTCGCCCTCAAGCAGGGGGCCGCGGTGGTGGATACTGTCGTCACCAACGGCGATGGCCTGTTCCAGTTCGCCGATGTCGCCCCGGGGGCGTACACGTTGGCGGCGGACACCCCTGATGGATATCGCCCGGTGGGCAGCACCAGCATCGGAGTGAGCGTCATCGGCGGCCAGGTGCTGGAGTGGGATTTCGCGTATTACCGGGAGCGCGTGCTGTATTTGCCCATGATGTGGCGGAGATAGCGGCGGTATGGACTTTGCCGCTTTTTACGACGCCTATTGGCGGGAGAAGGGGGACACCTTCGATCGGCGGCGGCTCTCGTTGCTGGCCCGATACGTCGCCCCCGGCGAGCGGGTGCTCCAGGTGGATTGCGGCCCCGGCGTGCTGGCGGAGATGCTCGTGGCTCAGGGCGCGCGCGTGTGGGGAACCGATCTCTCCCGCGTCGCGGCTGAGCGGGCGAGAGGGCGAGGCATCCCGGTCTGCCGGGTTGATCTGGATCGGGGGCCGTTGCCGTTTCCCGAGGACGCCTTCGATACGGTGATATCCGATTCGCAGATCGAGCACCGGGTACGATATGAGCACGTGTTCGACGAGTTGGTCCGAGTGCTGCGGCCGCAGGGGAAGCTGATCGTCTCGCTGCCTAATATCGCGCATTGGCGCTTCCGCTGGTGGCTTTTAAGGGGACGCTTTCCATACCTGGAAAATAGCCCTACTGATTGGCTGCACCTGCGTTTCTTCACGCTGGTGGAGGCACGGGCGTTATTGAGCGCGCGCGGGATCGTGGTGGATCGAGTGGATGGGTACGCCAGCCTTTGGGTACAGGGGTTGTATCCCGGCTGGCTTCGGAAGCGTGGGGTGTATGATGTATATGTGTGGGCCGCGCGGCGCTGGCCCTCGCTGTTGGCCCGGGATTTCATCATCATAGGCCGCAAGGGGGCGGCCTGATGCAGATCACGGCGAGGTGGGCGCTGATCGGGGTTAGGGTATGACGTTTAAACGGCAGGTGGCCTCTGGCTTCTTCTGGGTGGCTCTCTCGACGATCGCCTCACGCCTGGTCTCCTTCGTTACTACGCTGATCCTGGCCAAGCTCCTCCTGCCGGCCGACTTCGGGCTGGTGGCGCTCGCATGGCTGGCCATCAACTCGTTGCAGTTCTTCCAGGAGCTGGGATTCGGCGCGGCCCTGATCTACCGCCAGGAGGATGTGGAGGAGGCGACTTATACGGCCTTCTTCGCCATCATCTTCATGAGCCTGGTGCTGTATCTCGTCGCCGTGTCGGGCGCTCCCCTCGTAGCCTCTTTCTTCGAGACGCCACGCCTGACCCCGGTGCTGCGCGCGCTGGCGCTGATTATGGTCATCGGCTCCTTCGGCCAGGTGCCCTATGTGCTTCTGGCCAAGGAGATGGACTTCCGACGTCGCGCGGCGCCGGATGTGTTCTCCGGCCTAGGAGGTGGGCTGCTCTCCATCGCGCTGGCGGTGGGAGGGCTGGGCGTCTGGAGCCTCGTCTATGGACAGATCGCGGAGAGCACCCTGCGCACCGTGCTGGTCTGGCGGTTCTCCTCATGGCGGCCGCGGTGGAGATTTAACTGGCGAGTGGCGCGCGATCTCTTCGGTTACGGGAAGCACATCGTCAGCTCGCGTGTCCTCATCTTCTTCATCACCAACATCGACGACGCCTTCGTGGGCAAGCTGTCCGGCGAGGCTGCGTTGGGCTTCTACGGCCTGGCCTATAAGATCTCCAACCTCCCCGCCACGCAGATCACCAGGCTCATCAACCAGGTGATGTTTCCGGCGTTCTCCCGTATGCGCGGCCAGTTAGATGAGATACGCCGCGCCTATCTCGCCGCGGTGCGCGCCGTCGCCTGGCTCTCGGCGCCCATTGCCGTCGCCACGGTCGTCTTCGCCCCGGACTTCATCCATGCCCTCTATGGGGATAAGTGGGCTCCCGCCATCCTGCCCATGCAACTGCTGGCCGTGTACGGATTTATCCGCTCCATCGCGGCCAATATGGGTAACATCTTTCGGGCCGGCGGACGTCCCCAGTGGCTGGCGTATATCGCCGCGTGGCGCCTGTCCACGATGGCGTTGTTGCTGTACCCCGCGACGCGGTATTACGGGATCACCGGCGTGAGCGCTTTATCGGCCGGCGTCGCCGTGGTGGACTTCATCATCAGCGCCTGGCTGGTGGATATGATCCTGGATACGCCCATCCTGGAGTACGCGCGCCTGGTGGGACCGTCGTTGGCGTGCGCGCTGTTGGCTGCGGGGGCGGGCAAAGCGGTTCTAATGGCCCCCTGGGGGCGATCGATCTACGGTCTGTTGGCGGCCGGCCTGGTGATGGGGATCATCTATCTGCCGCTGATCTGGCTGGCGGATGCCGAGCTGCGTCGTCAGGTCAGCACATGGCTTCGCATGTTGCCTGAGATGCGTCGCCGCCCAGCCGGGGAGGTGAAGTGAGATGTCTCGTTCGGAGCTCCGTCCCCTGCGGGTCGTCCAGGCCACGCGGGTACGCCAGAACCCTTATGTGACGCTGTTGGGACGCGCCATGCAGGCCCGCGCGGCACAGATGGACTGGTGGGTGACGGCCGATCTCTCCCCGGAGTGGGCCGCCGCGTACGGCCATCAGATCGATGTACTGCACCTGCACTGGCCCGACCTGTTCTATCAGGCGAACACCATGTGGGGCCGCGCTCGAGCGTTGGCCGCGCTGCTGGGGGTGCTCGCCGGGCTGCAAGCCCAGGGCGTTGCGCTGGTCTACACGGTGCACAACCTGTTGCCCCATGAGGCCCCCTGGCCGTGGCTCGACTGGCTGGCGACGATGTGGCTGATGCGTCGTGCCGATATCGTCCATGTCCATGACCCCGAGACGGCCCATGAGATCAGCCGCTGGCGCTGGGGGCGTCGTCGGGAGAGGGTATGGATCATCCCGCATGGGCACTATATTCACGCCTACCCCAACGTCCGCACGCGAGCGGAGGCGCGTCGCTATCTGGATCTGCCGGAGGACGCCTTCGTCTACCTGTTCCTGGGGCAGATCCGTCCCTACAAGGGGCTGGAGCATCTGCTGGAGGCGTTCCGTGACGTGGCCCGGGATCGCGATCGGCTGGTGGTGGCGGGGAACGCGCGGCCGCGGGATGGGGAGTACGTGGAGTTCCTGTTGCGCCGTGCGGCCATCGATCCTCGCGTGCAGATTCGCGTGGGCTATGTGCCCGATGGCGAGGTGCAGTACTACATGAACGCGGCCGACATCTGCGTGCTGCCCTATCGCCAGGCCGTGACGTCCGGCGGCGCTCTGCTGGCGTTCTCCTTCGGCCGGGCCATCGTGGCGCCGCGGCTGGGGCCTTTCCCGAGGCTGGTGGGGGCGGGGGAACGCGGGGTATTGTACGACCCACGCGATGAGGCCGGGCTGGCCAGGGCGCTGGTGCAGGCGCGAGCCCTGGATCTCGAGGCCGCCAGCGCGGCCGCGTTGGCGTATGCCAGGGCACAGGACTGGGATCGACTCGCCCAGCAACATCTGGCCGCGTATCAGGAGGCCATGGCGCGGGCGCGGCGGCGCCTCAGCGACGCCCAACCCGCGCGATTGAGATCATCGGAGGCACGTCGTCGGTGATCGAGGGACAGAGCATCGTCTGTTTCGCTCCCGGCCCCTGGGATGACATCTGGCGGAATCGCCATCAGATCATGACGCGGCTGGCGCGGCGGAATAAGGTGCTTTGGGTGGAGCCGCGCGCGTACCTGCGTCCGGTGCTGCGTCAATTACGCCGTGGCGAGATCGGCTGGCGTGATCTGCGGCGTCCGCTGGCCGTGCCCGTTCGAGAGAACCTGTGGGTGTACCGGGATCCGGTGTATGCGCCCATCGCGGGACGCCGCCTGCGGTTGGGGCAACTGACGCAGGCGCTGCGCGTGCGGGCTATGCATCGCACGATGCGGAAGTTGGGTTTCGGACGGCCCTTGTTGTGGCTGACGCGCTATTATCAGGCGGACGTGGTGGGGACCTGCGACGAGCGCCTGGTGATCTACCACATTTCGGACGAGTACTCGGCCTACGCCGCGGTGCGAGATCCAGAGGCCGTGCGGCGGGCGGAGGCGGAGCTGATCCGGCGGGCCGATCTGGTCATCGTCACATCGCCCGCGCTCCTGGAATCGAAGCGGCCGTTGAACCCGCACACTTATTTGGTGCCCAACGCCGCCGACGTGGAAGGGTTCGCCAAAGCGGCGGCCGATCCGTGCGTGCCCCCAGGGATGGCCGCCCTGCGACGGCCGATCGTGGGCTATGTGGGCGTCTTGAACGAGAAGATCGATTACGAGTTAATACGGGCGATCGCCCTGGCCCGGCCGGACTGGTCCATCGCGTTGGTGGGGCCGTTGGGGCTGTATACGCAGCCGCATAAGGCGGATGGGCTGCAGGGGTTGCCTAACGTCCACTTCCTGGGGCGGGTGGACGTATCAGAGGTACCGCATTACATCAAGGCGTGTGATGTGTGCCTGTTGCCCTACGAGCGCAACGAGTGGACGCGCAACATCGATTCGCTGAAGCTGTATGAGTACCTGGCTTGCGGCCGGCCGGTCGTGGCGACCGACATCCCCGCCGCGCATGGATTCCCCGGCCTGGTCCACATCGTGCGGGGGCCGGATGAGGCGATCCCGGCGATCGAGGCGGCGTTGACGGAGCAATCGCCGGAGCACATCCGCCGTCGGCAGGCGGCGGTCGCGGAGCATTCCTGGGACGCCCGGGTGGAGCGTATCTCCGAGCTCATCCTGGAGGCGCTTGAGCGTACGGAGGGGCGCAGGTGATCGATCCGGCGACGGTTCGCATCGAGGACCGCGATGGCCTGCGTCACGTGACGATTGAGGGAAGGCAGTTCGGCTTCGGGGGCGCCGTAAATCGAAGCAAGTTGACCACGCACTATACCCGGGAATTGCTGGAGATGATCCTCGAGGCCAAGGGGGCTGCCTGGCTGCGCGATGAGGTGATGCGGACGGAGGACCCGGATTACATCGAGCGCCCTCTGGGAAGGCTCATCGAGCGGTTCGTGTCCATCGCGGGCAAGACGGTGCTGGATTTCGGCTGTGGTTGCGGCGCCTCGTCCATCGCGCTGGCGCGCCTGGGCGCGGCCGAAGTATATGGGATAGAGCCCGATCCGGCGTTCGCTGAGATCGCTCGCCGTCGCGTCGCCGAGGATGGGCTGGAGGGACGCGTGCATGTGCATCACGTGCCGGATACGACGCGCTTGCCGTTGCCGGACGGTTCCGTGGATCTGGCCGTGTGCAACGCCGTCTTGGAGCATATCCCGCCGCGTCATCGCCCCGCGCACCTGCGGGAGATCTGGCGCACGTTGCGTCCGGGCGGGCATCTGATCATCAGCGAGACGCCCAACCGGTTATGGCCGAAGGATCACCACACCACGGGATTGTGGTGGGTACCCTATATGCCACTGCGTCTGGCACGGCGTTACGCGATCTGGCGCAGCGATCGTGTGTCTCCAGAGTGTACGGTGGAACAACTGGTGGCCGATGGCATCCGCGGGGTGACGTATTGGGAGATCCGGCGAGCGTTGGGGCCAGGAGCCATTTGCCTTAACGTCGTAAGAGGGGACGACATCGCCGTGTACGCCCGGACCTCGCTGGCGCGTCCGGGACAATCGAGAAAGCGTCGGCTGGTGAAGTCGCTTGTGTGGACGATGGCGCGAGCTGTCGAGATGCTTATTTTACGTCGGCTGCGGATCCCCGGCACCGCGTTGATGCCCGAGTTGACGCTGTGCCTGTGCAGGCAGGAGGGATAGCGAGGTCATGATGCGTGAACAACCTTTAGGATATTGGGAGGTGCTGCGCAAGCGATTGTGGATCGTGGCGCTCCTGTTCGTGGTTACGATGAGCGTCATCGGGTACAGCGCGCTCACGGCCAAGCCGATCTATAGGGCTTCTGTACGGTTGCAAGTCCTCCTCGTCGAGCCGGAGGAGGTCACGCTCTTCGCCCAGATCCGCAACGTGACCCTCGCTGACCAGATCATCGCCACGCAAGAGGATTTCATCTCCGTCGCGACTAGCGATCTGGTCGCGCTAAGGACGATCGCCCGGCTTGATCTGGACATCAGCGCCTCGGAATTGCTGGACCGTGTGACGGTCACCCGGGATGGCGAGTTCATCACGGTTTCGGTGGAGGGGGATACCCCTCAACAGGCGGAGGCTATCGCGACGGCCCTGGTGGAGAACGCGTTGGAGTACTATCGCGAGATCCGGGCACGGCCGGCCGTGGCCAGCGGACAATTCATCCAGCAGCAGCTCGAACAGGCGAAGCAGGAGTTGGCGGCTGCCCAAAACGCTCTGCTCAAGTTTAAGCTGCAGAACAACGTAGGGTCGCTGGACCGGGAAATCCAGGCTTATCAGGACAAGATACGCGCGTTGCGTGATAAGAGGGACGACGCTCTGATCGCCGCCCGTCAGGCGGAGGCATTGAAGGCCGAGTACGAGACGTTGGCGCAGAGCATGAAGGAAGCGGCGGATGCCGCCGCCCAGCGGGTAGCCGCCGCTCGAGAGGCGGAGGACGAGGACGCGTTGCGTCGCGCGTTGGATGATGAGGCTTATTACCGGCAAAAGGCCAGGGATTACCAGGCGTTGGCAGCGGCACAGGCGGTGGCGGCCGCGTCGCATCGGGTAGCGGCCGCGGAGTATGAGCAACTGGCCGCGCGACGCGACGCGGATCTAGCCGCGTTGTTGGGGCTGACGGCCGAATACGAGGAGTTGCAGATGGCGGTGGATCAGGCGCGCTCCAACTATGAGTTTCTACAGGGGAAGGCCAGGGAGGCCGCGCTGAAGCAACGCCAGGCCCTCAGTCTAGGGTATCTCCAGGTCGTCGAGCCGGCGCGCCCGCCGCAGCGGCCGGCTCCCTCTCGGTTCAAGCGCATCGCCCTGGTCGGCGCGGTCCTCAGCCTCCTGGCGGGAGGCGTGTTGGCCTTCTTGCTGGAGTTCATAGAGACGCTGCGGCGCCCTGCGAAGCATCGCGCGCCGCTGGCTGGGTAGGTTGGCCGTGTCCCAGGTCAGGGATGCTGATATACCCGCCGTGGGGCCGCATCGCGTGCTGTACGTGGACCTGGCTCCAGGCGTTGGCGGTTCCATTCACAGTCTGCTTCTATTGGTCAAACACCTGGATCGGACTCGCTGGCGGCCCATGGTGGCGTTGGCCGCGGGCCATCCCGCCGTGGGGCGCTTCGAAGCGCTCGGGGTCCCGGTGTGGCAGGTGAGGACGGGCGTGGGAGAACGCACGGGGCCCACGCTGGGACAGCGGGCTGCCGCACATCCGGTGGCGGGACGCCTGTGGGGACAGGCATGGTTCGCTCGCGCGTGGCGTCTCGCCCGCTGGGGACGCCGGCTGGCCACCCGGCTGCTCCCGCAGGCGGCCGCGCTGGTCAGGGTCATCCGTGAAAGCGGCGCGGAGCTGATCCATCTAAACGATTCATTGACCATGAGCCGGCCTGGGGTACTGGCGGCCGCCGTGGCCGGGCGGCCGTGCGTGTGTCACGTGCGCAGCTTCGACCGGCTGGGATGGGGAGATCGACTTCTGGCCGGCCGGGTGCATCGCCTGATCTACATCAGCCAGGCTCTGCGGCGATCCTATGAGGGGCAGGGCATCGCGCCGGAGCGCGGCGAGGTCGTGTATAATGCGGTGGAGCTGGATGCCTTCGAGCCGCCGATGGATCCGCGCGAGGCGCGCCGCTCGTTGGCTATCCCTGAGGACGCTTCCGTCGTGGTGACGGTGGGACGGCTGGTCCCCTGGAAGGGCCAGGAGATCTTCCTGCGGGCGCTGGCGCCGTTGATCGAACGACGACCGGGTTTGTTGGGTCTGGTCGTGGGCGGCGAGGAGGTTTACGCTTCGGAGTATCCCGCTCGCCTGCGGCAGTTGGCCGCCGAGATGGGAGTGGAGCGGCATGTGCGGTTCATGGGGCATCGATCGGATGTCCCCCGCATCCTAGCGGCGGCGGACGCGGTGGTCCATACGCCCGTGGAGCCAGAGCCCTTCGGCCGCGCGGTGGTCGAGGCCATGGCGGCGCGTCGGCCGGTGGTGGCGGCGGCCATCGGGGCGATCCCGGAGCTCGTCTCCGACGGCGTCGAGGGCATCCTGGTGGCGCCCGGGGATATCGATGGCGTGAGGGAGGCGCTGGATAGGCTCTTGTCCGATCCGTCGTTGCGGGAGCGGATGGGCGCGGCCGGGTGGGCGCGGGTGGCCCGAGACTTCACCGTTGAGCGCTATGTGCGCGGGATCGTGGATGTCTATCGATCCCTGGACCTGGTCTGAGGGGGTGCTCTGTTCTTGCCCCGCTCTATAAGCCACAGGCCACCTGCTCCAGTCCCAACGGGCGATTTTGTAGGGGCGACCGGCCGGTCGCCCCTACTGAAGGTATGCCGATGCCGTTAGGTTAGGGCGGTTTCCGAAAGCGTCGGTTACCCGGGCAAATCGGGGAGCCGTTCGTGATGGAGAAGTGCTGGTGCTGAAGGTGCGAGAGCTCGCCTATCATCCGATCGTCCAGGCCGCCGGGCGCGTGGCGCTGGTGGTCCTCATAGGCGCGCTGGGGCTGGGGCTGGGCCTGATCCTGGTCTCTCCCGACTGGCCTCTGGCCGTCACGTTGGTCGGGCTTTCGGCGATCCTGCTGTTGGTCTTCATGGACCCGCTCGACGGCTTCCTGGCCTGGATGGTGCTCGCGCCTTACGCCCGCTTCATTTACCTCGATATCAAGTTAGGACGCGGGATCCCGGATCTGGGGCTGACCCGGTTATGTGCCGGGCTTCTCACCCTGATCATCCTGGCCCAGATGGCGCGCCGCCAGCGCCAGCCGTTGCCGATCAACTGGATCGACGTGATGGCCCTGGCCTTCGGGGTTGGCCTCATCATCTCCGCGTTCTCCGCCTTCGTAGGCCCGATCTCCGCCGTGCAGACGGTGGTGGATTTCTTCGGCATCCCGATGCTGATCTACTACCTGGCGCGGCACCTAGTGCGGCGGCCCCAAGATTTGGAGAGGGCCTTGACGGCCATGCTCATCATCGGCGCGTATCTGGCCGCCCTGACGACCCATGAGCAGCTCACCGGGGTGGTGCTGTTCCGGGGCGGCGATTGGGGGACCCGCTACAGCCCGCACATCCGTAAGGTTATTGGCCTGCTGGGCAATCCGGCCTCCATGGGGACCGCCCAGGCGGTGCTGTTGCCGTTCGCGGCATATACCGGCCTCTACGGATCATCCCCGACGCGGCGATGGGCGGGACGCCTGGTCACGCTTATGCTTCTGGTGGGCATCGGCATGACGTACGTACGGGCCGCGTGGCTGGCGGCCCTGGTCGCCCTGCTCATATTTGGCGTTTATGACAGGCGGTTACGTCGCGTCGTGCTGCCAGCTTATCTCATCGTGGCGCTCCTGGTGTTCCTCTTCTGGGGCGCTCTGAGTCAAAGCTGGGTGGTGCGCGAGCGGCTCTCCTCTTACCGCCCTATCGAGTATCGGTTGACGGCCTTCAGCCTCACCTGGCGCATGATCGCCCATAATCCACTGTTCGGCATCGGCTACGGTAACTTCGGCCGGGCGGCGATGCGGCTCTACGGATGGGACCCGGATCGCAATATCTACGTCGATCCGTCGCCGCATAACACGTTTCTGTTCATCCTCGCCTCCGGCGGCTTCGTGGCTCTGTTGC
>DUEN01000179.1 GCA_011176545.1 Caldilineae bacterium | reverse complement strand
CTCAAGAGGTAGCTCTGTATCTCATCTCCAGTGGAAGCTGGCGGCCTCTGCTGGTTGTACGGCGCCGGAGTCTTGCGGGGCGCTTATTGGTGTGGCTGGCGAGGTGGTTATGACCCGGAGGTATCGGAGGTGTGAGGTTGGTGCCTCCTGGCAGCAACCAGTAGAGGAATTAGGGCAGGCTGACATCCCGATCGGCTTGGCCGTGGCGCTGAAGATCATCGGCATGCTTCTGCCGCCGGTGGTCATCGTGATCGCCATCGTGCTTAGCGGGGCCATGCGATTCCAGACGGCGGTGCTATTGGTGCCGGTGTGGGTAGTGCTGTACATGTTCGCCTCGTCGCCGCAGCTGGTGCAGATGCTGGATCACTTCATGCTCTACAGGATCCGGGTGAAGGAGATCGAAGTACAGCGGCAGGCGGACATGGCGCAGATTTCCATGCAGGAGAAGGTGAGCCTGACTCAGACCGTGGTGGCGATTGAGCGCCAGGATATCGCCGCCAGGGCGTTGGTGGCGTCGGGTACGTCGGCGTTGGATGGTGGGGCGCTATGGGATGTGGTAGAGCAACGGCTGATGGACGCTGTCATGCAAGCATATCGTCTAGCGGATGAGGAGGGGTGGATCCCCAACAATCGCGAGTGTCCTTTCGGCCGGCGAGCGCTGGGCGGCGCGTATGCGGAGATCACGTATCGGCTGGCGAATCCTGGCGAGAAGTTCGGAATTATAGGGACGACGCCGGTGGCTACGTACGATGAGTTGAGCAGGCGATGGCGGCTGAATTTGCGGGATTATCCCGATCCGGCCCAGGCGCTACAGGCACTGGTGGGGCGGAGGTGGCTGGCGGCTTGATGAGGTTGGATCCGGTTGACGGGAGAGGACAGCAAGTTAAAATTACAGGAGTATCGGTGAGGCACAACGGGAGTGGGAGAGTGAGCGCATGACAACACGACAGATCGTTATCGATATCCCGGAGAAGGTACTTCTGGCGGAGAAGATGGACGAGGCTTCCTTCGCACGCGAGCTGCGTATTTTGGCGGCGGTGAAGCTATATGAAATGGGGCATCTGTCGTCTGGACGTGCTGCCGAACTAGCGGGCATGCCTCGCATGGAGTTCTTGCTCAACCTCGGGCATTACAAGGTCTTCCCCTTGCAGGCCGAGTTGGAGGACTTGGAACGTCAACATGGCTAAAGCGATCAGCAATACATCGCCATTGCTTTCCCTCTATCGTATTGAGGCAATTGGAAGGCTCTCCCAGCTGTTTGAGGAGGTGTGGATTCCTACGGCAGTCGTGAAAGAGTTGAGTGAAGGGCGGCAAAGAGGATACGACGTACTTGATCCTAGCGGTTATAACTGGCTCCGGGTGCTTGATCCTAAGGCTATGCCTTCAGAATGGTTATCTCTCGATCTAGGCCGGGAGAGCTTGCTGCGATGGCGCTGGCGTTTGAGAATCCAGAGCATGTCGTGTTGTTAGATGACATGCTGGCCCGTCGTACTGCTCAGGCCGCTGGGCTAACGGTTTGGGGCACATTGAGGGTGTTGTTGGAGGCAAAGTCGCAGGGGGTGATGGATCGGATTGAGCCTTATGTTGATCGATTGGTGAATGCCGGTATGTGGCTTTCGGATGACATTCGCCGCCGTATTCTGATCCTGGCGGGGGAGGGACCTCCTAAGACTGGCGTAGGCTAACGTTCGCTCCAACCAACCTGTCACTTTCTTCAAACAGAGGCCATCATGAAGATTACGTATGATTCTGAGGTAGACGCATTATATATCCAGTTCCTGGAAACCACCGTGACTACAGAACATTTGGCGGAAGGGATAGCTGCCGATTATGATGCAGAAGGACGGTTGGCCGGGTTGGAGATCCTCGATGCGTTGAGGCGTTTCGGCGATCCGGATGTTCTGCGTCAGGTCATTTTGGAAAACGTGGGGTTGGTGAGGGCTTGAGTGGGATCAGGCAGGTGAGGTGGGGTGGGTGGAAACCACCTCCACCACCTGGGACGGGGGTGGATAACAGAGAAATATAAGGAAGTCATGTGGGTGGGGTAGTATGATTGGGAGAAGTTAGTCGTATCATTACTACATCGAGAGCCTTGTGAATGAAGAACCCCTTGCCTGGTAGCACATGGTTTTTCGTTGACGAATCTGGTGATCTTACATTCTATGACCGTAAGGGCAATTTGATTGTGGGACAAGCGGGGTGCTCTCCGATTTTGGTTCTTGGATTTATTGAGACGCAAGATCCCCACGCTATCCGGAGAGCTGTTCTGGAACTCCAGCACGAGATTATCCACGATCCTTATTTCGAAGGGGTCCCCTCACTTTCGAAGACGGCTGTTGCTTTTCATGCTAAAGACGATCTACCAGAGATCCGATATCGCTTTTTTAAACTGATCGCTTCTTTGGACTTTCGGGCACAGTTTATCGTAGCTCGCAAAATCGAACGAGTATTCCGAAACAATTTCCAGGCTAAAGAGACAGCCTTCTACGATCTTCTGGTCTCGCACCTATTTCGAGATATAATGCATCGTTACGAACACAACTTCATCTACTTCGCTAAGCGTGGCTCACGAACTCGCCAAGTGCCGTTATCTGAAGCCATCCGGCGAGGAATTAAACGGTTCGAGCAGAGATGGGGGACTAAGGTAAACACCACCTTTACTGTGCAAGCCCAGACTCCTAAAGGAGAACCGTGCTTGAGCGTGATTGATTACATGAACTGGGCCGTCTATCGAGCATTTACCAGGGGAGAAATGCGATATTATAGGTTTGTGGAGGATAAGGTCAGCTTGTTGGTAGATCTATATGACAGGGAGAAGTATCCTAATAATTGGTACAGTCGCAAGAATCGATTCGATATAACAAAAATCACCCCTCTGTAGCTAGACTCGGTTACCGAGTGCACGGCATGTAAGCCGACTTTCGCATACAGAGGAGTGACCAATTTTCTAGCTAGATTCTAACATAATATAGCGCGTTTGTCAACGATTTGCCAGGAAACCGTAAGAGCAGCTGAAATCCTCTATCACGTTTGCTTATGAGCATTCGCATTGCTCCTGTTCCCTACCAATGACCCGACGGATCTGTCCTTCACTTTGAGTGAATAGTGCCTCCAGGAACTCCTCCCAGCTCTTCCCCGCGGCTTTACGGGCTTGATTGAGGCGATCCCGTAGCTCCACTGAGACGCTGATCGATGCTCTTCGGCGTCTGCGCTTCCCCGCGTGTTTCCGCACAATGCGCTCGTGTTCCGGGTCAATGACGACGACCTGAGCGCTTGGCCCCTTCCCGTTGCACCGCCCGACATGGACCGCGCCGCAATCCGGGCATGCCGGGATCTCGTATGTGCCGATCGGCTCCAGCCCCAGGGCCACGCGAATGCGGTTCTCCGTCCTCAGGCCGACCTTCCCATGGCGTTCGCACAGGACATCGGATAGGGTGGCGGCGAAGGAGAGAGGAAAGCCCAGGTCTTGGGCCAGCCTTCGCAGGCTGCCTTTTTTGCGTTCTTTGAGGACTTGGATCGTGTCAGGTCTTATGATATGCATGGGGCGCTTTGCGCCACTTCTGTCCCGCGTAGGATGATCCTACGGGGCCGTTTTGTGGGGAGCTTAGCCCCTAGCGTTGTCGAAACGACAGCCCCAGTCGTTCCAGCCAGTATTGGGCGTAGTCCGCTTGTGGGCGTCTCACTATGAAGAAGAAATCGCCATTGTATACGCCGAAGGATATCATCCAGATGCCATTGCTTTCCAGCAGGTGTTTGATCTGATCCGGGGTGATCCCGGTGGCCATGGGGACGATAAAGCCGACTTCACGGCGGTACATTAAGCGTTGGATGAGGATGTATAGCGGCGTGATCCAGTCGAACATCGCCCCTATGGATAACAGATGATCTATCACTTCTGAGCACTTCTCAGGATGCGATCTGTCAGATGGCCCAGGCCGGAGTCGAACCGGCCTGCTCCTCACGGGCCATATACCGGGCTGCTGCACGGGTGGGGCGAGAGCAGCCCGGCTGGCGAAGAACCCAGCGAACCGATATATCCGATCTCAGCTTTCTCTCACCTTCTTTCTCGCTCCCTTTGATTATGGCTATGGGTTAACGGAGTCGATCGTTCGGCGCCCACCTGCGAGAGCACTTGTCCTGTGATCCTCCAGCGGGAGGTCGATAAGCATCTGTTGCTGGCGAGCGAGAGCCGAGGGGGAGATGTACAGGCATTCCGTAGCCCGACCACCATGGTCATTCCGAGTGGAGTGAAATTCTACATGCCACCCGGCATATAGCTCATCGTACAGATCGTTGGGATAAGAGCTGACAATGGCCATTCCCTTGATACTATGCAACATATCTGCCACGCACCGATGGTCTTCCTCGCTCATCTCATACTGATATGCGTGGCGGGCCCAACGTTTAGACCGGACACATGGCGGGTAAGGGGGATCACAGTAGAAAAGAGTATCGGGCGTGTCATAGCGCCTGATCACTGCCAGCGCATCATCGTGCTCTATATATACCTGTTTAAGTCGCTGAGCCACGGCCCATAGGTGATCAAAATCGTTCCAATCATCGATCGAGCGTTTGCCGCGGGCATTTACCTTCTGGAGTCTCCACCCACTCTTCCATTGCGTCCTGGGCCCGCCCCGGCATTGCCAGGAGCGGACATAGAAGCGCCGGGCTCGCTCCAGTTCATCATCGCAGGGTTCATAGGCCAAGGCTAACTCGGCCCGGGCGAAGGGAGTAAGCTTGATGGCTCTAATGAGTTCATCTGGTCGATCTCTCAACACACGAAAGAAGTTGACCACCTCGTTGTCGATATCGTTGTAGACGTCGAACTGCGCTGGTGGTTTTCGGAGCAGAACACTGGCGCCGCCACCAAATGGCTCGACGTAGCAGGTGTGTGGTGGAAAGTGGCTGATGATCCACGGCGCCAAACGCCATTTGCCACCGAAGTACCGCAAGGCAGGCCTCCGTACCCTCACTCTCCTGTCACTCCTCTCCTTGGCCTTGCCACAGTCACACCTTGCCTCTCTAATCCCCTGTCATCCCGACCACCAGCTGCCAGGCCCAATCAGATCGATCTATGCGATTTTGAGAGATTCAGGAGCGCCAGAGCCCGGCATAACGCTCCCGCCCATCAATTGTCTTCCGTATTTCGGGCAGGCTCTTTACCACGCCAAGGAGCCGCTCTCGTTGCGGCAACGTATGGGACCTCAGCCCTCCCATATGGGCGGCCGGACTAGCCGGGGTTACCGGCGCTTATGGGCCTCTGTCATGGCGTGGGAACGCCCGCCCATTCGCCCATGAGGCACGCCGGGGAATCGAACCGCCGATTGGCACCAGCACGTGCCTTCCTTACCAGTTGCCAGCCCGGCCACGGGTCATCCGGTATGTACCGCTCCCACCTCAGTTGTATGCCGTGCCTCGCGGCCAGCTCCTCCGTCTCGAGAGACGGTCCAGCCGTATACATGCCCTTACCTCCGCTTATCGAAGTGACCACATGCAGGCCAGCGCGCTCGCCAGTCGGTCCTGTACGAGTTACTGTCACCGGCCAGCGCACACTTGAAGTAGGTGTTGGCGTAGCGCTTCCGGTAGAAGTGCTGGCAATTGGCGCAAATCTCGCCTTCCGGCCCAGGCCCGTAGATGGCCAGGAGCTTGCGATGCAGCTTAACCCCGCTGGACGGCGGGCGTGGTTTTTCGGCCACCATAGGGCTTACGATGGCTGGGAACAGGGATGCTTGCCTTGCTTCCATTTTTCATCCTCGCGAACCATCGCGTCCATTGCAGTCATTCAAGGAGGTCCAACCGAATGAATTTTGTCGCAATCTCGCTAACAACGTGTTAGCGGCTTGCCCAACTGAGACCAGGTGTACGTCATACTTTTGAGCTCGTGCTCCAGCACATGCAAGAAGTGTTCTGGACATATGAACATCCGATAGGAAATCAAACATTGCTGGCTGCAAGATATGAACGAGCGTATTATTGCATGTTGTCCCCACGCGAAATGGATACAGGCCCTTATCTGAGGCCTTATAGATCCCAAAACCGCTTAACTCCAACACTTTAGTCAGTACACCATCAATCTCGTCAACAAAGGAATGAACACGGGGATTCCCGGCGAATAAGTAGACAGGACATCTAGTGAGCCGAAACAGGCCGATAGCCTTCCGTTCCTCTTTCATATTCGGGGGCCGCCCTTTGATCTCAATCCATACTTGTTGTTCAGGCAACCAAAAATCTGGTACATACCATAAGCCAGAATCCACTTCGAACGATTCCGGCTCATACGAATATGGGATGCCAATATCATCAAAGATTATCGCCCAACGCGCCTCAAGTTGGCTGCGAAAGACGATTCCGTTGTACTCTGTGACGCGTCCATGATTCCCATCGCTAAAAGGGTTCATCTATCAGCTCCCTTCTCTCGATTTCCACCGGGTAAAATATGAAAGCTCTCTCTTTTCCACTCCCAACTACCATCAATGGGCATTCATATCCTTCGTTTCCCACATCTGGATTCTTCTCGATACGAGCCAAGGTGATCCCTGTATATCGATCCCCCTCCCTTTCACGCCATAGTGTAATGAATTTGTATGAATATTGTTGGATGCGCACGCTACCAAAAGCATCATCCATCGTCGGCCTAGATTCCCCTATCCCTTTTCGAGGTTGTCCCGCCACGACGATCGGTATGCCCTCATCATCCGAGTTCCAGCGACATGATGCCGCACCATGACGCAAGATCGCCAATTTATCCCCGATCGCCTCACTCATGTTCTCATAACGCTTATACGGTATGAGATCCAGATAATCCACGTATACCTGATCACATTTACCCGCAGCCCATAACCCGGTGAAGTGCGCCACGATCTGTTCTGCTGTCCATCCCTCAGCGGGCACTACCGTGACCCGTGGCATCCACACCGCAAGGCGACGCTTCACCTCATCCAACGGCAGACGTGGTTCGGGCTGTCGTGTTTCCCCCCGCATCCACCCTTCCCAATCCACAGCCTCCATGAGCCGAAATCGCCTGGCAATGCGCATTGGGCTAAGCTCGTTGAAGTAGAACACGGGGCGATGACCGCGAATGGCATTCTCTCGCACCATCTGCATCAAAAGCGACGTCTTCCCCGTCGATGTGGGAGCCAAGACGAACATCAGCCCACTCTCCATGGGCCCTAAGCGGGCGTCCAGCGGGCTGATGCCAGTAACCAAGCTGTTACCGGCATCTTTCCTCTGCACCTCCTTCTCGATCAGCGCCATCATCCGCTCACCAGGGATGGCATCCGTCTCCGCCCCTATCTCCGCCAACGTCATGCGCACGCGGTCAATCACGGCGGCCCCAATGTCACGCACCTGGATGTCACTATACGCCACCCTCACAAGATCCGCGCCCACACGCTCGATCTGGCGGCGAACGTACATGTCCCGCACCTGGTTGGCGTAATTTGAGATAGCTGATAACGAAGCCCAGTCATGGGCCACAAGCTCAGTCAGATATGCCGTTCCCCCTATCTCACCGAGGCGTCCCACACGCCTTAACTCCGCCTCAACCTCCAGCAGACTCACACCACGTCCGCTGTTTACAAGCGCCACCATCGCCTCATAGACAAACCGATGCCGCCGGTCATGGAATATGTCACCGGTATTCCCGATGATTCCCATCGCCACATGCAGGAACTCCGCGCCAGCACCGATCATGATCCCGCCCAGCAAAGCCTTCTCCGCTTCGACATTCGCTAGTGGCGATTCAAGCATCGACGATCTTTGGCTGCGCTGGTGCCCATTTGAGCGGCTTGATACTGCGGTGTTCTGCGTTAGCATGTTCAACCTCCGATCGCATGGCGATGAGCGTCTTCACAAGCGAATGCGGATCCGTGATGCTGAATTGGTATCGTTCATCGCCACCCTTGCGGCGTTTCATGAACGCCGCGAACAGGCGTTCGATCAATTCCACGCTGTCAAACTCGTCCAACAACTCACGTGCACCATGAATCCAACGCTTTTTCTGTTTATCCGACCGCGGCGGGGGAATACCGGTATAGCGGGAAAATGCATCAAGCACGTGCACAACACGCACGTCGGACAGAGAGGCCCACGGGGAATCACGTAATTTGCTATTATGGCGCTCATGTGCAGCGATAGCTTGCACCACGCCGGCACGAATATCATCTGGGGTGTGTTTCAGCCGCGGTTTTGGCTCTGGAAAGTCGATGTCGGCTGGATCAAGAGGCGCGGCACCAGCCGCCGAAGGCGAGCTGGTGTATTTCTTTTCTGTATCTGTTTCTGTATCTGGGGGTGTTACTGTAACCGTTACTCCTACACCTGTAACGGTTACAGCGCTGCGGTATTCATGGTAGCGTGCCTCTGCCTCCTTATTGATGAAAGTGTATCCTGCCATTTCCGGCGTGCGACCAGCCTTTCCGCTATTGCATCGTTTGCAGGCTGCCGCTAAATTCCTTTCGTCATCTGTGCCACCTAATTGGATAGGAACCATATGGTCCACGACAATGTTCTCTGTGCTTCCGCAGTACACACACCTACTACCATCTCGCTCAATGATCTTGCGTGCATCATAGTTTGGCGACGGGGGCATTCCCAGACCCCTGCGTTTCTCTCGATATCGCCGAACTCTCTCGCGTGATGAATCACTTTCAAACTGCCGCTTATCCCAGTTTGTGATGTACCAGGTGTCATTATCATACGTGAGCATGCCAAGGCGTTGCATGCACTCCAGCCATTCTTTGATATTGGGCGCCCCTGTGGCATCCTCCAGATCAGATAGATCAAGAGGGATATCACTATTCAGCATGAGTGCACCACGTCGTTCGCTCTCGCTTGCTAGGGAGAGGAGAATCGCCCACACACCCACCGCCTCGGCGATGCTACAACTCATCTCGCGAGCCAGGCGCCTTATCTTTGGGTCCCTGTATGTCTCATTGTAGAAACGAAACCAATTCATGTCATTCCCTTAGAAACGAAACCAATTCATATCATTCCCGGCTTGTGGGGGAGGCGAAGAGCCTCCCCCTGCCAAACAGCGGCGGCCAACACCTCAAATCACGATGCTAATCTTCGGCGGAACGTGTGTCTCCTTCACGAAGGCCAGGATCTCCGGATGGGCCTGGGCGTAGCCGATGAGCATCTTATCGTTCCAGGTCCTGCGGACGTAACCGGCGCGATACCGAACCATGGCCCATTCCGTCTTGATGGCCTTATTGACCCCGTTAAGCTTCGCCTGGTACTCTATCTGGTGAGTCAGCTCTTCCAGGCGTTCCTGATACGGGGCCTCAGTCTCGGCCAACTGTTGATTCAGCTCCTCGATCGCCTGCCGGATGTCCGCTGTGGCGGCCTGCATCTCGTCGAAGACTTCTCGGTATTGTCTGAGCAGGTCATGCAGCTCGTTCATGATGCCATCCTCTCTCCCGCTGCATCCCCTTGCAGACACTGGCCCTTGTATAGACTCGCCGCGCGGCGGAACAGTTCAGCAATCAGGCGCTCGAACGTACCCTGCGGGAGCGCGTACTGCAGCGCGTCAGCGATCTTCATCGCCTGTTCGTCATACCAACGGGAAGCTTCCAACATGGAGGTGAATTCAGGGATGCGCTCGATGATCTCAATGACGGTATGATCGGCTTCCAGGTCCTCCCTCAGGGAGTCATATTTCGCCACTCTCACCCGCATGATCGCCTCCCCTCACGCATCCGTCGGCTCGTCCGGGGTCATGTGATCTTCCGGTTCCTCATCCGGCAGGAGCGGCGGCTGCTCCTGCGGTGGCTGGTCGGTGGGCGCCTCGGTGCGGTTCCTTTCCGCCATGCGCTTCTGGGCGTGGACGATCAGGGTCTGCAGGGCTTGCGTGATGTTGGCTCGGGTGACCTGGGTGAAACCCTCCCTCTTGAGGGTGTTCTCCGCATGCATAAGATGGCGATAGTATCCGTCGGTAACTTCGTTGGCGCGCTCTACCAGACGTTTCACCCACGCGTGCGGCACACCCCAGAATTGAGGCGGCTCGGCCTGTGGATCCGATACCGGCGCCTGCTCGGCCTCACCGAATAGATCGTTGATGTCCTCATCGACCACGGCTTTGGCGACCTCCTCACGCGCCTCCGGCCCGAAATTCGCCTCTGTGGCCTCCAAGTACTCCTGGCGCTGCTGATGGGATTCCTCCAGCGCTTGATGCTGATCCACAAGTTGAAGAATCTGCGGGGCGCTCTCGGCGCCAGTAGTGTCCACGCCCAATGCTTCCGCCTGCCGGCGCAGCTCCTCTACTTCCTCACGATCCACGTACTGGACGCCGGCGCGACGCAGCGCGTCCTTCATGGCCCGGATCTCGGCCTTCCAGGCCCAGGATCGGCCGGTGGGGGGCTCGATGGGGTGCCACTGATCACGCGGGAGTTTCACCTTCTGACGTCGGCGCTCGTCCCATCGGGTCGTCTGGTATCGCTCTTCCTCCCGCACGATGCCGATGCCCACGGTGGGCTCGTAAGGGATGCTGAACTCCCGGCACTGCCTCATCTCCTCGAAGAGATACAGCTCGCAAGCCTTGGCAATGTCGCTCGGGCGGACCTCGTGCTCCTCGATCTCCTGAGGCGTGAGGGGGCGGTAGTGGAGGTGGTAGGTTCCCGGCTTGGCGTCCTTGATGAGGCCGCGGTAGCCATCGGTGACGCCCTTGCCGGGGATGGCCCATAGCTCGCCCACCAGCGGGTTGCGATCCAGGATGCGGGCCGCCTGGGCCAAGGCCAGGGCTTCGCCGTCGGACAGCCGCTCGCCGTTGGGTACCATCTTCTTGAGTAAGGCGGCGATCTGCTGTAGTCGCTTCACATCCCAGAGATCGACCTGAGTCTCCTCCTCCCTCAGGGTTATGGCCTTGTTCGAGTTGACATTTCGCTGCATTTTGTGTATCCTCCTATTGGTTGTTAGGGTTTCCAGGTGTTGGGGCTCTCGTGAGTGTGAGCTCACGAGAGCCCCGTCCTTTTATCGCCCTCCGTTTATGGACCGGCGCGTCCATCCCTTGCGGTGGGATGACCACCCGAAGGCCATGAGCCCGGTTGCTCTGTCCCACTCTTTGAGCGCCTCGCGAAGTCGCGGGTTGCGAATGGGCGGCGTCCTGTCCCGGCGGCGTTCCTGCATCTCATGCCAGCGCATGGCCTGCTCGATGGTGATCTCCTCCCGCATGACCACGAGTGCTTTGGCCATGGTCTTGGTGAGGGCGCCGGTCTCGCAGGTTCGATCGGCTTTGGCGGCGAGGTCGGCATCGCCGATGCATGTCAGCGGGACGTACATGGTTACACCTCCATGAACTCGATCGAGATGGGGTAGTGCTCCTCGTCTAATCCGAGAGCGTAGATGACGGCATCCACGAAGCGGCCATATTCCGCATAGACGGACATGCCGCGCTGACGAGTGAAGCCCTTCCATTTGGCATTAGAATACTCTGGTTCTGTTACCTCGACCCAGGACTGGTCCAGGTCCTCATGCAAGGTAACCTGGGCCAGGAGCTCGACGTACGCCTCATCTCGGCGCCAGGTGATCCGGTAGCCGCCATCATGGCATAGGACGGCGCTCAGCTCATCGGGATCCACCTCCACGCCCTCGTTCTGGGCCAGCCAATCGACCATGAGTTGGGCGACGAGCCTTTCTCGACGCTGGATCTCGGCGATGCGCTCAACCGTCTGCCGGGCGGCCTCCTCCCGTTCCCGGCGCTTCTCCTCCAGACGGCGTCGGATGGCCTCGTTCAGGGGGTATATGGCCCTCAGTTGGGTTGCTGTGCTCGGCATCTCGCTCCTCCTAACTGCCATAATAGCGATGGTCTAAAGATGGCATCTCATCTCTCCATGGTGCAATCACGGGGTAGGAGTGAGATCCACCCCAGTCCGAGAGTGCCATGCCGATCCCAACCTCGCCATGGCGGAACCAGACCTCTCCCGGCAAGCCAAGCTGGAACCATTTTCTGGTCAGATCTTCTACCCGCTTCTGTGCCTCTTCCACACGAGATCGAATGTGCTTCTCTCTCACCTCGAAATCGGCTTGCCATCGCTTGTACGCGAGCCACTTATCGATTGTCTCGCAGGCCTTCGGCCTTTCCGGCCGTGGGAGCTTTTCAAACTCTCTTCGCTGCGCTTTGGCGTCTTCCAGCGTGTGAACTGCATTCAGGATCTCGTCAAATAGCTGTGAGATGTTGTCTCTGTCCATGGTGATCACTTCCCTCATGATGCACCCTCCATCTACCACCCTAATGCCGTTTCAACCAGTAACCAGATGATCAGCAGGACAAATAGGATCTCCATCGCACACCTCCTCTTCGATGCCCGCTTCCGCGATCTCTTGTTCCAGGCGCCGACGACATTCGGGGCAAAGCCAGTCGCCCCAGGCAGCCGAGCGCTTGCCACAGTCGCCGCATATGCCGTCATACTCCGGGAAGGCGGGATATACCTTGCCGTCGATCATCCCCAGGTACGCCATGTTTCACCTCCACGGGCTCGGCAGCGTGAGCAGGTATAGGATGAGCAGGAACAGCAGGATGATCTCCATGTCATTCGCCTCCTCTCCTACGCCGTGATCGTTCCAGCGCCTCCAAAAGCCTTTTAGCTTCTGCGATCTCCCGCTCCAATCGCTCATTCTCCCGCCTGAGTTGCTCGATGCTCAGCTCCATTCCCCTCGCCATAGGCGCCTCCCTTCGGATGCGATCCATCTCGTTGAGGGCCTCCGCCTGATCCGCCAGGTGATGGGCCAGTTGCGCCAGCATCAGCGCCAGCCGCTCCGGCCCGGGTTGCTCCTGCAGGATGCGGCCGATGATCCCTCGGGCGGCGGTGTTGGCCCGCATGGCCCGGTTCAGGAGTTGGCGGTCCAGATAGCCACCCGGAATGGGGCGGGTCACGATTTACCTCGCAGTGCTTCCATGGCGTCCTGCTGGCTGAGCGCCCGCTCCCGGGCCCGCTCCCGCAGGGATCGACGGACGCTGCCGACGATCATGGGCAGGCCGGAGGCGGTGAAGCAGAGGCTCACCAAGAGCACCTCTTGCCAGCCGATCAGGAGGGCGGCCCCGGCCAGGGTGACCAGTACGCCGCCGACGACCAGGAAGGATGTGTAGCCGTGGTCCGGTACCTCTTGATTGAGCCATTCGACCAGGGCGTTGTATCCGATGCCGAAAGTGATCAGCGCCGCGCAGACGGCCACAATGCGCTCTAGTGGGATATCCATATGTCAAATTCCTCTTCCGCCCCTGTTGTGGGCCGATTCGCCGCCGTTGCTGGACAGCCCATCGGGGTATGCTACGATGCCCATGGTGGACAATAGCTCGTCCTCGTCGGGCGCGGTCAGGGCTTCCAGGTAGCTTCTGGTGACGCCGATCCTGGCGTGCCCCAGCCGTCGGCGGAGCAGGTCGACGTTGTGGAAGGTGTGGGAGTGGAAGTAGGCGAAGGTGTGGCGCAGGTCTTCGAGGCGATAGCGATCCGGATTCGGCACGCCAGCGGCCCGCAGCCGCTTACGCAGGATCCTGGCGGCCTGGACACGGCTGATGGGTCGATTGTACTTCAAGAGCCGGACATTGGGGAAGTTGGCGCACCCGTGGTCGCTGACGGGATGCCAGATGTAGGCGTCCGCCGGGGGCTCCCACCGATGGGCGAGCTGCAGGTAGTGGACGATGGCGTCGTAGCAGGCCGATGGGAAGGGCACTTCCTCCGACGGATCGATGTGCCAGATGTACTCCCCCGTCCTCCGCCGGATGTCTCCCCAGCGCATGCCGAGGACTTCGGACGCCCTGCGACCGGTGAGCAGGAAGGTGATGAGCAGGGCGTAGTCTCGGGCGCCGGTGAGGCAGTCTCGGTTGATGAGTCCCAGCATAGCCTGCACCTGTCGGCGGCTCAACGGGCAGGCCCGTGAGGGGGCTTGAGGGCGGGGGACGGCCCTGGCGATGAAGGGGTTGAAGGGGAAGCCGTAGGTCTCGGACAGGAACTGGTAGAATGAGCTGAGGGCGGCCATGTATTGGCGGATGGTGGCAGGTGCTTTGCCCTCGGCTTCCATCTTTCCACGCCAGGCGGTGGCCTGAGCGACGGTGACCTGCCACGGCTCGACGCCAGCGAAGGCGAAGAAGTCGGTCCAGGCTCGCTGGTAGGCGCGGCGGGTATGTGGATTTTGGGCCCGGGCGTCGAGCCAGATGTCGCGCCATGCGTCGGGGTCCAGGATATGGACAGTCAGGTCTTGTGGTCTGGTGATGGTTAACTCAGTCATACGGTTCCCCTCGTTCCCCGTTGTTGGGGCGCAGGACGCAATGCCTTGCGCCTTAGGCTAATTACGGCTGAGTGATTGCCGTGAGAGTCTGTACG
>DUEN01000178.1 GCA_011176545.1 Caldilineae bacterium | reverse complement strand
TGCTGGACAACGGCTATCTGCCGGTGTTGACGCCGCCGGCCGCGTCCTACGACGGCGAGGCCATCAACGTGGACGGGGATCGAGCGGCCGCGGCGGTGGCGAAGGCGTTAGGCGCCGAACAACTCATCATCCTCTCCAACGTGCCCGGCCTGCTGCGTAACTTCCCGGACGAATCCAGCTTGATCTCGCGCATCCCGCGTGGGCACGTAGAATCGGCTATGGACTTCGCGCAGGACCGCATGAAGAAGAAGGTCCTGGGGGCAGCGGAGGCGCTGGATGCCGGCGTGCGTCGGGTGATCTTCGCCGACGGCCGGGTGGAACAGCCGATCCGCCGGGCGCTGGCCGGCCAAGGGACCGTGATCGAGTAGGGGAAGCCATGTCATCCAATACATCCATCATCGAACTCGAATCTCGCTACACCTCCGGCGCGTATCCCAAGCGGGAGATCGCCATCGTGCGTGGCCAGGGCGCCCGTCTGTGGGATGCTGACGGCCGCGAGTACATCGATTGCGCCTCCGGCCACGGCGTCGCGCTCCTCGGCCACGGCCGGCCCGAGGTGGCCGAAGCCATCGCCGAACAAGCACGACGGCTCATCACCTGTCCGGAAGTCTTCTACAACGACCAGCGCGCCCGCCTGTTGGAGCGGCTGATCAGCCTGGCGCCCGAGGGGTTGACCCGCGCCTTCCTCTGCAACTCAGGAGCGGAGGCCATTGAAGGCGCCATCAAGTTCGCGCGTCTGGCCACCGGCCGCCCTGGCATCGTGGCAGCCATGCGCGGCTTTCACGGCCGCACCCTGGGCGCCCTCTCCGCTACCTGGGAGAGGAAGTACCGACAGCCGTTCGAGCCGCTGGTCCCCGGCTTCACCCACATCCCTTATGACAACCTGGATCGACTGGCCCAGGCCGTCACCGAGGAGACCGCGGCTGTGCTGTTGGAAGTCGTCCAGGGCGAGGGAGGCGTCCGGCCTGGCTCACGTGAGTTCCTGCAGGGAGCGCGCGAGCTTTGCGATCGCGCGGGAGCACTGCTCATCATCGACGAGGTGCAGACGGGATTCGGCCGCACGGGGCGATGGTTCGCGGTAGAGCACCATGATCTTCGACCCGACCTGATGGCGCTGGCCAAGGGGATGGCGGGTGGTGTGCCCATGGGCGCGGTGCTCATGACTGAGGCCGTGGCGGAGAAGATCCAGCCAGGCGCCCACGGTTCCACCTTCGGCGGTAATCCGTTAGCCTGCGCGGCCGCGCTGGTAACTATCGACGTGTTAGAGCGAGAAGACCTGCCCCGCCAGGCGGCGGAGAAGGGGGAATATTTCATCGGACGCTTGCGGCGCATCGAGTCGCCGAAGATACGCGAGGTGCGCGGCCTTGGGTTGATGGTAGGCGTGGAGCTGAGGGAGCGTAGCACGCCGTATCTGCGCAGGCTGATGGATCGGGGCGTGCTGGCCCTGCCCGCCGGCCCCACCGTTATCCGCTTCCTGCCGCCGCTGGTCATCAACCGGGAGGATCTGGATCAGGTGACGGAGACTCTCGCCTCCGTGCTGGAGGGCTAAATCCGTATGGATAGGTCTGGGGGCGGGTCTGAGACCCGCCTCTACTGCACTATACGAATCCCACGCGGGGATCGACGCCAGCTGACTCGCACGCGGCCGCCACGTGGCCAACGATCCTGGCGTGAGCGTGGCCGTTACTCGCGATCACGCCCCACCGCTTATGGACGTCTGGTTGGTTATAACGGAAAGCTCGCCCCCAGCAATCGGTCATCCGCCCGCCGGCGGCCCGCAGGATGGCATCCGGGGCACACACGTCCCATTCCTTACATCCCAGACTGGGATGAATGTACAGATCGGCCTCCCGCGTCGCCAGAAGGCTCACCTTCAGGCCGACGCTACCACAGGGCCGTTCCTGGCGGATCCCCAGAGCCTGACATACCGCCTCGGTCAGCGGGCTGCGGTGGGAACGGCTGACCACCAGGCGCATTCGCGCGGGCTCGCACACATCCGAGACGGACAGGGGCTCGCGGTGGTCGCCTTGCTCCACCCACGCCCCTTCGCCCGGCAGGCCGATGAACAGCCGATCCACGATGGGCTGATACACCAGACCCAACGCGGGTTTCTCGTCGATGGCCAGCCCGATCATCACCACGAACTCGCCGGTGCGATCGACGAAATCCTGCGTGCCATCCAGCGGATCCACGATCCACACCCGGCGATGGCGCAATCGTGTACCATCGTCCGCCGTCTCCTCGGACAACAGGCCATCGTGAGGAAAGGTCGACCGCAAAGCTTCCACGATGATATCGTTACTGGCCCGGTCGGCCGCCGTGATCGGCTCATCTACCGTCTTCCATTCCACAGCGGCACCATGAGCATAGATGGCGGCCACTTGAGCACCCGCCCGGCGGATCACCTCCCGAGCGATCTCCAACTCACGATGTAAGGGCGAAGATGTCCATCTCATACTCACCATACCCGTCTACAGGATGAGATAGCGCTGTGATAGCTCATGAACTCCCTCGCGCGCCAGGCACTTACGTCCTGATGATCCAGGTCACCAGGCCAATCGTCATCTCTCCCGGCCGGCTGGGGACCTTTCGCCTAGACGAGGGATGGTACGCGTACGTAGGAAGCGCCCGCGGGTCAGGAGGGTTGGCCGCCCGCGTGGCGCGCCATCTACGAGCTCCCCGCGAGAGGCGGCCACGTTGGCATATCGACCACCTGACCGCACTGGCCCCCGTGATTTACGTCATATGGGCTACAGGGAACGCAAAGCGGGAATGCCAGTGGGCACGTCGCCTGCTCGCCCTCCCCGGATCGGCCATCCCTATCCCCCGATTCGGCGCTTCGGACTGTCATTGCCCCACGCATCTCATCCGGCTGAAGGAAGGGATGATCGTCTCCATCCTAATGCAGGCCCTCAGGGCTCAGGAAATGGGGCTCACGATCTCCGTTATTAGGACAACAACAAGCCCCCGTCGGACATAGCTATCATCGCCAACGACCGCCACCCCGACGGGGGCTTCAGTCAAATTCTTGCCGAGGAAGCGTCTCTCACTCGTTCGAGCCAAACGCCATCGGTAAGAAGAGTTGGTGCTGGGCCAACAGCACCGTCATATCGACCCCATGGAACCGTGGGGACACGGTGGGGCCACCGTCTACGACGATGGTGGCTCGATGCACCCCCGGCTCTATCTGCGTCTGATCGATGGTCACATAGATGGTGGAAGGCGCCGTCCCCTCTGACGGGTTCAGGGTGACCCACGAGACATCCGAGACCGTCACGGCGTCCGCGCCCTCGCCAGCTCGCCATCCTCCCGCGATGCGCTCCAGCTGGCCTGATGCCTCCGCGGCCGCCGCCAAGGCGTTCCAGCTACCCGCCGGGATCACGCCCGCCACCCAATCAACGCCGGAGCCCGTCACCTGGATCTGCGGGGGAGTATACGGCTGGCCCTGCAACACTGTGAACAAGATCTCATCCGGCTGCACACCAAACGGCGGCGGTTCCACCTTCAACGTGACCACCACATCCTGGGGGCTTCCCGGGATGCCTGAGGCCGTCACCCGGACGCGTCCCACATACGTCCCGGGAGCTAACCCCGCGGTATCGATCTGCAGGACGATCTGAGCGGGGGTACTGCCCAGCGTGGGTGAGACGGATAGCCAGCTCGCCCCCGCGGTCACCGTCGCGGTCCAGGCGAAGGGTCCACCCGCACCAGTATTGGTGATGTTGACGTAGCGATTCGTCTTCTCCCCACCGACCAATTGGACCGTGAAGCTCGTCGGGCTCACGCCCAATCGCGGCTCCGCCGCGATCCCTTCCCCATCGAGGTTCCCCAGGGCGATGGGGCTGCGTCCAGTCGTCCGATAGGAGCCAGCGACGTGCAGATAGGAGTTATCGATCTCAGGACTCACGTAGATACGGATCTTCGACGCCGAGAGCAACACCGCCTCGGCCCGTCCATCCCCATCGACGTCGCCAGCCACGACCGCCTTCCAATCTCGTCCGATCCTGCGCTCAAACGTCGGCACTGCATCGGTGCCATAATTGCGCATGATAAAAGCGATCCCGTTATCCGTCTTGGGATCTCGTAGCAGGAAAACCTCCATATCACCGCTGTTATTCACATCCCCCAGCGCGATGTCCGTAAAGTAAGGATAGAACTTCTCCCCATGCACATCCTGAAGCGAGCTGCTCCAGCTCACCCACCGCATGACCAGATAGGAATCGAGGACGTCCACTACCCCCTCGCGGGTGAGGACGATCTCCTCCCGATCATCGCCCGATGTCTGATCGGTGTTTCCGATGGCGACATCCAGCCACGGGAAATTGTAAGACTGATCATGTAAGGTGGTCCAGTTGACGGGGTTCAAGATCGTAAGCCGGCGATCATGCTGGCTCTCCCAGTAGCGGATCATGGCGATGTCATCCCGCCCATCGCCGTTCACATCGCCCAACGCGATGTCATCCCAGGGCCAACCGTAGCTGTTGTCCCTGATTTTGGTCCAGTTCGTGCCGTTTGCGCCGCCATCCCAGACGACGAGATGCTCTCGTATCCCGCCCGAATTATCCGAGCGCGTCAGGATGATCTCATCGCGGCCATCGGCGTCGATATCGCCGGTGGCCACCAGCTCCCAGAAATAGGGAGCCGCACTGCGTTGAAACACCACCTCAGCCTGCCCGGCCTGGATGACCGGATCGAAGACCTGGACCGTGTTCCCTTTGATGGCCACGATCTCGTCATCGCCGTCCCCGTTAAAGTCACCCGTGGCCACTGCAGACCATCCATTGTCAGGCGACTGCCAGACCACGGCCTCCTTCCCGGGGGCCACGTGCGGATCATGGACCTTAATGCGTCCCCACACGTCCAGGTACACGATCTCCTCATCCACGGTCTCGGCCATCGCGGTGGGTACGCTGGCTTGCTCCCACCATCCTGCCCAGGGCATGGCCAGCACGACCAACGCAATCAAGGCCATCCCCCATCTCTTATGCCTGCTTATGATGCTCATAATGCCTCCTCATGCGCGGGAATCGCCGAGAACCCTCAGCGCCTTTCGACGGCCATTATAACATAGCCTCCATCCCATCTCAAGCGGCTTAAGGACACGTCTGCTCCACGAATCCCCGTCTCCTCACGTTTGACAGCCTGCCCACAGCATGCTAATCTTCGCCTGGCTCATCACCCTTGCTCATCCGGAGGCTATATACCTTGGACATTCAGGCCTGGCGGGTCCTGTTCCCGGTTACGAAAGAAAAGGTCTTCCTCGACCACGCCGCTGTCTCGCCTATCTCCCAACCCGTCTATGAGGCCATACGAGCATATCTCGACGCGCGACTGAAATACGGCACGTCCCCCTATGGGGATGAGGAGAGTCCGACAGAGGTTGTGCGAGCGCGCGCCGCTCGCCTCATCGGGGCGCGACCTGAGGAGATCGCCATCACCCGCAATACCTCTCATGGCATCATGTTGGTAGCCGACGGGTTAGACTGGCGTCCAGGCGATAACGTCGTGTGCGCGGAGACGGAGTTCCCCGCCACGGTATATCCCTGGCGCAGCCTCGCCCCCCGCGGCGTGGAGGTGCGGATCGTACCCGCCCGAGATCATCGCGTGCCCCTCGACGGGCTGCGTGAGGCCATCAACGCACGAACTCGCGTCGTCTCCATCAGCTTCGTGGAGTTCCTGACCGGCTACCGCAACGATATCGCGGCCATCGCGCAGATGTGCCGGGAGAAGGGCGCGCTCTTGTGCGTCGATGCCATCCAGGGCCTCGGGGCCATCGAGCTGGATGTCGAGGCGATGGGAATCGATTTCCTGTCGGCCGGGGCCTTCAAGTGGCTACTGGGCCCCCCTGGCGCAGCCATCTTCTACTGCCGGGCGGAGCGTCTGGACGATCTGGGCCATGCGGTGCTGGGCTTCGGCGGGACGGATCACGAGCCCGGCGACTACTTCTCCTTTGATCTGCCCTGGAAGAAGGACGCCTCCCGATTTGAAGAGGGCGTGCTCTCCCACACCAGCGTCGTCGGCTTCGCCGCCAGCCTCAAGCTCCTGTTGGATATCGGCATCTCGCGCATCCAGGCTCGCGTGCTGGAGCTGACCGATTATCTCCTGGAGCGATTACGAGGACGCCGGGTGGAGATCATCACACCTCATGCCTGTCCCGAGGAGCGCTCAGGGATCGTCTCTTTCATCCCCAAAGGGCAGGATCCCGCGGCGCTGGCGGAGCGCATGGCCGAGGCGGACATCGTCATCTCTCACCGCGGCTCTGCCATCCGGGTATCACCCCACTTCTACAACACCACAGACGAGATCGATCGCTTCTTAGAATTCGTGCCATGACCGTCTCCAATCACGGATCTCCAAATCACCAATCTCTGTTCCACTTCTCAGTCGAGGCTACCGATGGGCCAGCCCGCGTCGGCGTCTTTCACACGCCCCACGGTCCCATCCATACCCCCTGCTTTGCGCCGGTGGGCACCCAGGCGACCGTCAAAACCGTCACCCCACATGAGCTGGAGGAGCTGGGCGCTGAGCTGATCCTGGCCAATACGTATCATCTATACCTGCGACCCGGCGCCGAGCTTATCGCCCGTATGGGCGGCTTGCATCGCTTCATGGCGTGGGACCATCCCATCCTGACGGATTCCGGTGGATTTCAGATCTTCAGCCTGGCCCACCTACGCCAGGTCGATGAGGACGGCGTCACCTTCCGTTCCCATATCGACGGCTCCGAGCATCGCTTCACGCCGGAACTCGCCATCGAGATCCAGGAGTTGCTCGGCGCTGACATCATCATGTGCCTGGACGAATGCCCGGATCCGAAGGACCGGGCCTATAATGAAGAGGCACTGCGCCGTACCCACGCCTGGGCTGAGCGGTGCAAGGCCGCTCAACAGCGAAAGGATCAGGCGCTGTTCGGAATCGTGCAGGGCGGCATCTTCCCCGATCTGCGGGCCGAGAGCGCGCGATTCCTGCAATCTCTTGACTTCCCCGGCTACGGCATCGGCGGGCTGTCCGTCGGTGAGACAAAGGAGGAGATGTACGCCACGTTGGATGCGCTGATGCCGCTGATGCCGATCGATCGGCCGCGCTACCTGATGGGCGTGGGCACGCCGGAGGATATCCTGGAGGCCGTGGCCCGCGGCGTCGATCTCTTCGACTGCGTGCTCCCCACCCGGGTGGCGCGTAACGGCGGGATTCTCACGCGCCATGGTCGCATTAATCTGCGCAACGCCCGGTTCGCGGAAGATCCAGAGCCCCTCGAGCCCGGCTGCACGTGCTACACTTGCCAACACTTCAGTCGTGCCTATCTACGTCATCTATTCAAGGCGGGCGAGGTCCTAGCCCTGCGGCTGGCCACCATCCACAACCTCCACTTTATGCTCCGGCTGATGGACGACGTCCGCGCCCACATCCGGGCAGGCACGTATCTCAAGTTCAAGGCGGATTTCCTGGCGAACTATTCTATACCCAACCAGGAGATCCGGCATGCGCAGCTGGAACGCCGTCGGGCCGCCCGACGGGAAAACAGATCAGAATAAGACGACCTCACGGAGATCACCATTGGACCTCGTTCAGGCATTGGTACTGGGCATCCTCCAGGGCGCTACCGAGTTCCTCCCCATCTCCAGCTCCGGGCATCTGGTGCTGCTGCCCTGGCTGCTGGGATGGGAACCGGGCAGCCTCCTGTTCGATGCCATGGTACACTGGGGGACGCTGATCGCCATCTTCCTCTATTTCTGGCAGGATCTCTTACGCCTGATCACGGCCGGATTGCGCGGTCTGCTGCGCTGCTCCCTGGCCGATCAGGACGCCCGGCTGGCCTGGGGGATCGTGGCCGGCACGCTACCTGCTGTGATCCTGGGCTACCTGTTTAAAGATCAGTTCGAGGCGCTCTTCGCGAACCCGCGCGCCACCAGCGGCTTCCTGCTGGTCACGGCCACCTTCCTGTTCGCCTCCGAGCGTTGGAGCCAACAGCGCCGTCCCCTGCGAGAGGTCGGCCTTATCGACGCGCTGGTCATCGGCACGGCCCAGGCCTTCGCCATCATCCCCGGCGTCTCCCGTTCCGGCGCCACCATCGCGGCTGGCCTCGCCCGCGGCCTGCGTCGGGAGACCGCGGCCCGCTACAGCTTCCTGCTCGCCACGCCAGCGCTCATAGGAGCCGGCGTGTTGCAACTGGCCGAGGCAACCACGGCCGGCCAGCTCGGGCAACAGGTCCCCGCGCTGGTGATCGGCTTTACGGCGTCCGCCGCGACGGGCTATCTTTGTATCCGTTTCCTACTCCGATATCTGCAGGACGGACGCCTGTATATCTTCTCCATCTACTGCGCCGCAGTCGGCCTCGGTGGACTGATCCTATCTTTCGTCAGGTAAGGATGCGCATCGATCGAGGGGACATCCAACTTGGCACATCTTCGGAGAATACGCTGGAGGATCCCGGCGCTCGAAAAGCCTGGGGACTATCTCCGCGCGGGCGCAAGACAGCCGAAGATGTCGCCTTCGGGCGCCCTGGAGAGGGTCATTCCCCTTTCCCTCGCCTCCCGCTCCTCCCCTCGCGCTTCCTGACACAGCTTCTAATCGCAGGTCCGCTCCTCCTGGCAGGTCTGGTCCTCCTGATAGCGTGCGATGCAACGGCGGGGACGCCTACCCCGATCACGCTGCGCATCGCCGGATCCACGAGCATGGCCCCGTTGCTACGCGAATTAGCCGAGGCCCTCCAGGAACAACACGCCGGGGTGAACGTGCTCGTCGAGGGCGGCGATACGACGTTCGGTCTCTCCCTGCTGGCCGACGGTGACATCGATATGGCCGCAGCATCCTGGCTGCCCAAGGAGATCATTCAGGACTCATGGGAAACCATCCCCATCGCCTGGGATGGCATCGCCATCGTCGTCCACCCCGATAACCCCCTCGAGGGGTTGACCATGTTGCAACTGCGCCGGGTGTTCGCGGGATGGGCCTTCCATTGGGAGGACGTGGGCGCGCCGGGCGGCGGAGAAGAGGATCAGCCCATCCAGGTACTCAGCCGCGAGGAGGGGTCCGGGACGAGGGCCGCCTTCGAGGAGCGCGTGATGGGCAGCGAGCGAGTGACGCTGACGGCGCTGATGATGCCTAGCAGCCAGGCCGTGATCGATTACATCGCTGTACACCCTCAGGCCATTGGCTATGTGTCGATGGGATGGGTGGACGACCGGGTCAAGGTGCTACGCATTGAAGGGCTACAGCCCACCCCCGAAACGGTAGCCGATGGCCGTTATCATCTGGCCCGTCCTCTTTACCTAATCACCAGGGATGAGCCCTCCGGAGCTGCCAGGATCTTCATCGACTTCGCCCTCAGGCCAACGGGGCAGGCCATCGTGAGCAAACGTTACGGTCCTATACGCTAAGCGGACTTTGGACAAAAGGAGCCCTTATCGTATGTCGTTCGCCATATCATCCATGTGGGCACAGCATCGATTCGACGACCTGCGGTCCCTGATGCAGGCCATCAGGGCGTTGGGATTCCCGTCGCTGGAAATCAGCCGCATCGTCACATTAGAGCAGGTGGCCGATCTCCAGCCTGGGGACATCCCCATCCAATCCGTGCATTATCCGGCCCCCGCCTCGCCCTCGCCGTATGGAGGCCCCATCGATGCTCTCCTCGCCTCTCCTGATGGGGAGAAACGGCGATGGGCCGTGGCTCAAGGCGAGCGATGCCTGCGCTTCGCGGCCGAGATGGGCGCGCAGGCCGTGTGCATTCATCTGGGGACGGTCGAGATGCCGCCCCATCTGGAGAAGGCGCTGGAGCAACGCTTCCTCGGCAGACAGGCGAACTCGCCCATCTACGCGAAGCTGCGCGACCGGATCATCGCCGAGCGGGCGCGTCGGCAACCGCGGTACTTCGAGGCCGCCCGACGTAGCCTCGACGAGCTGGCGGAGATGGCCCACCGACTCGGGGTACGCATCGGGCTGGAATCTCGCCGCCATTACCGCGAGATCCCCCTCCTGGAGGAATTGGTTATACTATTACAAGAGCACGACCCTCAGGTCGTGGGATTCTGGTACGACGTGGGACACGTTCAGGTGCTGGCCAATCTGGGGTTCCACCGCCACCAGGATTGGCTGGACGCCGTCGCTCATCGCATCGTGGGCGTCCACCTGCACGATGTCATCGGTCTGCACGATCACCTGCTGCCGGGCCTGGGCGAACTGGACTTCGCACACATCGCCCGTTATCTGCCTGCTGCCGCGGTGCGCACTCTGGAGCTGGACTGGTATTATGAGGAAGAGGAATTACGAGCGGGATTGGCCCACGCGCGGGCGACCGGGTGCATTCCCGCACAGGAGCCATCTATCCCATGAGTGAGGATCAACCGCGCCTCGCCTGCCTGCTGACGCCCCAACGCAACACCCAATACGCCGATCTGGTCGCTCAACTGGCGCTCCCGGAGCTGCAGATGAGCCCCCTGGGCGCGCTCATCGTGCATGCCGAAACACGCGCGATCGCCGGGTTGCCATTTCTGGTGCTGACGCTGAGCCAAACGCCCAGTGACGAGCAACTGGTCCATCTGGGTGAGCTGTCGATGACCCGCGGGTTCTTCTGGCTGGACCACCCCACTGGAGAGGCCCGCGATATGGTGCTGCGTCCCATCCATATCGCGCCCCCTCGCGGCCTGCCGGATGGGCTCTTATATGCCCGCCGCTATAAAGGTAAGACGAACGAGGATCTCACGCGCTTTCTGCTCAACGTGGCCCGCTTCGCGTCGAACTTCGTCCAGGCCCCCAGGCCATTAGACGTGCTAGATCCCCTGTGTGGGGGCGGCACAAGCCTGTTCGCGGCCCTATCCGCGGGCCACAACGCGTATGGGATCGACCATGCTCGCCGGGACGTCGAGTCCACGGCGAGCTTCCTGCGCCAGTTCCTGATCCAGGCGGGGATCCGGCATCAGATCCGAGAGGAGCGGCTTCGCCAGCTCGGAAGGCGCTGGACTTTCACCATCGAGGGGCCAGACGGCCCGCTTACATGCGTGTTGGCGCACGGCGATACGAGGGCGGCCGGGGATCTGCTCTCCGGCCTGCGCCCGCACCTGATCGTGGGTGACTTACCCTACGGCATCCAGCACAAAGGGGCAGTGCTGGATCTGCTGACCTCCGGGCTGCCCGTCTGGGCGCGGATGCTCCGCCCGGGCGGTGGGCTGGCGTTGGCATGGGACGCCACGCGGCTCCCGAGGGAAGAGATGTTGGCAGCAGCGCTCCAAGCGGCGCCGGATATGGAGTTCCTGGACACGGCCCCATGGAACGATTTGACACACGCGGTGGATCGCGTCATCAAGCGGCGCGATGTGCTAACAGGCCGCCGCCGCGGTTTACAGGCGGATGACAGGCGTTGACATGCGAAAGCTCGTTCTCGTGAGACATTCGGCGCCGGAGATCGTTTCAGACGTGCCCGCCAACTAATGGCATCTCTCGAACACGGGCCGTCTTCGATGCAGGAAGTTGGCCGAAAGGCTGGCCGTCCATGCCCCCGATGTGATTGTGTCCAGCCTGGAGCCAAAGGCCACTGAAACCGGACAGATCATAGCTGATATACTTGGTAAACCCTTTGAAACCGCCGAGAACTTACACGAGCATGAGAGAAGCAACGTCGGCCTATTTGGCACGAAGCAGCAATTTGAGACGCGAGTCGCTCGCTTCTTTGCAAATCCGCGAAGATTGATCTTTGGAGAGGAAACAGCCGACGAAGCCCATCGGAGGTTCGCCAAGGCAGTAGCCAGCGTGATTAGGAAGCATCCAGGCGGCAATTTGGCAATCGTCACCCACGGGACCGTGATGTCGCTCTTCGTGGCACGCGCTATAGGGCTCGAGCCGTTCCCCTTTTGGAAACGACTTGGCTTACCGGCATTCGTCGTGTTGTCTCTTCCAGGGTTCGGCTTGTTGACAGTGGTTGAGAATGTAGAAGCAGAATATTGATTCGGAGGGACAGCGGTGGAGATCGAGCGACTGTTCGGACGAACACGACGGGAGATTGGTCAACAGCGTGAGCCGGCAGGACAAACCCGGTTGCGCCGGGCCGGGTATCTACGCACCTCCTCTGATGCGGGCTTCATCTGGCTGCCCTTGGGGGCGATGATGCTGGAACGGGTACAACGTCTGTGCGTTGGCCTCGTCTCCGACGTCCAGCCCCTGGTCCTCCAGCTCCCCGAACAGGATCAGGAGGCATGGCTGCACGAGCTGATCAAGGCGGAGATCCGCTCTTATCGACAGCTTCCTCAACGCCTGAGCTGGGAGGCGAGGCCAGGGGTCAGCGCGATCCTCTGGCTTGAGGCCACCCAGGATGACCTTGAGACATGTATGAACACCTCGTGGGAGGACTGGCAGGCGACATGGGCGCGCCTGAACCTCAAGGCCCAGGAAATCGTCGCGACACCTTATATGAAGGGGTCAGCACGAGCATGGGGGATGCCGTGCGCCGATGGCCCGGACGCCTGGTTGACGTGTCCGCACTGTGGAGAGGCGGGAGAGACGGGCGCCTTACGTCCCCGAGTCTCTCCCCTGCCAGAGGAGCCGCCGCAGGAGGTCGAGGAGGTGGCCACGCCCGGATGCACGACCATCCAGAGCGTCGCTGACTTCTTGGGCGTCCCTACCTCTCACACACTGAAGGCCGTCTTCTATGCCACCCCGCAAGGGCGCATCATCTTCGCCGTCGTCCGTGGCGATCTGGAGATCGACGTGGGCAAACTGGAGCGAGCGGTAGGAGCCTCGCTCCATCCGGCTTCCTCAGAGGAGCTGGAAGCCGCCGGCATCGTCGCAGGATACGCCTCCCCGGTAGGGCTGCATCCGCGTGAGCCGATCACCGTCGTCGGGGATCCCTCCATCCAGGCCAACATCAACTTCGTGGCCGGAGCCAATCGCCCCGGTTATCACCTGCGCGGTGTGCGCTACCCTCGCGACTTCGAGGTGGACATCCTGACGGACCTGATCCAGGCGCACGAGGGCGCCCCCTGCCCCGCCTGTGGCCACTCTCTGGACCAGACCGACGGCCTCGTGCTGATCCGCCAGGAGAGGCTACCCGTATCTCCCGACGGCCCGACTTATCTCGATGAGACGGGACGTCCCCTTCCTGTACACATCGGCATGGCCTGGGTCGATCTCCATCGCGTCCTGGTGGCCATAGCCGAGGCACATCACGACGAACGCGGGCTCATCCTCCCCTCTATCATCGCCCCGTATGATGCACATGTAGTTGTTTTGAATCCCCAGAACCCGGCGGTAGCGGAGGCAGTGGATCAGCTCGCTGAACAGCTAGAGGGGAACGGCTGGGAGGTCTTATGGGACCGCCGATCCGAGAGTGCGGGGGTCAAGTTCACGGACGCCGACCTCATCGGCCTGCCGTGGCGTATCACCGTCAGCCCTCGCAGTTTGAAGCAAGGCGGCATCGAGATCAAGGCTCGCGCCGCGGCATCCTCGACCGTCGTCTCGCTCGACGAGCTCATGGACGCCCTCTCCGGCGACTGAGCGCGCGTCCGCTCACGCTTTGGCTGAAGTAGGGGCACACGGCCGTGCGCCTTTACGTCCGTTCGCGGTGACATTTCGAAATAGCGGGGGACGCAGCGGTACTGCGCCCCTACTACCAACAAAACAGGCGGACACAGGATGTGTCCGCCTGCGATGATTCCTGTGGTCGTGCACCCCCTGTCGAACCGCGTACGCCAGCTTACAGGGCCAGCCAGCTCGGGCCAGGCACCCCCGCGGCACCCAGGGGTGACCGCTTACCGTTGCTTCCTTCCGGACCTGGCGGGGTTCGCGGGCCCCTGCTGCGCGGGACCCAGCCTTCAACGCCGCTTAACCCTGCAGTCCCAGCGCACACCAGCCCTCGAGGGGGAATTCGACCCCGCTATAGCGGATTGCGGGTACAGGGCACCGCTAGCTCCCCGTCTAGCACGACCACGTGTTCTATGGTAACGCACCCCCGGGCTTTTGTCAAACTCTCGAACGGCCAGGCCCTGAGAAACCCAATCGGCTAAGCTCATCTCCCGAACGTGTACTCCTTGCAGCGGCATAACCTGCCATGCTCCCTCGGCGAGCCCACATTCCACAGATGAGCCATCGGCCATAAAAGAGCAAGAGACGCTTATACAGTCACATAACAGCAAACATCGGGAAGAGAGAGCTCGATAGCAACGCGACAGCAAGCGACCCGGGGCACCATGCTGAGGCATCATGCATCGCGCGATCTACAAACGCTCCAGCCCAGCGATCTTCTCCGCCGCGTGGATCAAATCTAGGATATTGTCATGCAGGGGATGCTGGCGGTCGAAGTAATCCAGGAGTTCCGTTGCCTCCTGCACGATCTCCTTCGCGCGCTCCGGAGTAGGACCTGCCCGGATCTCCTCCCACAGCGCGACGCGCTTAGTGCGCGCTTCCTCATCCGTCATCCTGGGCTTGGTAGCTTCAGCAGCTTCCGCCTGCCCTCGACCGCGCCGCAATAACTTGTCCAGAATAGACATGTGACACCTCCTCCTCGCTGAGAGCCTGGGCCGTTCTTATCCATTAACAGTATAGCACAAAAAAACGGAGACGGATACACTCAATTCGCCCATTCGAGGTATCCGTTCCCTCATCGGCACCCTGACGCTCGGCCACTCTCTTTGCTGAATCAGGAGGTCAGAGCGGGCTGCCGAGCCTCCGCAGTAGCCCGCCAGGGGATCCAAACCTTGAGGATAACAAAAAAGGACCGTCTACACAACGGTCCCTCAGGCGGAGAGGGCGGGATTTGAACCCGCGAGGGCTTTCGCCCTACGCGCTCTCCAGGCGCGCGCACTAGGCCAGACTATGCGACCTCTCCAGACCTACATAAATTATAGCATTGACACGGCTTTTGACCAAATGACGGCCGCGACCACTCTCGCGACCACTGCAAGTAGAGATAGGGAAAGCCCATCTCCCGAATGCATGCGGAAGGTCATGGCTGGATATACCCTACCACGACCTTCCGCACACGCTCCACAGATGGGCTATAGGGAAGACCCCTACGGGCTCTTCAAAGTCCAGGCGGAGAGGGCGGGATTCGAACCCGCGAGGGCTTTCGCCCTACGCGTTTTCGAGACGCGCGCACTAGGCCAGACTATGCGACCTCTCCACTCGCCTAAATTATAGCATAATCGCCTCGGGACGCAAACTGGGGGTAGCTTACACTCAACCATGGTTATTGCAAGGGTGCCATGCCTGTATGGTGAGAGATACAATATGTAGGGCCAGTTTCCATACCAACCGCAAGATGGCGGGTAAGATGTAAGTACTCGTAGAGTTGTACCTCACACTGCTCATTCAAAACATACCCTTTGAGCGGCTGCTGGGCCTGTGTGTATCAAAGCAGGCAGAGGTGGCTATGGAAAGCCGCCCTACGTGGTTATGTGGGAGATGTGGCGCAGTTTCCATACCTGCTTGTTGTCTAACAGGCTCGACAGTGTGGCCTGATGGGGTGGGTACCCAACGGTTGCCACGGCCTCTGTTCTCCTCAAAGAGGTACATTGTGAATGAGCAAATAGGGGTATGACCCTACGAGCAACTACAAGAAATCCGCCCCACATGCTCTCCACGGGTTAAATGGGGTGCTACCCGCAAACTCTTCAGCCCGGTAATGGCATATCTTCTTCAAATAGTGAAGAGCTCATCGTCTCTTTAGCGCCATTTCTACGTCAATAGAGAATGAAGGGAGGGTGGGGCCTTTATAACGAAGAGATCCGCACGCGTCGGCGCGACCTCTTCCTCCTGATGGTGTTGTGTTGATGGGCGATATATGGTATCCTACCAGCGCGATGCGGATTCAGGTTAGAGTTGCATTTTTTAGAAAAGTGGGACTTCACGAATTAGAAAGTTGTGGTATAATAGGGGTGAACTTTCCCGGTTTCAGCCTTCCCCGAGCTTTCGGGCTTGATCCAACCCAACTGTAGTGACTACCCTGCGGGTAAACGGCCGGAGTTCTTTGCGCTCCGTCTCGCCGTGAACAGTGCGCTAGGAGGAGAAGGCCTTGCAACATCCATCGGGTGACCATGGCGCAACATGGCAGAATCACAAGGGTAGCGGCGGGACGGCGCCTTTGCGAGTGCGTCTTCAAGGTCAGGTTGACTCGGTCACCCGCCCCGGTTTGTCCTTTCCGGATCGGTTGAACTCTTGTCATCGTCGTTCTAAGCCATTTGCAGCGTAAGTCGTACTTGCCCTCGCCAGGCAGGGCGACGCGAGAAGCTCATCCATGTTTATGTCCGTTAAAATTAAAAACTCAACGGTGAGGACGTCCGGGGCAGAGATCATAGAGCCTACACAGGCACAGGTGATAGCTCTCCCAGCAGCCGCAACGGACAAAGGCTGCATGTAAGCCGCTCGGCATGCCGAACATGAATAACAAAAGGAGGCGAGTACAGGCGCACACCCTACCATCCTTATCATCCACTTGGCTTATCCGATGGAAGAGCATGCGCGATAGCACCCAAGGGATGGCCCCGGATAGATGGGAGGACTCCGGTTGAAGTTCATCCCCACGAGCAGCTAGCGCAAGCTCACAAGTCCCTGATTATTCTACGTCTCATCGCTCATCTGACATATGTCCTTTCCACATCAGATGGCCAAGGTCTCACAATTCACCAAGCTTAAGGAACCGACCAATCATCACAAAGGAGGTGGCTAAATGCGGTTCCCCAAATTCCTCATCGTCTTAAGTGTAGGCCTCGTCGTGGCGTTACTCGTCACGAGCTGCGGCCCCGCCGTAGCGCCAACCACAGAGGAGGAGGAGTTCTTGCTGGCGCTCCCCAGGCTCACCCTTTCCTTCGACGCTAGTGGCACCCCCAGCCTGGCCGGTTTGAACCTGGAGGAGCTCAACCCGCTGCTCAAGCAGTATGCGGGGGTTGACCTGGAGGCTTCCATCGCCGCTATGCGCATCGATCCCTTCTGGGTCTCCTGGATGACTAACGCCAACATCCAACATATCGAGATCCAGTATGGCGCTGGCGGTGTGCTGGTCTTCGTGAACGGGAAGCTGCTCCCCCACCTGGCCTGGACCGAGGAGAGCTTCGACAACCTGGGCGTCGCTGTTGAGACCTTCATGGGCCAGGCTCCGTGGACCAGCATGCTGAAGGTCTTCCTGCCGTTCGTACGCCGCACGGGCATCGGCCTGGTGCTGATGTTCCCCAAGCAGGAAGGCGTGGCGGAGATCCCCGTGCGTGAGCCGGGTGCCGTGCCCGAGGTGGCAGCGACCAAGGCCGCTCCCGCCATCGTCGCTCGGGCTGAGATCGCCTACGACAACGATGGCGTGCCCTCCGTGCTGGGGACCCCCATCCCTGAGATCTGCGCCCAGATGGGTGCGGACTGCCGGATGGTCGAGCTGCCGCCGGCGTTGATCGCTCAGATGAAGGCGCTCAACATCCAGCACGTCGAGCTGCGGGCTCGCGGCGATGGCGTCTGGATCTACGTCAACGGCCTGGAGTTGCCGCATCTCGCCTGGAACGACGCGCTGCTGGCTGACACGGCCGGGCTGTATGCTCAGCTTAATCCCGGCAGCCCCTTCATCGAGCTGGTGAACTTCCTGCTTCCGTCCCTAGCTCAGGCGGATGTGGACCTCTTGGTGCGCTTCCCGGTGGCCGAGGGCGCCAAGGTCATCCCGGCGGAGATGCATATCTAAGACGCATGAGGCCCTGGGCCCTGCTGAACATCAGGGCCCAGGGCTCGCACTCCGCACGACATCCGTCCGCCTTCAGCCCCAGCTAAGAAAGGAGCGCGGCTAGTGGAGAGAAGTTCTTCGGGACTGCGCACGATAGCCACCGTTTTTAAGGTGCTTGCGTGGGTGCTCCTGGCGGTCGGGATCATCGCCACGATCGTCCTGTATGGGGTCATCGGTCGTTTCGTCGCCTACGCACCACCCGCCCTGGCCAGCGCAGGACGCTTCGTGGCCTTCCTCCCCATTATCACGGGCATCCTGTATTTCCTCTTCTTCTTCATCACAAGCAACGTGATAGCACTGCTGTTGCAGATTGAGGAGAACGTGCGTACCGCCGCGGAGCACCTCTCGCGACAATGACCGCCAAAGCAGCTCCCGATTGCGACATACCCTGTGCGTGCCGAGCGCAGCTGACCCCGATCTCCCGGTGACAGAGATCGGGGTCTCGCTTTTTAGAGGTCTCCCTCTTTCTGTGCTTGTCAGATCACGGGACTGGTGGTAAAATCCCGCAGATCATCACGCAGGAAGGCCATCTCAACACGTGCCCGTTGGCTGATGCTTGCCACGGGCCTTTGTACGAGAGGGACGATTGACCCGGATCCGATTACCTGTTCTGATCGATGTGCATGTCCATCTACGAGAGCCCGGCCTGACCCACAAGGAGGACTTTCTCAGCGGCACCCAGGCCGCACTGGCCGGGGGTTTAACCATCGTCTTAGATATGCCCAATACATCGCCCCCAACGACGACGCCAGAGGCTTTACAGGCCAAAGCCCGACTCGCCGACATGAAAGCGGTCAGCGACGTCGGGTTTTTTGTGGGGGCATCCACGGAAGCGGGAAATGGTTATATCGCTTGTGCCCCTCACACGGCCGGACTGAAGGTGTATGTCAACGAGACGTTCGGTCCCCTACGGATCGAGTCCTTGCGTGCCTTGATGCATGTGTTCGGCAAGTGGCCAGGACCGGGGCCGATCGCCGTACACGCCGAAGGGGTTGCCCTGGCAGCCTGTCTGGCCCTCGCTCAACTCTACGACCAGCGCCTGCACGTCTGTCATGTGGCCCGGGCAGCGGATATCCAACTCATCGCCCGAGCCAAGGCGCGCGGCGCCCGGGTCACTTGTGAGGTGACGCCACATCATCTCTTCCTGACCCAGGAGGACCTGCCGCGTTTGGGCTCGCTGGGCGAGATGCGCCCTCGACTGGGCACGCCAGCCGATAGGGATGTCTTGTGGCAACACTTAGATATCATCGATTGTTTCGCTACGGACCACGCGCCTCACACGATGGAGGAAAAGCGCAGCGCATCGCCGCCGCCGGGCGTCCCAGGCCTGGAGACCATGCTGCCGTTGCTGCTGACAGCCGCCCGTGAAGGTCGCCTGACCATAGACCAGATCGTCGAGCGGCTGCATCACAACCCGGCGCGCATCTTCGGCATTCCATTACCGCCTGAGACCTGGACCGAGGTCGATCTGGACGCGAGATATACCATCGGCGACGATCCCCTGCGGACGCGCTGTGGATGGACGCCATTTGCAGGTATGCCCGTCACAGGGCGGGTCACCCAAGTCAGCCTGCGCGGGCGGATCGTCTTCCAGGACGGTGAGATCCTGGCCCAACCAGGCACAGGACGTGTATTGTTTAACGCTACCGAGGAGACTGCCAGCCCGAGAGGCTAGAGGAGGATCACGATGAGCGTGCATTCGGAAATTCCCCAACCCGACCTGAGCTACGCCATGGAAAAGGCTCGGCCCGCCGATTATACTGAAAACGGCTTCTACGGGCGGGACATCATATCCGTCCGTCAGTTCAACCGGGAGAATCTGAAATACATCTTTCGCGTCGCCGAAGAGATGCGCTCCATGGTCGAGCGCTTTGGCTCGGCCGATCTACTACAGGGGAAGGTGCTAGCCAACCTGTTCTATGAGCCGAGCACGCGGACGTCGTCATCGTTTAGCGCGGCTATGCAGCGGCTGGGGGGACGCGTGATCGCCATCAATGAGGTGGTCTACTCCTCGGTCGCCAAGGGCGAATCGCTCCCGGACACGGTTCGTACCCTGGAATGCTATGCGGATGTCATCGTGCTGCGTCATCCTGAGGTGGGAGCGGCCGCCATCGCTGCCCACTACGCGCGTAAGCCCGTCATCAACGCGGGCGATGGCGTGGGAGAGCATCCCACGCAGGCTCTGTTGGATCTGTTCACCATCCAGGAGGAGCTGGGCCAGATCGACGGGCTGAAGGTGGCCATGGTCGGCGATCTCAAGTATGGCCGCACCGTACACTCGCTGACCCGGCTCCTGTGCCTGTACGATGTCGATCTGTACTTCGTCTCACCCGACATCCTGCGGATGCCCGCGGAGATCCTGGAAGAGGTGAAGGAGGCGGGGTTAGACTACACCGAGACAAGCGACATCCATGACGTCATCCGTGACGTGGACGTCCTGTACGTCACCCGCGTGCAGAAGGAGCGCTTCACGGATCTCTCGCAGTATGAGGCGGTCAAGGACTGCTACATCGTTGACCCGGAGCTGATGGCATTGGCTAAGGAGAAGATGATCGTCATGCATCCCTTCCCGCGCGTGGGTGAGATCAGCTACGCCGTCGATGATGATCCGCGGGCCGCTTATTTCCGCCAAATGGTCAACGGCATGTATATCCGCATGGCGCTTTTGGCCGCCGTGTTGGGTAAAGCTTAAGGCTCATCCCTTGAAGGTATGTGGGTAGTAGAGACGAGGAGATGCCTCACCCACTGAGCCTCAGCAGCGAGCATACGAGCATATAGGTGGATGAGCCAATGCTTCAAAATTTACCTATCAAAATCCTATCCGAACGAGGTGGAACATATGGCGAAGAAGACGATCGGTATCCTGACTGGTGGAGGTGACGTCCCCGGGCTTAACGCGTGTATCAAGACCGTGGTTCTACGCGCTTTGGAGGAGGACTACCGCGTGCTAGGCATCCGCCGCGGCTGGGCCGGGTTGCTTTACTACAACCTGGACGAGCCCTCCACGCACGAGTACTACGTGCGCGAGTTACATCGCAACGACGTGCGCACCATCGACCGCACGGGCGGTACGTTCCTGCACACGTCTCGAACTAACCCACAGAAGGTCAAGCCGAAGGCCACGCCGGACTTCCTCAAGAATTCCTCCTGGGGCAAGCCGGTGGATGACGAAGGCACCATGGATTACACCGATTATGTGCTCAAGGTCATCGAGCATTTGGGCATCGATGTGCTGATCACCATCGGCGGCGATGACACCCTGAGCTATACTGCCCGCCTGGACAAGGAGGGTGTGCCGGCCGTGGCCATCCCCAAGACGATGGATAACGACGTTTATGGCACCGATTACTGCATTGGCTTCTCCACGGCGGTCACCCGCAGCGTCGATATGATCACCGCCTTCCGCACACCCGTGGGCTCGCATGAGCGCATTGGCGTCGTCGAGCTATTCGGTCGCAACTCCGGTGAGACGAGCCTGATCACTGCCTATCTGGCTGGCGTGGACCGGGCCATCATCTCCGAGGTGCCCTTCAATATCGAGAAGCTCTGTGACCTTCTGATGGAGGACAAGCGGAACAACCCGTCCAACTACGCCATCGTGACCATCTCTGAGGGCGCCATGATGGAGGGCGGCGAAGTCATCGAGCGAGGCGAGGCCGACGCCTATGGGCATCGCAAGCTGGGTGGCATCGGGCTGATCGTGGCCGATGAGATTAAGCGCCGCACCGGCCAGAACACCATGTATCAGCAGCTGGCCTACTTGATGCGCTCCGGCCCGCCCGATTCGCTGGATCGCATGGTGGCCATCTCCTTCGGCAATCTGGCCATGCAGCTCGTCCTGAAGGGCGAGACGGGCAAGATGGTGGCGCTGCAGGGCGGCAAGTACACCACGGTGCCCATCGAGTACACCACGACCGGCATCAAGCGGGTGGACGTCGAGAACATGTACGACGTCGAGAGCTACCGGCCCAGGATTCGCAACGTCCTGGGGATGCCTATGTTCCTGTACTAGGGACGCATGAGGGTGAATATCCCTTCGCTCCTCTACAGAGGGACCGTTCTTTGCCGACAAGGGCCGGGGAGATTCCTTCCCCGGCCCTTTATGCAGCTAACGCTTTCGCTCATATAGGAGGGCCCGTGTCATCGAGGTTTTTCGAAAAGCTGGAGGCGGCGGTTCGACGTAACGCCTCCCTGCTCTGTGTGGGGTTAGACCCTAACCCAGCCTATCTCCCCGACCGCTTCCGGGAGGCAACGAACCCGATCCTAGCGTGGAACCAGGAGATCATCAACGCCACGGCGGACATCGCCTGTTGCTATAAGCCCAACATCGCCTTTTATGAGGCGCTGGACGACGGGTTGGCGATCCTGCGCGAGACACTGGCCGCCATCCCCGAGGATATCCCGGTGATCCTGGACGCCAAGCGGGGGGACATCGGCTCCACCGCTGAAGCCTACGCGCGGGCTGCCTTCGAGCGCCTGGGCGTCGATGCCATCACCGTCAGCCCGTATCTGGGCGAGGACGGCGTGCGCCCCTTCTCCCGCTACGCCGACCGGGGGGTGTTCATCCTCTGCCACACGTCCAACCCTGGCGCGGCCGATCTACAGACGCTCCCGGTGGACGGCCGCCCCCTTTATCTCCACGTGGCTGAGCGTGCGCCACATTGGACCGACCACGACAACATCGGGCTAGTCGTGGGGGCCACATACCCGCAGGCGCTGGCGGCCGTGCGCGCGGTCGCCCCGGAGACGTGGCTCCTGGTGCCTGGTGTGGGCGCCCAAGGGGGTGATCTGGAGGCCGCCCTGCGCGCCGGGCTGCGATCCGACGGGCTGGGGATGATCATCAACGTCTCCCGGAGTATCGCCTTGGCGGACGATCCGCGAGAGGCTGCCCTGACGCTGCGTGATGCCATCAATGCCGCGCGCGAAGCGATCGTCGCCACGCCTTCGGAGCGGATGTTGGGCGCCCTGCGTCCGTTGATCCTGCGTCTACACGATCTGGGTGCTGTGAAATTCGGGGAGTTCACGCTGGCCTCCGGGCGAATCTCCCCCATCTACATCGATCTGCGGTTGCTGGTCAGCGACGCCGGCGCGCTGCGCATGGCCGCGCAGGCTTACGCCGAGCGGCTGAAGGACATCCCCTTCGATCGGCTGGCGGGCGTACCCTATGGGGCGCTTCCCATCGCCACCGTCGTCGGCCAACTGCTCGGCCGTCCCCTCATCTATCCACGCAAGGAGGCCAAGCAACACGGGCTAGGCCGTCGGATTGAGGGCGCTTACGGGGCCGACGAGCGGATCGTGGTCATCGAAGACCTGATCACCAGCGGCGGCAGCGTGCTGGACGCGGTGAGGACGCTGCGCGACGCGGGGCTCCAGGTCACCGACGCCGTGGTGCTCATCGATCGGGAACAGGGCGGCGTGGAGAACCTGGCCGCGGCGGGGGTGACCGTCCACGCGGTGATGCGCTTGAGCGATATGCTGACCGTGCTGGTCGAGGCCGGACGCATCACCGCGGAGCAGGCGCAGACGGTCCGAGCCTATCTGGCGGAGAACAGGGGATGAGCCAAGATCGCGTGGACCTCAGCGTCGATCTGTGCGGCGTTCGGCTCCCGAACCCGATCATCCTGGCCTCGGGCATCCTGGGGACCAGCGCGGCGTTGATGGAGCGGGTAGGCCGCAGCGGCGCGGGCGCGGTGACCAGCAAGTCATGCAGTCTGCAGCCCCGGGAGGGGCACCCCAACCCGACGGTGATCAAGTGGGGGCCGGGGTTCCTAAATGCGGTGGGATTGGCCAATCCCGGCGTGGAGGCCCAGGTCGAGATCCTGCGGGAGACACGCCATCGCCTGAGGGATACGGACGTGGTTATCATCGGGAGCATCTTCGCAGAGACCGTGGAGGGATTCGCCCGGGTGGCGGAGGCACTGAGCGCGGCGGAGCCTGACCTGTTGGAGGTGAATATCTCATGCCCGAACGTGGCCCACGAGTTCGGCGCGCCCTTCGCGTCGGCGCCAGAAACAGCGGCCGCGGTCACCCGGGCGGTGAAGGAGGCCACGGATATCCCCATCATCGTCAAGCTCTCCCCCAACGTGACGGACATCGCCGTCATCGCCCAGGCGGTGGAGGAGGCGGGTGCCGATGCCATCGCCGCCATCAACACGGTGTCCGGCATGGCCATCGATATCGAGGCTGCCCGGCCCATCCTGGCCAACTGGGAGGGCGGGATCTCCGGCCCGGCCATTAAGCCCATCGCCGTCCGCTGTGTGTATCGTTGCTACCAAACGGTCTCCATCCCCATCATCGGCATCGGCGGGGTGAGCAGCGGCGCGGATGCCGTCGAGATGATGATGGCGGGCGCCCGCGCGGTGGGTGTGGGCTCGGCCGTGTTCTGGGGCGGCGTGGACACGCTGGGACGGATCGCCCAAGAGGTGGCGGATTTCATGGTCGGGCATGACTACGCCCGGGTCAGCGACATGGTGGGGCTGGCCCACTCTGGCGGAGGTGAACGATGAGGCCTCACGTGGATCGCTGCGCGCCGGATCTGCCCCGGGTGGCCCGGATCACGGACACGTGGGAGGAGAACTACCGCACCCGCACCTTCGTGCTGGATTTGCGGATGGAGGCCCGGCCGGGCCAATTCGTCATGGTCTGGCTACCTGGCGTCGAAGAACGCCCGCTGAGCCTCATCTCGGGCGATCCGGTGTCGTTCACCGTGGCCCGGGTGGGGCCGTTCACGACCGCGCTGCATCGGCTCCAGGCAGGGGACCGCGTGTGGGTGCGAGGGCCGTATGGCAATGGCTTCCAGATACGCGGCGAACATCTGCTGTGCGTGGCTGGCGGCTACGGCGTGGCGCCTATGCTCTTCGTGGCGCGGGAGGCGTTAGCCACCGGACGCCGGGTGACGGCCGTCATCGGCGCCCGCACCGCCGAGGACCTGCTGTTCACCCAGCGGTTCGCCGAGCTGGGCTGCCCCGTGATCACGACTACGGATGACGGGTCGGCCGGAATGCGCGGTCTGGCCACCGACGGCATCCGCCATGTGCTGGAACGGAAACCGGTGGACGAGGTCTACGCTTGCGGGCCGCACCCCATGTTGGAAGCCATTCTACAACTATGCCAGGCTGAGCGGCTGCCCTGCCAATTGAGCTGGGAGAACCGGATGCGCTGCGCCATGGGCATCTGCGGCACCTGCGAACTGGACGGCTGGCTGGTATGTCGAGAAGGGCCGGTGCAGCGTTGGACGCCAGAAGAGAAATCGTGATCTCGGCCATCGTGCTGGCCGCGGGGATGTCCCGCCGTATGGGGCGGCCCAAGCTGCTGTTGCCCCTCGGCGACGAGCTGGTGATCCAGCGCGTGGTGCGCACGGTGATGAGCTCCGCTGTGGACGAGACCATCGTGGTCGTCGGCCATCGCCGGGCAGAGATGGAGGAGGCGCTTACACACTTCCACGTTCGCGTGGTTTACAATCCTGACTACGCGCAGGGCGAGATGTTATCCTCCATCCAAGCGGGCCTGCGAGCCGCATCCCTCCAGGCCGCGGCCGCTCTCATTGTCCTGGGCGACCAGCCGGGGATCCCCTCAACGGTCATCGACCGGATCGTCGCGACGCTGCGAGAACACAGTGATCGGATCTGCCTGCCCACCTACGGCGGCCGACGCGGCCATCCCATCGGCCTGCCGCGCCGGTTCTGGCCGGAGGTGTTGGCATTGGGATGGGATGCCAGCCTGCGCGATGTAATCCGGAACCACCAAGCAAACATCGTGGAAGTGGCCGTCCCCGACGAGGCTATACTCATGGACATGGACACGCCGGAGGATTACGAGTGGGTTATCGGCCGACTGGAGTAGAGAAACATATACTCCGTCCTTCGTCTTTCGTCCTTCGTCATATTTTTCCGAACGAGAGATTGGAGATCGGAGATTTTTGATGGAGACGCTCTATCGCAAGCTGGCTGAATTCCTGGAGCGCGGCGAGACGGTCGCCGTAGCCACCATCATTGAGGTGAAGGGGTCCGTGCCCCGTGAGGTGGGGGCCAAGATGATCATCCACCCGCTGGGGCAGCACGTGGGCACTGTGGGGGGCGGCTGCGGCGAGGCGGACGTCATCCGGGCCGCGCTGGACGTGCTCCGCACCGGCCAGCCGACCACCGTGACGGTCGATCTCACCGAGGACATCTCGCTGCAGAGCACAGGCGTGTGCGGCGGCATCATGCAGGTGTACGTCGAGCGATGGCGATCCGACGAGCCCCCCGCCACCCGCGAGCTGCTCGACGCGATCTTGCGCTCCATCGAGGAGCGGGAATCCGTGGCGCTGGTCACCGTGACGCAGGCGCCGCCGGAGCTGACGACGGCGCACGGCCGCCACGCCGTCGTGTGGCTGGACCGCCCCCCAATGGGCGATCTGGGCCTGGGTGATCTGGAGGAGCAGGTCCTGTCCGACGCTCGAGAGGCGCTGGTTCGGCGACAACATCGGCTCCTGCGTTATCCGGCCCCGAACGGCACCCTGGAGCTGTTCGTCGAGGTGCAGCACCGCCCGCCGCGCCTCATTATCGTCGGCGCGGGACACATCGCTCAGCCGCTGGCGCAACTGGGCAGCATGTGCGACTTCCGGGTCACCGTACTGGATGATCGACCGCAGTTCGCCCGAGCAGACCGCTTCCCCACGGCCGACGAGGTGCTGGCCGCACCACTGCAAGAGACGATGCGGCGATGGGCCCAAGAGGGCCGCCTGGACCCGGACACCTACATCGTCTTGGTCACCCGGGGACACCAACACGACGTCGATTGCCTGTTGGAGGTACTGGACGCCCCCGTCGCCTACCTGGGCATGATTGGCAGCCGCCGTCGCGTGCGTGCCGTGTTCCAACTGCTCAGTGAGGAGAAAGGAATCCCGGCGGAGAAGTTCGACCGGGTGTACGCCCCCATCGGGCTGGACATCAACGCCCACACCCCGGCTGAGATCGCTGTGGCTATCATGGCGGAGATCATCAAAGTCCGGCGCGGGGGCGGTACTGGGGCTTCCCTGTCCGATCAACGCCGCGCCCAGACAATGAACTCTTCCACTTTCAGGAGCGCATAAGCCAATCCGCCAACCTTGTTTTGATACGGCGCAGCCGGTCAGGATCAATACAGCACGCGACCGTCATCTCGGCGCCCGCCAAATGTCAGGCAAGATCCCGCCGGATAGTGGAACATGATCAGGGAAAGGGACGTCTCCAGCTATGATGAAACACCTCGGTCTGTTCCGCTATCTGATCCTGCTCATCGGCGGGCTCACGGTGATCATGGGAGGCTCCGTCGCCAGTGTCCTGGCCGGATTGCCCTCACCCGAGCGGCTGGCCGAAAATCAGGTCGCGCCCAGCACGCATATCCTCGATCGCCACGGGCGGCTGTTGTACGAGGTCATCGACCCACAAGGTGGAAAACATACCCCGGTTCCGCTCTCCGCCATCCCGCAGGCCTGCCACCAGGCGGTCATCGCCACCGAGGATAGCCGCTTTTACCAACATCCAGGCTTCGACCTGCGAGCCATCGCCCGCGCGGCGTGGCAGGACCTGCGCGAGCGCCGCATCGTTAGCGGCGGCAGCACCATCACCCAGCAGGTGGTGCGCAACCTGCTGCTCCCGCCCCAGGAGCGAGGCCAGCGCACGCTGCGTCGCAAACTGCGTGAGGCCTGGCTGGCCTGGCGGCTCACCCGTCACTATAGCAAGGACGAGATCCTGGCTCTCTACCTGAACCAGAGCTACTTCGGTCACTTCGCCTATGGGATCGAGGCGGCCGCGCAGGCCTACTTCGGCAAACACGTGACCGAGCTCGACCTAGCCGAATGCGCTCTGCTGGCCGGACTGCTCCAATCGCCCGCGGCATATAACCCGCTGGAACATCCCGAGGCCGCCGCGGCGCGGCAGCGCGTCGTCCTAGATCTGATGGTGAAGGACGGGTACATCACGCCAGAGGAGGCGGATCTGGCGGCCGCCGAGCCCCTACGATTTGCCTCCAGCCCGTTCCCCATCGAAGCCCCCCACTTCGTGATGTACGTCCAGGGGCTGCTGGAGGAGATGTTCGGCATTGAACGGCTGCGAGCAGGCGGTCTGCGAGTATACACATCGCTGGACCTGGACCTCCAACGTACCGCCGAATCCGTCGTGCGACGGAGGCTACGCGAGATCCAGGAGGACGAGAACGCCTCGCCGGAGTTGCGGATGGACTCGGCCGCTTTGGTGGCGTTGGACCCTCGTACCGGCGAGATCCTGGCCATGGTGGGCAGCCCAGACTACTTCGATGCCCGCATCAACGGAGCGGTCAACGGCGCGCTGGCGTTGCGTCAGCCGGGCTCGGCCATCAAGCCCATCACCTATGCCGTGGCCTTCGATCCGGAGCAAGCCGCCCGGGCCGGACGC
>DUEN01000177.1 GCA_011176545.1 Caldilineae bacterium | reverse complement strand
TCATGGCCGCCCATGGCGCTGCCGATGATACCGAGGTGGTGCTGCCACGAGCGGCATTAGGCGTGACCGGAGCGGTACAGATGCTGGCCCTGGCGCGGCGGCCGGCGGGCGGACCCGTGTGGGCCGTACTGCCGGACACGAATCCGCTGGCCGGACCGTGGACCCAGGCCTTCACCTGGGACAAGTGGGAGTGTGCGGGGGTGCCCACCGGAGAGCAACAGCAGCTTTCCTGCCCTCCACCTAACGCCGGACAGCCGGATGCCGGGCTCACCTGGCTGCGGATGACCAGCCCACAGGCGCCTGGACTGCCGCTGGCGTGGGGGCAGCCGTCACCTATGTGGTGACGGCCGGCAATGCGGCCGCCCAGGCGACGGATGGGGCCCGGCTGACCTTAACGGGCGCGGGGGTGGTCTTCGAGGGCTTCGCCGGCGCGGGCACCTGCACCGTGTGCCCGCCTGGTGGCGATACCTGGACGGTGGATTTGGACACCATTCCGGCCCATGGCCAGGTGGTCATCACGGTGACGGCCCGCACGTTGCCCACCAGTGGGGCGACCGTGCCGGTGACCGCCACGGTCCACCTGACGGCGGCTCTGCCCGATGCCGAGCCTGAGGACAACATCCGCTCGCTGAGTCACATCGTGGATGGGACGCCGCCGACGGTGACGGTTATTGAACCGAAAGATGGTGGCACCATCCAGCCTGGCCGGCAACAGGTGATCGGCGTGGCTCAGGCGGGGCGCGGTGCCCCAGTGGCCCTGGTGGAGTACAGCACGGATGGGGCGACCTGGCAGCCGGCCAAAGGCACGACGGTGTGGAAGGCGAGCGTGAATGTGCCTGAGCAGGGGACAATCACGTTCCACGTCCGGGCGACGGACGGAGCAGGCAATCTCGGGCCAGTGACGACGGCGACTTTCACCGCCGATGGCGTGCCGCCCGTGGCCGCCATCCTCCCGCCGGAGGGAGTTGTAGGTGGCGAGGAATACGAGATCGCCGGCACGGCCTACGACCGCTCGCCGTGGGGGGGCGATCTGGAGGACGTGGAAGTGCGGATAGACGATAGGGCGTGGACGCCGGTGGATAGCCTGTTCCGGACGGATGGCGGCTATGGCTGGCGCTTCAACTGGTCGCTGCCAACAGGCGAAAGCAGGATGGTGCATATCGTCCGAGCCCGAGCGATCGACGCGGCGGGTAACATCGGCGAGCCTGTATCCATGGAAGTCACCGTGGATACCGTGGCGCCTAGGACGACCATCGTCTATCCGGCGGACGGCTCCTGGCTGGAGCCCGGCACCACACAGGTCATCGTCTGGGGCTGGAGCGAGGATGACAGCGGCGTGGCGGGTGTGCGAGTCAGCCTGAACGGCGGCTTCACATGGGCCGAGGCCATGTTGGCAGGTGATGCCCACACCCTGCTGGAGCGGTTCCTGCCGGCCGAGCTCCCGCCGATGACCGAGGGCGATCGATGGTCGCTGTGGGCCTTCGCGGGCACACTGCCGGAGGATGAGCCGGAGCTGCTCATCCTGGCTCGGGGCACGGATAGGGCGGGGAACACGGAGCGGCCCGGAGATCTGGTCGTCGTGCGGAGGGCGCTTGTGCGGTACTGGCTGCCGTTGGTGATGAAGGAGTGGCTGGCGCCGACGCCCCCCACACCGACGCGTATGCCGCTTACGGCCACGCCTACCCCGTCGCCGACGGCCACGTCCACCCCCACACCGACGGCAAGCCCGACGCCCACCGTCACCCCGACATCCACGGCCACACCTACGCCGACCCCAACGGTCACCCCCACGACCGCGCCGGCTGTGGACGTTTCCGGGGCTCGTCTGGACGTTCCGGAGCGGGCGGACGTTGGTGATGTGGTGGAGCTACGCCTCACCGTGCCCAATCGAGGCACCGCCGGTGCCCAGTTGGAGGTGCGATTCGCTTTGTCGGAGGGTGTCGAGCCGGTGGAATGGAGCGTCAGCGGAGGTGATGTGAACTATGATGCAGGGAGCCTCTACTGGGCTGTGGAGGTGCCACCCCAGGCCGAGATGGAAATGCAGCTCCGCGTTCGATTGAGCCGTCGAGGGATCTATCGTTGGCAGGTGGAGATGAGGGATGGTGCAAGCGGGGCCTACGTGCGAGAAGCGATCACTCTTGTGCCCTTCCGGCTGTACCTGCCGGTGGCGGGGCGAGGACGAGGGCCGCTCTGACCACTTACGCGCCGGACGCCGATCGCCACCACGAGCAGGTCGTAGGTGAGGCGCAGGTGATTTACGCCCACGTTGCTGTCCAGGACATCTGTGGCAACCGGCGGTGGCAGACGCTTGGCCCAGTCTACGTGGATGCTCCCTGCACGCCGGACTACATTACCGACTCGGGCGTTGCCTGTGGCCAGCAGATCACAGAACCTCAGTGGAGATGGCTCCCATGTCGCCTAATTGGGGGTGTGGGAGCCTGTATTGTTGTCTAATCTGTACGAGCGCGTCGGCCAAAAGTCTTATGGACAAACCAAATGGAGTTCGTACAATAGACTTAGCAGACGAAAACGCACCGCGTGGCACAGTAGCTTGCAGCTCAGACCGGAAGTTCAACATGAAACGCACAGATCTTCTTCTGATCCTGAATTTAGTTGTCTTGTTGCCACTGACCTTGGGCGTGGCTCTGGCGGCCTGCCAGCCGATGCCAATGCCAGCCCCACCGACCGCGCTGCCCATCATAACAGCGACTCCCACAACGCCTGAGGCTGAGCCTACCCTCCTGGTCTACAACAGTGTGGAGCGGCTGCTGGCGGGTGACCTGCTACACACTGTGACGATCACCGACGTCCAGGCTGATTTGGCAGGCTATCCCCCTGATTGGCCCGTGGTTGGCGTGGGCACCACGAACTGGATCGGCCGTAACGGTGAGATGATGCCCGATGGCACGGCTGGCCACTTGCACTTTTGGTGGGCGGATCCAGGCAGTCCATCACAGGCCGACGTCGTGGACCTGGCGGTCCGCGGTCCGCGGTCGGCGGTCGAATTTCCTTTCCTCGCCCTGGCCATTGGAGACCCGGCTACGGTCATCACCTGGACGCTGCGTGACGTGCCCGACGTCCACGCCTGGCTGGAGGAACGGTTGGACGCCGATGGCATTGATCTGGCCGGGGTGCAACTGCGCGGTGAGTTCGGCCCGGTGAGGACCACTGTGGCCTACAACATCCCACTGACCGGGCTCGACCTCAGCGGCGGTTACGTGGCTGAGGATGTCTTCCGCGCTGGATGTGCGCGGCTATGGCTTTGTATTCTTGGCGCTGGCCATCTTCGCTCTTCCCTCCTTGCTCACCGGGCTCTTCGCCTGGGAGCCGCCCCGCTGGGAGGAGGTGGACCTGACCTCCGGCGAGCCAGCCGTGCCCCAGTTCAGCCTGGCTGAGCTGAAGCACACCTTCACCGATGTGCGCGCCTACCCGGCCGTGGCGCGATTTCTGGGCTTCGGCGCCGTCTTCTACTTCGGCTACAATCTGATGAAGAACCTGCAGAGCCTCTAGAGCGATCATGGATAACGCGGGTATTGTCGCCGTCCTGTCACACTATCCGGTGGGGACGGTGGAGAAAGTAATCCCGGCCCGCGGTGGGGAGATGAACGACAATTGGTTCGTGGATACGGATCGGGGACGCTATTTCCTGCGCCGACGCAGCACGTTCTTCACCCCGGAGTCCATTGATTTTGAGCTAGACCTGATCGAACACCTGATGGCCGTCGGTTTCCCGACCGCGCCGCTGATCCACACCGTTGATGGTGCCCGCCGGCTGGAGTACGAGGGCCGATACTGGGAGCTTTACGGCTTCGTGGAGGGCGAGCCGTTTCAGGTGGAGAATCTGGCTCAGACGCGCAGCGCGGCGGAATTACTGGCCCGTTTCCATCAGGCCGTAGCCAACTATCAGCCTCGTGGGGAGGTCCCTTTAGACCGTCGGGTGGACCTGCAGCAGGCTGAGCGGATGATCGACGAGTTCGAGGCGGAGCTGACCGCTGGGGCGGGTGCGTTGGAACGCGTCCTGGCCGTACCGTTCCTGCGCTTCTTCCGCCGTCAGGCCAAGTTGGTGCTGGCCGGTAGCCAATCCGTCGCCGATGCCCCGCCCACGCTAATCCACGGCGACTTTCAGCCCACCAACGTCCTCTTCCGGGGCGATGAGGCCGTGGCCCTGCTGGACTTCGGCGACGCGTCCTTGTTTCATCGCGCCTATGATGTAGCGCGGGCCATCCTGCGCTTCGCCACCTTGCGCCCCGGCTATCGTGGCCAGACGGACATGGCTCCACGCCTGGACAGGGCCCGCGCTCACACCTTCGCTGAGGCGTATCAGGAGGCTCATCCTCTGAGCGATGCCGAGCGAAAGGCCATCCCGGCCTTGCTGCGCGGGGCATATCTGATCGATGTGAGCTTCTTCCTGGAGAAGGAGACCAGCCCACTCAAACAGATCGCGTGGCTGATCCACGCCTGGCGCTTCACCTGCTGGCTGGACGGGAGCGAGGGCACCCTCCTTACCTTTCTAGGGATTCAGCTCAAGGTAGTACCACATTGAACTGTGGAGAGTGTGTAGGGCGGGTTTCTTGCCCGACATCTTGTGGCCGGTATGGAAATTGGCCCTATATATTGTGTCTACTCGGCTCGAGTGCGCCGTACGAAAAGCCAGGATTCACGAAGAACCCCGGCTTTTCACCTGTGCCTACATCTGAGCCGTCGCGTGTTACGGATGAGAGGAAGAGACGTGTGCCTAGGCAGCCTTATGAAGCGATGGGCAGGGCGATGTAGAAAGTGCTCCCCTTCCCCTCGCCTTTGCTCTCCGCCCAGATCCGGCCACCATGTCCCTCTATGATCCTTTTGCACAGTGTCAGCCCTATCCCCATCCCGCCAAATTGGCGCGTCGAGCTACCATCTACCTGATAAAACCGCTCAAATACCCGGTCCAACTTGTCCGGCGGGATCCCCACGCCTTGATCGGATACGGCTATGATGATCTCTCCGCCCTCCTGCCAAGCGCGTATCCTTATCTCGCCACCTTCTGGACTGAATTTGATGGCATTATCCAACAGGTTATCCATCACCTGGTTTAGAAGATCAGGGGTGGCCTGGATAGGGGGTAGGTTCGGGGGGATGTCCAAGATAAGGTTAATCCCCGCCGCCTCTGCCCGTGGCAGCCAGTTCCTCAGCGCGTTCTCGAGCCACCGGGCTGGGTCCATTTTCACCCTCTCAAAGGCTGCCGGGTCCAGTGTCTGAAGTGTGAGCAGGCGGTGGATCATGAAGTGCAGCCGTTCAGCGTTCCTGTAAAGGGCATCGATAGCCTCTGCCTGTTGGGGAGATAAGTTACCTAGACGACCCTCCCTCAGTAGGTCAGCGTATCCCCGGATCATGGTGAGCGGAGTGCGGAGCTCATGGGAGACATTCTGGATCATCTCATCCTTGGCTCGCAAAGCCTCTCGCAACTGCTCGTTAGATTCCTGCAACACGGCCAGCAGCCGAAGCCGTTCCGCCGCCGCGCCGATTTGCTGCCCTACCGCTTCCACCAACGCCACTTCCTCAGAGGACCAGGGCCGGGGTTCAGAGGATGCCACGCTCAGCCCGCCGATGCGCCGCTCCTTAGCCAGGATGGGCACGATGAGGGAGGCACGAATCCTGAACCGGGCCATGATCGACGCGAGGGGCGATCGTTGGCTCTCTGCCGCCTGCCAGTCCGTCACCGCCTGAGGCTTGGAGAGATCCATCCCAGTGGTTTGAACTACCCTGGTGATCTCCTGGCTGAGCCCTGGGGGAAGATTTCGCTCAAAGTGTAGGGTGGTGGCACCAGGACCCTTGGGGACCCAGATGCCTCCCATGTCCAACTCCAAGGCTTGTAGCGTGCGCTCCAGGGTGCGCTCCATTAGATCCTGCAAATCGGAGGCTGTGGTGGCAGCGGCGATGATCTCGTTGAGCGCTTCCATGTAGGCAGCCCGGCGTCGGGTCTCCTCCAGCAGGCGCGCGTTTTCGATGGCGATCGCCGCCTGTGTAGCCAACGTGCGGAAGAAGGCCACATCCTCGTCAGAGAAGCGCCTGGGCTGGGTGGTCAGCAGATGCAGGAGGCCGATGGTCTGATCATGAGCTACCATCGGCATGCCCAGATACGAGACCAGGTTGCTGTTGCGGATGCGCTCGCGGTGTATGCGCATGCGTGGGTCTCTGGCCAGGTCGTGGATAATAACCGGTTCCTTTCGTTCCACGAGCCAATGTTGCAGGCTTTCGGCCAGGATGAAGGCTTCTTCTTCGATGATGGTGCCATTGGGCAGGCGCATGGTGAACACCTGTGGGCGAGGCTGCTCCTCGTCGAGCAGGCTGACAGCGATGGCATCGGCCCCCAGTTCTTTGGGAACGTTACGCAGTACGACATCGAGGATGTTGCGGATAGAGAGTTGGCTGATGATGGCCCGGTCGATCTCATGCAACGCGGCTAGCCGCGCCAGGCGCTCTCTGGCGTCGCGGTAGCGGCGGGCGTAATCGATGGCCAGCGCCAATTGTTCGCTTAGCGCTTCCAAAGTCTGCACATCGTCTTCGGTCAGCGCGTCCTGACGGCGGCTGGCCAGCATGAGCGCGCCCAGCCATTGGGTCTCATCCCCCTCGGTAAGGGTCAGCGGCACACAGGCCCATGTCTGAATGCCCTCGCGCTTGGCGAAATCCGGGGTCAGGCCGGATTCGCTCAATGGCTCATGGACCACGCGCGGCACACGTATCCAGTCTGGCGGGTTGTCCCGCGGGAAACTCATGACTCGGTTGCGAAACTCATCGGAGAGGCCACGCCAGGCGTATAGCAGAACATGATCGCCCTCTACCAGGTAAATCCCGCCCAGCTCGATGTTCAACAGCGTCATGATCTCGTCGAGGATGAGGTTCAGGCGCTCATCCAGATCGAACGTTCGCAACATGGCGTTGATGATGCGGGCGCGAGTGGCCAACTCGTCCCGCTGGCGGCGTAGCACTTCCTCCGCTCGCACACGATCGGTGATGTCCTTCCCTGTTGATATGAAGTGAGTGATGTTCCCCTGGGAGTCTTTCAGTGGCGTAACGGTCTGATCATAGAAGAAGAACTCGCCGTTCTTCCTTTTATTCTTCACTACGGCGCGGAAGACCTTTCCGGCCAGGATGGTGCTCCAGAGCTTCCTGTAGTACTCAGGACTGGTCTCTCCTGATTTGAGGATACGCGGTGTCTGGCCGATGGCCTCCTCTTTGCTGTATCCGGTGATCTTCTCGAAGGCGGGGTTCACGTACTCGATCACACCGTTGCGATCAGTGATGAAGACGATGTCCGCCGTATGTTGAACGACGTTTGCGAGCTTGGCGATCTCCTCTTCCGCCCGCTTGCGTACCGTACGGACACGTTGCTCGCTCTCCCGCAGCGCGTCCTCCGCCCGTTTCATGCGCAGCAAGGCTTCTATCCATGTGAGGAGTTCTCGCCTGGTAAATGGGCGCGTGATATAGCCATCTGCTGGGGGGACCACCTCGGCCGAGTCTTCCAGGAGGCGTTGCTCCTCTGAGATCACGAGCACGGGGATCTTCCCCAAGTCCGTATCCGATTTGATGGATTGGATGACTTCGAGGCTATCCGCGTCGGGGAGTCTTGCGTCCAGCAGGATCAGGTCGGGGCGTCTCTGGCGGGCCGTGGAGAGGCATGCATCCCCCGTGGTGGCTTCTAGCACTTCATAACCGGCCGACTGTAGCATCCTCGCAGTGGCGAGGAGCTTGTCCTCCTCGTCGTCCACTACGAGTATTTTGGCCTTGGGAATCATACAGTGCCTCCATTCAATTCATGATCCGCGGGTCTTGTACGATTCTGGGCCTTAAGTGAAAGTACTCATGGAAGGCACCACTCAATAATTCTTACCGAAAGCGTACTTTTAAGGTTCCAATTTTACCATTGTAGGAATCCGTGGACAAATAGCCATATAGGCTTAAGGGGGTATAGGGTGGATTTGTCGATAACCGAACTGGCGAGGGGGTTGGGTAGCTCTACACCCAACCGTGTTGTTGCAAGGACGCCATGCCTGTATGGTGGGGGACACAAACGGCGGCGGGCATTACACGTTAAACCGGATGTAGAGCATTTCACCATCCTGCACGATGTAGTCCTTGCCTTCCAGGCGGAGCCAGCCGCGGCGGCGGGCCTCGGCCAGGCTGCCGGCCTCCAGCAGCCGATCGTATTCAATGACCTCGGCCCGGATGAAGCCGCGGGCCAGATCGGTGTGGATCGTCGCCGCCGCCTCCAACGCCGTCCCCCCACGACGCAAGGCCCACGCCCGGATCTCCTCTTCGTTCATAGTGAAGAAGGTGATGAGCCCCAGTACCTCGTAGGAAGCCCGCACGACCCGATACAATCCCAGCTCTTCGATGCCGAACTCGGCGAGGAATTCGGCCGCCTCTTCCGGGCTCATCTGGGCCAGTTCCATCTCCAGCTGGCCTCGCAGCGCGAGCATGGTGATCCGCTCGCCCTCAGGTGCCTTGGGCATGGGCAGATCATCGGCGGGATCATCCCCCTGGTTGACGATAATCAACAGCGGCTTTTGGGTGAGGAACCCATAGCCGCGCAGCATGCGCTCCTCATCGGGCGAGAGGGGCTCATCTCGCAACGGGCGCCCGGCCTCCAGCACGGCCATCAGGCGTTCGAGCAGCGCCATCTCGCGGGCGTTGGCCTCTCGCTCCGCGGGCGTCCCCCCCTTGCTCATCCGTTCGCGCAGCCGTTGTAGCCGCCTCTCAATCAGCGCCATGTCGGACAGCATCAGCTCATCCTGGATGATGGCCAGATCGCGCGCGGGATCGATGCTGCCCTCGGGATGCGGAACGATCGCGGATGGGAAGGCTCTCAGGACGACCATGAGCGCGTCGTTTTGCGCGATCTGATTGAGGAGGGGACCGCTGAGCCCTCCTGCCTCGCCCAGACCCCGCTCCAGCCCGCCGATGTCAGTATATTGGATTTGCGCGTGGACCGTCCGGCGCGGCTGAAAGCGTTCGCCCAGCGCATCCAACCGTGGATCAGGCACGTTCACGATGGCCGTCTGCACCTGGAGCCCCCCGGGCGCGAACGTGGAGCGCTCGGCTCGTCCACCCGTTAAGGCTCGAAAGATGGTCGTCTTTCCACTCTGCGGAAGCCCGATGATACCGATCTGCATCTTATTCCCTCGATCGTCGCGTGACTAGCGCAACCACTTCAGCGGCGGCCTCTTCGATGGATTTATGGGTCATATCCAGCACGGGCCATCCGCCGCGTCGGAATTGTTCGTGGGCATAAGCTAATTCATGGGCGATGACCTGCGGGCTGGCGTAGTCCCTGAGAGTATCTCCTGTGAGTCGATGAGCACGCTGTCGTCGAATGGCTGCCAGCCGGTCAGGACGTAACGTCAATCCGATCACTTTTCGGGGGTGCAATTCAAAGAGCTTGGGCGGTGGCGACGTGTTGATCACGATAGGGACGTTGGCCACCTTCCATCCTCGCGTGGAGAGATAGATGCTGAGCGGCGTTTTGGAGACCCGCGACACCCCCACCAACACGATCTCGGCTTGATCCAGTTCCTCTACCCGACGCCCGTCGTCATGCTGCACCGTGAAATCGATGGCCTCGATGCGCTGAAGGTAAGCCTGGTTGAGCTGACGGTACAGCCCTGGTTGTCCCGCTGGCTCCTGGCCGATCAGCTCGGTCAGATGTGTGAGCAGCGGACCCATCAGGTCGATGGCGACGATGTGATGCTCTCGGGCGGCCGCATACATCGCCTCGCGTAGATCAGGATCGACCAGCGTATGCACGATGAGGCCACGGCAGGCGGCTGCCTGAACAGCGACGGCCTCGATCTCCTCGCGAGCGCGTACGTGAGGCACCACGATGACGGGCATCTGGGTTTGAGGGAATTGAGCCAAAGCGGTGTTGACCACCTGCCTCCCGCTGGCTCCCGCGCCGCCGGAGACGATGAAGATCGTCGGACGTGAGGTGGCTTCCTCCATAGGAATAGCTGCCTTTACAGGACCTGCGTCCTCTCCTGCACTTCGCTCAACACCAGCGCCAGCGCGCCCAGCAGCCCGACATCATCGCCCAGCTCGGGCGGCACGATGCGCAGGTCTTCCCAGTAGCTGGGATGCGAACGCTGGCGGATGATCTCCCACATGGGCTGGAACAGGAAGTCACCTGCCTTGGCCACGCTACCGCCGATGATGATCATCGCCGGGTTGAAGAGGTGCAGCAGGTTGACGATGCCGACGCCCAGGTACTGGCCCGCACGGCGTAGCACCTCTATGGCGAGGGGATCCTCTTTCAGAGCGGCCTCGTAAACCATCTTGCCGGTGATCTGCTCAAGATCGCCCTGGCTCATGTCTTGTAGCAGGCTCCGTTCGCCGGATGTGATCGCCTCGCGCGCCATACGGGCGATGGCGGGGCCGGAGGCATACATCTCCAGGCAGCCGACGTTGCCGCAGTTGCAGCGAGGGCCATCGGCCTTGATGGTGTGATGGCCGATCTCGGCGGCGAAGCCTCCCTCACCCAACAGAAGCCGGTCGTCGCAGATGATGCCGCCGCCGATGCCGGTGCTGACGGTGATATAGATGAGATTATGAACGCCGCGGCCAGCGCCGAAGCGTTGCTCCCCCAGGGCTGCCAGGTTGGCGTCGTTGCCCAGGAATGTCGGGATCCCGAAATGGTCCTGGATGATCTGCCGGAGTGGTACGTTGTGCCAGTCGTGCAGGTTGGGCGCGAAGATGATGATGCCCCGTTTGGGGTCAAGCGGTCCCGGCGCGGCGATGCCGATGCCTCGCACTCGGGAGGAAGGGACATCGCCCAGGGCTTTCGCCATCGTCTCCTTGATGCGCCTGATGACGGCCGCGCGGCCTTCAGCCGCGCGGGTGAGTTCGTTAGCGCGGCGATGGATATGACCTTCAGCGTCGCATAAAGCGGCGCGGATCTGTGTTCCTCCGAGATCAACCGTCAGGAAGTACTCCGCCATGCATGTCCTCCCTGTGAGTGAGCTAATGGGAGTATACCACGCCATGGCCCTTTTGTCAGGACGATCGGGGCTGGGCAAGCGGACACTAGTCGGTCAACGCGCCATCAGGCGCATGGCGGAAAGCGCGCTGAGCCCCTTTTCGGCAGGGGGATATTAGTGACAAAGGGGTGTGGGCTGAGGGATGAAGATAGTCCTGCTCAGCGGGCGATGATGACCATATACCGCATAGATGCGGTTCCCGTGTTCACCAGGCCATGCGGCTTGGTTGGATCGAGGATAACGGCCTCGTTGGCTTTGAGTGGGTATCGCTCATCGGCAAGTTCCAGGGTGCCCTCACCTTCCAACACGTAGAAGGCTTCCACGCCCTCATGGGTATGCGGCGGATGGGCCCGAGTACCCGGCGCGATCTCCGAGATGTGGATGTGTAATCGTTCCTCTGGAACATCCTCGTCGAGGAGACAGCGGGTTAATCCTTTAATCTGCAGTTCAAAAAGGCTCATGCGAAATCTCCATATCGTGTCGGTTCACCTGCTTATCGGGTGATCATTTGTGTTGCCAGGTCTTGTATCTTCTCTCTGACCGAATCTCAGTCTTTGGCTGTCAGGGTCCCTAATTTACGTCTGACCAGCTTCTTTTCCAGCGTAGCGATCTTATGCACGCGAGCTACCGACGGGAGCAGGAGTCCAGCTTGCTCCCATTCGACGATTTCAGCAT
>DUEN01000176.1 GCA_011176545.1 Caldilineae bacterium | reverse complement strand
TTCGCCTGGCTCCCAGCCCTGCAGCGGGCGATGGCCATGGCCCAGGCGGGCGAGATCGGCCGGCTGTTCGAGGTGAAGTATCGGGCAGCCCACGCCGGCCCCAAGGAACTCGGATGCTCGCCGTATTTCTACAACTGGCTTTACGACGCCGATCTCAACGGCGCTGGCGCGCTCATGGACTACTGCTGCTACGGCGCAGCGCTGGCCCGATACCTGCTAGGCCAGCCCAGCCGGGTAGTCGGCATCGCCGGCCGGTTACAGAAGGATTACATCACCCTCGACGATAACGCGGTGATCATCATGCAGTGGCCGCGAGCCCTGGCCATCGCCGAGGCGTCCTGGACGCAGATCGGCCATCTCACATCGTATGTCACGGTAATTTACGGCAGTGAGGGCACCCTGGTGGTGGAACGGGAGCCCGGCGGCCGGGTGTTGTTGGCCACCCGTGAGCACGACGACGGCATCGAGATCGACGTGCCGCAGCCGCCGGAGGAGATGCGCAGCGCCACAGCATATTTCCTCAGCCGCATCATCGAGGGGGCTCCCATTGAGGGGCTGTGTAGCGCCGAGGTAGGCCGCGATGCGCAGGAGATCCTGGAAGCGGGGCTGATCTCGGCGGAGACGGGGACGGCCATCTCTCTGCCGTTGCCGCCGACGTATGGGTGACCCATTACGCATTACGCATTACGTTTTACGTTTTCACACCTCACACCTCTCGCATCACGCAACACATAAAGCGTAATGCGTAAAACGTAAAGCGTAACAGGTAATGAAGTTATAGTAGGAGGAACGTGCCTATGATCCGCATCGGCATCGTGGGATGTGGGCGTATTCTGAACGCGCATTTACAGGGATATAAGGCCCTTCGGGAGCGGGGGATCGATAACTTCCGCATCACGGCGTTGGTGGCCCGTCGAGAGGAGGACGCTCGCATGTTCCTCCGTCGAGGCGAGGGGCCGCCACCGCGGCCACCGGTGCTCCCCCCGGAGACGGGCGATCCCCTGGCGGCGCCACATACCTACCTGAGCGACTTCCAGGACGATGTGGATGTTCAGATCTACACCGACTACCAGGAGATGATCGAGCGGGCGCCGGTGGACGCGGTGAACGATTTCACCACGCTGTCCATGCACCATCAGGTGGGCGAGGCGGCGCTGGCTGCGGGCAAGCACCTGCTGACCCAGAAGCCGCTGGCGATTTCCGTGCGGGCCGGGCGGCTCCTGGTGGACATGGCCCGAGAGCGGGGGTTGACGTTGGGCGTGTTCGAGAACGCCCGCCAGGGGCGGCTGACCCGGGCAATAGGCTGGGCCATACGAAAAGGGCTCATCGGCCGCCCGCAGATGGCTATGATCGGCTCACTGGGGGGGCTGTGGTCGCCCGACCGCGTCGTGGCGGATACCCCGTGGCGCCACCGCAAGCTGGAGGCAGGCGGCGGCGGCTCGGTCGATATCGGCGTACACCATTTCCACATCCTCCGCTACACCTTCGGCGAGGTGGCGTGGGTCAGCGCCGTGACGCACACCTTCGAGCCTGTGCGATATCGCCGGGACGCGGCCGGCCGCGTCATCGAAACGGTGGAAGCGGACGTCGATGATACATACCTGGCCGTGGTAGGGTTCGAGGACGGCGCGCTGGCCCAGATGCTGTGGTCATGGGCCATGCGAGGTGAGCCGCTGGAGATCCCTGGCCTCCCCGCGTTCTACGGCAGCGAAGGGTGCATCAAGGGCGGTGAGATCATCTATGATGACGGTCGCCGTGAGCGGCTGATGGATCGCTTTGAGGCGGAGATGACGGCCGAGGAACGGGAGCGTTTCTTCCCCATGGACCTGACCGATCCCTTCGCCATTCAGCAGCTTGACTGGCTGCGGGCTATCGAGGAAGGGCGCGATCCGGAGACCAGCGGCGAGGAAGGGCTGCGAGACCTGGCGTGCTCCTTCGCCCTGTTGGAGTCAGCCACCCTCGGCCGCCGCGTCACGCTGCAAGAAGTGCTCTCGGGCGAAGTGGAGGCGTATCAGGCGGAGATTAACGAGCATTACGGGTTGTGAGCCGATTACGATTTATATTATTACGTTTTACGCTTTACGTTTTACGTCTTTCAAAACGTAAAGCGTAAAACGTAAAACGTAAGAAAGTTTAGGAGGGACCCATGGCAGCGACGATGATGGCCCTGCGCAAGATGGCCAGCGGTGTGGGGCACGTGGAGCTGTGCGAGGTGCCGGTTCCGGAGATCGGCCCTAAGGACGTACTCATGAAGGTCTACGCCGCGGGCGTGTGCGGCAGCGACCTGCTGATCCAGGAGGACCGCCACTTCTACAAGGCCCCGGTGACGCTGGGACACGAGTTCTCCGGCATCGCTTACAAGGTGGGCCGAGAGGTGACCCGCGTCAAGGAGGGAGACAAGATCGTCGCAGACATCGAGTGCGGCGAAGGGCAGTGGCTGGGGGTTACCATCGATGGGGCCTATGCGCCATACATGCGGGTGCCGGAGCACGTGATCTATCGGGTACCCGACCACGTCTCGCTGGATCACGCCTGCCTGGCCGAGCCCATCGTCGCCACGCACCACCTGATCCAGGAGCGGGCGCAGGTCAAGGTGGGCGATGACGTCGTGATCGTCGGCCCGGGCCCCATGGGCATCATGGCCGTGCAATACGCCAAGGTGTGCGGTGCGCGACGGGTGTTCCTGATCGGCCTGAAAAGCGATGAAAAGCGCCTGCAGATCGGGAAACAGGTCGGCGCCGACTATATCCTCTACTCGGAAGAAGAGCCCGAGAAGACCGTCATGGAGGTTACCAACGGGAAGGGCGCAGAATTCGTGTTGGAATGCTCAGCCAGCGAGAAAGGGGTCCAGCACGCCATCGATTGCGCTCGCAAGGCATACGAAGGCCCTGGCGGCAAGGGCGTGATCGTCTTCATCAGCCTGTGGGGCCGCAAGATCACGGTAAACCTGGATCAGGTGAGCCTGGGCCAGCTCGATATCCGGGGTAGCTGGAGCTGGAACGGTCCTGAGACCTGGGAACACGCCATCGACCTGCTGGATCGCGGAGTCTTCAACCTGGATCCCATGATCACGAACCACTACTCGCTGGAGGAGTGGGAGACGGCTTTCGCCAACCTGCGGGCCAAGCAGGACGTGAAGGCGCTGATCCATCCCAGCGGGCGAGATTGGGCGAGTTGATCTCCCATGTGCAAAAGCGGTGATCAAGGTATCCTCCGCGCGGCCGGATGATGGCCGAATCCATCCACGCGGCCGATAAAAGCTTTGGCATCGCGCGTTCGGTCGGTGTCGGCAGCGGACTAGAGGTATACAGGGAGGTTCTGTAATGAAAGCTCAACATTTACGAACGGGGGGCGGCATCCTCGTCATCATCATGACGTTGCTGCTAGTCGGCGTGGCGAACGCGGGGTCTGTAGGTTTCGCGCTCCCCACTCCGGCCCTGGCAGATGCATCGCTGCAGACATCCGACGAAGCGCCCTCGATACGTATCAATGAGGTCGCGCCGAACCCCTCGCCCGGGCAGTATGAGTGGGTCGAACTCTATCGCTCGAGAGTGTCCTTTGACCTCTTCTTTCCCCGCGTCCTAAGGACCTCCTCGGGAGGCGCTGGCATCGAGATGGAACGGGCCGTTCAGAGGAGCGGATTATCCCCCCGCGCGGCCTTGGACATCAGCGGCTGGCAGATCAGCGACCAGGACGGAAACATCTACACCATCCCCGACGCCCTCCCGCCGGTTCCCCAGGACGCCTTCGTGCTCATCTACTTCGATGGCACCGGCCCAGAGGCGGATGACTACGACTTCAGCGACGGCAAAGCGGTGTTGCATACGCCTCCCGGCCTGGTCGATGTCTTCGAGGACGACGCCGATCAGGTCGCTTTGTACACTGGGAGCGAGCACACGGCCGACACACTGATCGACTTCGTCGCCTATGGCGATGAGCCCGGTGAGGAGGCGGCCGATGCCATTGCTGCAGGCCTGTGGCCGCCCGAGGGCTACACGGGCCCCACGACGCAAATCCCCGGCGGTGACGTGCTCACCCAGGGCGGCTCCATCGGCATCTACCCCGGTGATCTCCTTCATACGCCGGACGCCTGGGTCATCTACGCCCCCTCGCAGACGACGCCCGGAGCCGAGAACCCAGCCCCGGCCCCCTACTTCCGTAACCCGCCTGACGGCATCGCCACCACCGATCACCAGATCACCTTCGGGTGGTCCAATGTGCCCGACGCGGTCGGCTATCGGCTGGAGGTGGATGACGACCCGAACTTCGGATCGCCCGAACTCGCCGTGGATGTGGACGTCTCCTGGTACACGCCGACCACACCGTTCCCCGATGGGACCTTCTACTATCGGGTCAAGGCCCGACGTAGCGATGGCAGCGAGAGCGGGTGGTCCGCCACGGGAGAGGTCACCTTCATCACCGTGGTCGTCTCCGCCGCGCCATCCGCCCAGGTCGTGCTCGGCGTCACGCCTCAGCTTCAGCACAAGGACTCCCGCATGATCTGCCTGGACGGGCATAACGAGACGGGGCAGCACCGCTGGGATTCGGCGCATGAGGACGACGGCGACTGGACGGTCGGGAACGGCAACGCAGTGCGCGGCGAACCGCACGATGACATGTACTGCACTCGGGCCGCCATCTCCATGATCGTGGACTACTTCGGCGGCCATCTTAGCCAGGATCGCATCTCCTACTTCCACTTCGGCGGTGGCACGCCCGACGGTGACCTGGGCCATGGCACCGGGCTATGGCCATGTGAGTCCGGCTCTTGGGGCACCGGCGACTGTGTCTTCGGCTGGGCGCTCAACAACACGGCGCCTACATCCAGCCGTGGCAAGCCGACCTTCAACCAAGCCAGGGGCTGGATCGATGCCGGTCGGCCCATCCTCATTGTGGAGAACAACGACTCGCATAGCGTCGTCATGGACGGGTATGATACCAACGGCAACCTGGCCCATCGCGTCGATCCCTGGACGGGGACGGCGTCATGGGTCTCGTGGAACACGTGGAACATTACCGAGTACCACGTGCCGCCGGCGGGCGCCTCGGTCCGCTCGGATGAGACCTCGCTCTCCGCGGACACCGACAGTGACGGCATCGTGGACTTCGACGAGATCAATCGCTTCCATACGAGCCCTACCTCGCCCGATAGCGATGGGGACTGGGTGCCGGACAAGCAGGACCTTCGGGAGTATGTCTTTACCAACGCCGGCGCCTACAACCTGCGCAACGCCGACGTGGATGGCGACGGGCTGCGCAAGGAGTTGGATGCTGATAACGATAACGACGGCTCCGTGGACGGCTGTGAGGACACCAATTACAACGGGAAATACGAGGCCGCGTTGGGCGAGACGGATAACTTCAACGCGGCGAGTCACCAGGCCTGCGTCCCCCTATTCGATATCCTTCAGCCCACGCAGGCGAATCCCACCAACGCGGGTGCCCACAATAACCCGGACAAGATCCTGATCCAGGTGAAGACGGCAACCCCGCCCTCCTCGCCGGTGACCTACACGCCCAGTGACTTCGACGTCGAGATCGGCGGTCAGGCAGGCACCGTCGTCGCCGTATACCAGGTCGCCGACACGCACTTCCTGGTGGTCAGCCCGCCGACGCAGTCGTCGGCTGACTACTACGACCTGCAGGTAACACTGCAGGGGACGCAGACCGACACGGAGACCCGGGCCGTCTACTACCTGCCCAGGCTGCGGGCCGATCAGGTGCTGGTGATCGACCGATCGGGCAGCATGAACGATTATGACAAGATGGACGCGGCCAAGAACGCGGCGCGCGCCTTCGTCGATCACGCCAACGTGGGAGACATGATCGGCGTGGCCTCCTTCGCCTCCTCAGCCGGCATCAACTACCCGTTGACCACCATCACCGGCGATCCAGAGTGGAACGCGGCGAAGACGGCGGTTAACGGCCTCTCAGCCAGCGGGACGACCGCCTTGGGTCAGGGGGCGCTGGCTGGCTACAACGAGCTCAACAACAAGGGGCAGAATGATCATGACTGGGCCATGGTGCTGCTGAGCGACGGCATGGAAAACGTGACGCCCTACTGGTCCGACGCCTCGGTGAGCGGCGTGATCGTCCCCTCTCGCGTGGTCGTGCACACGGTCGCGCTGGGCTATGACGCCGATGAAACGCTGCTCTCGTCCATCGCCGGACAGACGGGCGGCACCTTCTACGCGGCCGGGACGGATATCCTGCCCGCGTCCGCATCGGGGACGGCAGGAGAAATCTCTTCGATAGCCCCGCTTGTACCCAACATCCCCGACACGCTTCCCAACCGCCTGGCTGACATCTACAAATCCATCGCCGAGCAGATCGGACATCAGCAGCGGTTGTGGGAACGAATGGGGGCACTCATCGGGCAGGAGAGCTTCGAGGTGCCGGTGGAGGAAGGGGTGCCAGAGGCGATCTTCACCGTTAACTGGGATAACGCCAATCAGCCGATCATCATGGAGCTTAGGGATCCAGATGGGGATCTGGTGAAGCCGGGCTATCCGGGCATGACCCATCAGACGGATGCCACCCACGATCAGTATCGGATCCGGCGCCCCAAGCCGGGCGTCTGGGCGGTGATCCTGACCGCTCGCGAGAAGCTATCGAACTACCTGTTCATGCTCTCCGCCTGGTCGCCGACGACGATGCATCTGGCCTTCGGCGTGCCGGCGAGCGAGATGAGCACCGGCGTTTCCATCCCGATCCTGGTCGTCCTGGCCGATCGGAAGCCGATCACCGGGGCGGAGGTGACGGCGCTGGTGCAGGGGCCGGACGCCGACTTGGTCGAGGTGCTGCAGCTGTATGACGACGGAGCGCACCAGGATGGCAAGCCCAATGATGGGGTCTACGGCAACCTGTTTAACCGGGCCGAGCAGGCTGGCACCTATGTGGTCAAGGCCGTGGCGCGCGGCGTGAACAACCAGGGAGAACCCTTCATGCGATATCGCACGGGGAGCTTCTACGTGCGGCCGCGGGTGGCTTACATCTGGAGAGAGGACCTGACTACGGCTCAGGCGTATCAGGGCCTGCTGGAATCTGATGCCTTCGTCGTCGATCTGATCCAGCAGGGGGATGATATCTTCAAGACCCCGTGGAGGAGGTACAGCCTGATCGTGATCGGACCGGACACGGGGAGCGGCAGCCAATGGGGGACCCAGGACATGGTCAACATGCTCCTGGAGTATAGGATCCCGGCGCTGGGCCTGGGCGAGGGAGGTTATGCCTTCTTCGGTAAGGCCCAACTGACCATCGGTTTCCCCAACGGATGGCATATAAGCGAACGCCGCACTCTGGCCGTGGATGCCACTCACCAGGTGTGGCATAGCCCCCATGCCATCTCGCTGGATAGAAGCCGCGTGGCCCAGGTATACAAGCGGACGGCCCAGGTCGGGATCCATATCCCGCAGCCGTCCAAGGACATCACGCTGATCGGCCGCGAGCCGGGGAACGAGACCCACTACAACATCGTGCAGCAGACGGACCGCTTCCTGCTGTGGGGATTCCAGGCGGGTCCCTCGGCGATGACGGAGGACGGACGGCATCTCTTCATCAACGTCGCCCGCTATCTGGCGCGATAATGGTGGGATTTTTCATCATTGCCTCGCTCATAATAGGCAGCAGGCCCTCTGCAGGGGCGACAGACCGGTCACCCTATTCGCATCAAGTTAAGCGCTACACCAACCCGTAGGGGCCGGGTGACCCGGCCCCTACGGCTCTCTGCCGGCCGGATGAGGTCTGAAGCAATCGCTCCGGGTTTAGTTCAGGCAGGTGAGAGGCGGAATCCGCGATGCCTTAGGGACTCTCGCCTTTGAAAAGCTATCTTTCCAATGAGGCGAGGCATGGCTTGCCCCTACCGCCCATCGGGTAGGACGCTTAACCCTGCCTCAACGGCCGCGCGCCATAACAAACGGTCAAAAGACACCATGGTTACCGCTTCACCGAGGACATCCTGCCAATAGAGGGCTACTGCTAGATGTACTGCATCATAGCCACGTAGACCGTATGTCCATGCTAACTCGGATGCTTTATCCAGTACGTACTCATGCACCTTTATCTTGTACAATGAGGGCCAATCTTTCAGGAATTGCTTCCAAACCACATCCGCTTCCTGACGGGATATAATACCCATGCGCGCTGCCTTGGCGAAGGCAGCAGCTACCTCAACTTTGCTGAGCAGGGACACGCCCACGACTTCGGCCTCGGAGATCCACCGGATCACCTCCGACGAGCTGGCTTCCTCTATATACACTTTAACCAACGCGCTCGTGTCCAGATAGATAATCAACGTCCCTGTCCTCCGATACGATGTCTGAAAGGAGCCTGGAACTGCGATTCACGGCCAGTGGATGATCCGGCTTGAGCCTTCCACCGCTCCATTCCGCCAATCCCGCGTCCACCAGGGCCCTCAATCGCTCCTCTGTGGAGGTCATCTCAGGCACGATACGCCCTATCGGTTTTCCCCGTTCCGTTATGATCACAGTCTGCCCGGCCTTGACCTGCCGCAGGTACTCGCTTAAGCGAGCCTTCAGTTCTCGCACGCCCACACGAGTAATCATGGTATTTCCCCTCCGTGGGTAGCGTTGCCCTGAACCGTAACCAGTGCTGCTACCTTTATGTGGTAACCACATTATATCACTATGTAGCTACGATCGCAACCGTGCCTTTACGGCTTGTCCTTTCGCTCTCGGCGCTATCCGCTTAGAGTTGACAACGTAGAACACGTGCGCTACTCTGCGAATGCCGTAGTCCTATAGCTTAAAGGGGAGGATATCATGCCCAAGATCACGATCATCGGCGCGGGAAGCGTGGTCTTCACCCGCAACCTGACCAGCGATATCCTGCTGGTTCCCGCGCTGCAGGACAGCGTCATCAGCTTGATGGACATCGATCCCGTGCGGCTGGAGTTGGCCCGGGACCTGGTACAGCGGATGATCGACGAGCGCAGGCTGCCCGCCCGGGTGGAGGCTACTCTGGATCGCCGGGAGGCCATCCGGGGAGCTGATTTCGTCATCATCACCATCCAGGTGGGCGGGCTTGAAGCCTACAAGCTGGACATCGAGATCCCGAAGAAGTACGGCGTGGGGCAGTGTGTGGGGGACACGTTGGGGCCGGGCGGCGTCTTCCGCGGCCTGCGCACCATCCCCATTTTACTCGACATCGCCCGCGAAATGGACGAGCTGTGCCGGCCGGAAGCGCTGCTCATCAACTACTCCAATCCCATGTCCATCAACTGCTGGGCCTTCGCTGAGGGAAGCGGTCGCCCTCATGTGGGGCTCTGCCACAGCGTCCAGGGCACCACGGAGATGCTGGCCCGCTGGATCGGCGCGCCGTACGAGGAGGTGACCTACAAGGTGGCCGGCATCAACCATCAAGCGTGGGTGCTGGAGTTCAAATGGCGGGGAGAGGATGCCTATCCGCTGATCCGCAAGGCCGCCGAGGATCCAGAGCGACAGGGCGAGGAGCCGGTGCGCATCGAGCTGATGCAGCAGTTCGGCTACTTCGTCACCGAGTCCAGCGGTCACGCCTCAGAGTACGTGCCCTACTTCCGCAAGAGCGAGAAGATGATCAACGAAGAGCTCTCGCCGCGCTTCAAGTCGGAGGCCGATCATTGGTTCCGGTGGGGCCGCACGGGCGGCTATTATGACCATTGCGTGTCCCGGCTGGGCACCTACTTGGACGAGGTCAAAGAGCAGATCGCGGGGAAGCGCCCGCTGCCCACGGAACGCACCCACGAGTATGGCTCGTACATCATCGAGGCCATGGTGACCAATCAGCCGACGGTGATCCACGGCAACGTGCCCAACACGGGGCTCATCACGAACCTGCCGGAGGGATGCTGCGTGGAGGTGCCATGCCTGGTGGACGGCAACGGCATCCGCCCGTGTCACGTGGGTGATCTGCCCGCGCAGCTGGCCGCGTTGAACCGCTGCATGATCAACGTGCAGGAGCTGGCGGTGCAGGGCGCCCTGACCGGCGACCGCGAGGCCATCGTTCATGCGGTGATGTTGGATCCTCTGACCGCAGCCGTGTGCACGCTGCCGCAGATTCGCGCCATGGTCGATGAGATGTTCGAAGCCCAGCAGGAGTGGCTACCCCAATTTCGTTGATCACGGAGATGGCGAGGTTGCCTCGATGGTGATCCTGGGTTAAGATACCCTCGCACCCTGAGAGTTACGAGGAGGAAGGCCCATGGCAAAGAAGTTATCAGGGAAGAAAGTGGTCATCATTGTGGCCAATGAGTTTGAGGACATCGAACTGCTGTATCCTATCCTGCGGTTGAGTGAGGAAGGGGCGGAGATCATCGTCGTGCCGGTGAAGATGGGCCTGCATCCCCGGCCAGCCCTGGAGGATAAGCCCGTCACGGGCCGTTTCGGCCATACCGTACCCATCCCCGTTATGTCAGTAGGCAGGCGATATACCATCAAAGAGATCGACGAGGTGAGCGCTGACGAGATCGACTGTCTACTCTTCCCCGGTGGATTCTCTCCCGATGCGCTGCGTCGCCACGAGCCCACCTTAAAGCTGGTACGCGAATGCAACGAACGGGGCAAGATCATCGCTTCGATCTGCCATGGTCCCTGGATGTTGGCCTCCACCGGGCTCGCCAAGGGGAAGCGAGTAACCGGCTTCGTCGCTGTGCGGGATGATCTGATCAACGCCGGGGCCGAGTGGGTGGATGTCCCTGCGGTGCGCGACGGCAACATCATCACCGGCCGGGTCCCTGATGACCTGCCAGAGTTCTGCCAGGAGATCATCCAGGCCCTATCGGAATGACGTGAATGACGACACACGGATGATGGAGTCAGCGAGGTTGGCCCGCCCCTTTGGCGTTGTCGGGGCGGGCCAACTTTGGATAAGGGCGATCCATGAGCTGCCCCATACGCGTCAAGTTAAGCGAAGTGGCGCGTTCTGCGACGCAAGCAACCCGACGTAACATCCTGCCCCACCCCTCTGCAGTCCCCCTCCCCAACCCACTTCGCTGGGGAGGGGGGACCAGGGAA
>DUEN01000175.1 GCA_011176545.1 Caldilineae bacterium | reverse complement strand
CTGCGCCGCCACCACAAACCAATCTCCGGTCCCCCCTCCCCAGCGAAGCGGATTGGGGAGGGGGGACTACAGGGGGGTAGGGCACAATGTGACGTCAGGCTGTTTGGGTCACAGAACGTACCACTTCGCTTAACTTGATGCGCATAGGGCGCACGGCCGTGCGCCCTTACAAAACGCGCCTTTCCTTCATAAAGAAGCGCGTGTTGTCCATTCCAATATGAGTGTATCCCTCTCTCCTTTGCGTCCTCTGCGACTCTGCGGTGAGATATAGGCCATCACCGCGTGATCTCGGATTGACGACGCCTTGACGTCATGTTATACTCAGCGTTGAGATCATCTCTAGATCCTAAAGACGGCGACGGAGACTAGTAGGTCGTCGCGGTGCTTGCAGAGAGCCGCCGGCCGGTGCGAGGCGGCAGCACGGGCGGCCGAATCCCCTCCTGAGTTGCTCGCCGGAACGGCTGATGGCCTAGTATGGCGGGCCGGTTCATCCCCGTTATCGGATGGGGTCCATGGGACCCGCCGAGGCCCCGTTGCGTGAGCGCGGGGCGAATCCAGGTGGCACCACGGGAGCGCCTCTCGTCCTGGTTGGATGGGAGGCGTTTTTCATACACGTCATCGCGAGAGGAGGTTTTCGCCATGCTCGATATCCGCATCATTCGCGAGCAGACGGACATGGTGAAGGACGCCATGCGTAAGCTAGGGGCGGAGGATGCGCCCATTGATCGTGTGTTGGAGCTGGACGAGGCGCGCCGATCGATTTTGACGGAGGTGGAGGAGTTGCGGGCTCGTCGCAACGCGGGCAGCAAGCAGATCGGCCGGTTGATGCGAGAGGGTAAGAGGGAAGAGGCGGAAGCGCTTAAGGCGGAGATGAGCGAGATCAGCAAGCGTATCGATGAGCTGGATGCCCGCCTGCGAGAGGTAGAGAAAGAGCTGTACGAGGTCATGCTCCAGATCCCCAACCTGCCTCATCCTAAGGTGCCCGTCGGCAAGGATGAGAGTGAGAACGTCGTCATCCGCACCGAGGGGGAGCCAAGGGAGTTCGACTTCGAGCCGTTGCCCCACTGGGAGCTGGGCCCTGCCCTGGACATCATCGACTTCGACCGCGGGATCAAGATCGCGGGGAGCCGGTTTTATGTGCTCAAGGGGCTGGGCGCCCGCCTGCAACGCGCCCTTATCACGTGGATGATCGACCTACACGTCCAGGAGCATGGCTATACAGAGGTCTATCCGCCCTTCGTGGTTAAGCGAGAGTGCCTGGTCGGCACGGGACAGTTGCCGAAGTTCGAGGATAACCTGTATCACGACGTGGAGGAGGACTTCTGGTGGGTGCCCACCGCCGAAGTACCCGTGACGAATCTGTATCGTGACGAGATCCTGCCGCCCGGGAGCCTTCCCATCTACCATGTCGCCTACACGCCGTGCTGGCGACGGGAGAAGATGTCGGCCGGGCGGGATGTGCGCGGCATCAAGCGCGGTCACCAGTTCGATAAGGTCGAGCTCGTGAAGTTCGTGGAGCCGCACACCTCGGACGAGGAGCTGGAGAAACTGGTGGACAACGCGGAGGAGGTATGCCGACGGCTGGGGATCCCGCACCGCGTGGTGCAGATGTGCACGGGGGATCTCAGCTTTACGGCGGCGATCAAATACGACATAGAGATGTGGGCACCTGGCTGTAAGGAATGGCTGGAGGTCAGTTCCTGCTCGAACTTCATGGACTTCCAGGCACGGCGGGCCAACATCCGCTATCGCCCCAAACCAGGAGCCAGGCCGGAATTCGTTCACACGTTGAACGGGTCAGGGCTAGCCCTACCGCGGGTCATGATCGCCATACTGGAGAACTACCAGCAGAAGGACGGCTCCATCGTCATCCCGGAGGTCCTCCGTCCCTACATGGGGGGCGTTGAAGTCATTCGATGATGCGAGCCCCTTCCCTCGTATTATGGTTATGGCCAGGGATGCTCGATGAGCCTACGCCTTTGGGCATCCTTGGCCGCGAATCATCGCAAGGCCGATTACTTTGACATTTCATCTCCTCTTGTGTATACTGGCATCGTCACAGGGGGAGGGCTCCCGACCTTGTGAGGAGGGATGGCCGAGTGGACGAAGGCGGCGGTCTTGAAAACCGCTGTGAGGGCAACCTCACCGGGGGTTCGAATCCCTCTCCCTCCGCCTTGACAAGTGCATAACCGGTTTGGGGAGGTGCCAGAGTGGACGATTGGGGCCGCCTGCTAAGCGGTTGTGGGGGCTAAAACCTCCACCAAGGGTTCGAATCCCTTCCTCCCCGCCTGTCCCTGAAGTTTGGTCGTGAGGGTAGCGGAAGGCAGTGCCTTCCGCTATGCATGCCAAGAAAAAGAAAAGGCCAAACGTCAAGGTATAAGCCCTCGTAGCTCAGGGGATAGAGCGCAGCGCTGCGGACGCTGAGGTCGCAGGTTCAAATCCTGCCGAGGGTACCATTAAAAACACCCGGCCATCGTACGGCCGGGTGTTCCCTTTTCCCTACGGCTCCCCTGTGGCCTGCTTACGCTTCAACGATCATGAGGAGAACGCTCCCGCATCTCTCGCCTCGGGCTTGACGTCCGCCGCGCTCAAATAGGCCACCGTCAAAAGCCCCATCAGCACGGCTGGCATGGCCATCGCCACGGAGAGCCCCATCCATTCGGCGATCACGCCCAACAATGGCTGTGATACCATAGCCCCGGCTGCAGCGCCCACCGTGAGGATGCCGGTGACGGCGCCGGTTCGCGAGGGATCGCGGCCGTTGAGGTCGGCCATGATGTTGGGATACACGCCGGACATAAACAGCCCGATGATGCCCAGCCAGACATACGCCTCCCACAGGCTGCGGGCGGTCAACAGGCCCAGGCCGGACACGAGGCCGCCTACCCCCGCCCACAGCACGAGCTCCCGGCTGGAGCGGGATCGGGCCAACAGGCTGTTCAGATAGCGCCCTGCCATGATCCCTATCCAGAGCACGGACAGGCCTGAGGTGGAGGCCAACGTGGCCAGCCCCAAACGTCGCTGTAGGTACAGGACGATCCAGTTTGAGAGGCCCACCTCGGCGCCCACATATAGCCCGAGAGCCAGCGCGCCCAACAACACGGCGCGATTACGCAGCAGGGCAGGGAACGTGATCTGCGAAGAGCGTCCCTCTCTCTCCATGTGCTCTCTGTGAGAGGGGAATCTCAACCGCCAGGTGGCCAGAGCGAGCGCCAGGGTGGGAAGCGCGGCACTCCAGAGCACTAACCGCCAATTATCGGTGAACTTGAGGATCAGCCCTGCCAGGAAGGGGGAGGCGAGCGCCCCCACGCCGAAGAAGAGGTGCACCAGGTTCATGAGCGAGCCTGTGTGCCGGCGTTCGACGAGCGTCGGGATGACGTTGACCGCTGTCTCGACGAAAGCAGCGGCGAAATGCAACAGCATGTTGATCACGACCGCCCATAGGAAGGCGGGAGCGAAACCGAACAGGGAGAGGAGTACCACCTCACCGATCAGGCCGAATAAAAGGATCCACTTGGCTCCTGCCCGGTCGGCGATCGTCCCGGCGACGATGGGCCCCAGCATGAACCCTAACGAGCCCAGACCCAGCATCATGCCTGCCGCCGACTCCTGAATTCGGAAAGCCTTCATCACAGAGGGCAATATGGGGCCTATGAGTAACAGCACGATGCCGTGCTGCGTCATGGCGGCACACGTCAGCGCGACCAGCTTCCGCTTGGCTATCTGTGTCACGTCTTCCCCTCTAAACAATTGGAATTTGGAATATTGAAAAGGCCTCAGCCTGTGTTATCATATCATGGAAGGGGCAGCGTAGCCAGAAATCGTAGGAACGTGGCATGCTGCGTCCATGGTATAAGCGATGGTGGACGAAGATGGAGAGAGTGGAAGCTGGTGCATATCCCGGGGAGAGCCCATCGAAGCCGAGACAAGGGACGGCCGTCAGCCTCGAACGGATCATGAGGCTGCTCAGCGAGGGAGAGATCGAGCCACAAAGGTTGATTCCCTGGGGCTCAAACTACACCTTTTTGGTCACGGTCCGGGACGATTCGCTCTCCGCGCTGGCCGTTTACAAGCCACAACGGGGCGAGGCGCCCCTGTGGGACTTCCCGACGGGCACTTTGTGCCTGCGCGAGATGGCTTCCTACCTGGTGAGCCAGACGCTGGGCTGGCCCCTGATCCCGCCCACCGTGCTGCGCGAGGGGCCTCATGGGCTGGGATCCCTTCAGCTCTATATCGAAAACGACCCGGAAGCCAACTACTTTACCTTTCGTGAGGAGCGTCTAAAGGATTTACTCCCCATCGCCCTATTCGACATTATCACGAACAACGCGGACCGGAAGGGAGGACATTGCCTGCTAGGCATGGACGGGCGTATCTGGGCAGTAGACCACGGGCTGACTTTCCACGTGCAACGTAAGCTGCGCACTGTCATCTGGGACTTCCAGGAGCAACCCGTCCCTCGTCGTTATCTGGACGACCTGGAAAGGCTTCATCAACATCTCGAAGAGCCCGGCGGATTACGAGAGGCATTATCCCGTCTGTTGACGGAAGAGGAGATTCGAGCTTTCGCCCTACGGATCCAGCGGATGCTTCGCGTTAGACGATTCCCGAAGCCGGGACCTGGCCGCAGCCACCCATGGCCTCTGATCTAATTAGTATGGAAGCCCTCGCCTGTGCTGTTAACTTAATGTACATGGGGCGACCAGCCAGTCGCCCCTACCTCTCTACCTTGCTAATGTAGAGCCTTGGCGATCTCTTCTCCTAGCTCACGGCCACGGGTGCCCCACATTGGCCACAAAAACGATCATCGGGATCCAATGTCGCGCCGCACTGGGAGCAAAGGCGCTGAGCTTCCGTGGCAGGGCGACGCCGCAAGGCGGTGATCTCTGCCTCGACCTGGGCTTCCAGCTCGCGGTCGATGGGAGGACGCTCACGCCGTCGAGCGGCTTTCCTGCGTCTGCGACGAGGCACTGCCTTAGAGGGTGAGACGCCCATTCGTTGGTCGATCTGCTTCAATACCTCGATCGCCTCCGTCCGCAGCTGTGCATTTAACGCCTGGAAGTCCTCCTCCTCGATCTTTCCCACAGCACGATCGAATTCTAGATCTTTAATCGCGGTGAGCAGGCTCTCACGACGTGCCAACAGCTCATCCAGGGTGATATCGTCCCCTTGACCTTCCGCCCGGCGTTCTCGTCTACCTTGTATGATAGGCCATGCCGTGATGGTCATAGCCACCACAGCCATGAGTATGGCGATCACAACGACCATCTTCTTCCTTTCTCTTAGCGCAGGTGGTCTCCCTTTATGATGTTGGTGAGCTCATAAGAGGTCATTTGCGGCTCGGCGCCGCATAAATGACGGCGCCTGGGAGCCTTCTCCCAGGCGGCGGGATTTATGCGCCGCCGACTGTTCGGACGCTTTCCTTAGCGCCTTAGTGACTTTGTGGTATATCTTCCGATAGTCTCTCAGGCTTTCGCTATCTCGCCGGGGCGACCCGGGCGGCCGCGCGAGTGGAGACGGGGACGGGCTCTCGTCGGCGCGGCCACACGGCGATCACAGTACCCACGATCAATACGGCCCCGCCGATCCACAGCCACACCATGAGCGGATTCACGTAGACCTTAAACGAGGCTCGCTCGCCGTTCGCTTCCCAACCCGCCAGCACGACGTAGAGATCTTCACGCAGCCCCACGCGAATGCCCACCTCGCTGGTCGGCTGCTCAGGCGTCTTGAAGTAGATGTTCTTCTGAGGATGCAGGGCCCCTACATATCGACCGTTCCGGTAGATCTCTAGGTTAGCGAAGATCTCCTGGTGATTCGCGACGACTCGATGTCCCAAGCCCTGATATGTCAACGTATAGTCCCCGATGGTCATGCTCTCGCCCACCTTGAGGTTGGCCTGTGTCTCTGACTGATAGAATGAGCTGCCGATGATGCCGATGGCCATCAGGACGACGCCCAGGTGGACGATATATCCTCCGTAACGCCGTTGGTTGCGGCTGATGAGCTTGCCCGCCGCCTGGAGCCAGCTCTCTCCGGTCACACCGCGACGGGCCGCCACGCCGCGGACGAACTCCTGGACGATCGTGGACACGATCAACACGCATACGCCGAACCCGACCAGAGGCAGGGGCTTGCGCGCACCCAGGACGGCCAGGAGGATCACGCCGATCAGCGAGGCCACCGCGGGCCATGTGAACTGCCGCTGAATGGTCCGCCAGGTGGAGATACGCCATCCCAGTAGAGGGCATACCCCCATTAGGACGAGCAACCCCAGGAAAATTGGGCCATTGACTTTGTTAAAGAAAGGCGCGCTCACGGAGATCTTCGTGCTACTGACGGCCTCCGTGATGATGGGGAATAGAGTCCCCAACAGGGTGGCGAACATGATCCCGACGAAGAGGAGGTTGTTCAGGAGAAATCCCGCCTCTCGCGAGAGCAGGCCGTCCAGCTCGTTCTCGCCCCTCAGGAGCGGCAATCGATCCCACATCAGGGCCAAAAAGCCCAGCGTCGTCAGGGTGATGAAGGCCAGGAACATCGGGCCGATGTTGGACAGGGCGAAGGCGTGCACGGACTCGATGATCCCGCTCCGGGTGATGAACGTGCCCACCAGGGTCAACTCGAACGTGAGCAGGATCAAGACCATGTTCCACACTTTCAGCATCCCGCGGCGTTCCTGGATCATGATCGAGTGCAGGAACGCGGTGGCGGTCAGCCACGGCAGGAAAGAAGCGTTCTCCACGGGATCCCAGGCCCAATACCCGCCCCAGCCCAGCTCCGCATAAGCCCATTGCGATCCCATCAGAATCCCCACGGAGAGGAAGAGCCATGGAATGAGCGTCCACCGGCGAATCGTCCGCACCCATGTGTTCCCCAACTGCTTCGTCATCAAAGCCGCCACGGCAAAGGAGAAGGGAACGGCGAAGCCCACGTAGCCCAGATAGAGCCCCACGGGGTGTGCGACCATCCAATAATTCTGTAGCAACGGGTTCAGCCCGGAGCCATCAGGCGGGGTGAAGGGGAGACGTTTGAAGGGATTCGAGGAGAACAGCAACAGGGATATGAAAAAGAAGCTGATCAACAGCAGTGTCGCGTGGACGTAAGGCATCATCTGCTGGTGCCGGCCGCGAAAACTCAGCGCGGCCGCGACGGAATAGATGCTGAGGATCAGAGCCCAGAACAGCAGCGAACCGGCCTGTCCCCCCCAGAAGCTGGAGAACTTGTAAAACAACGGCAGATCGCGCTCCGTGTGAGCGGCCACGTACTCGATCGAGAAATCCCCCGTCAGGATCGCATACCACAGCGCCAGGGATGCGATGCCAATCAACCCGCCGACCACGAAGATCGCGTTTCGCCCACTGGCTACGAGTTCAGGCATGTGCCGACGAGCCCCAATAATAGAAACGATAACCCCAAATAGGGAGATCACGAAAGCCACTATCAATGCCGTATACCCTATGTCCGGAACCATCCCCCCTCCGTATCGCAAAGATAAAGCTTCTGGAGTCCAAAAGAATTCGGTAAACCAGGACCCTCCTCACTCCTGGGGCATGATCTCTCTGATCCTGGCCTCCAGCTCTTCCATGGTAACGAACGGCCCCTCCTTGAAGCTGCGGATCTCTCCGTTTGGGTCGATGAAGAAGGTCTCCGGCACACCACGGATGAAATACTTGCGGGCGATCTTGCTCCCCAGATCAGGACCGTTGGGATAGGTGATCTGGAACTCCTCCAAGTATGCCCGCGCCTGGGGCTCCTGGTCCAGGTAATCCACGCCGATGATCATTAGACCCTGATCTTTATAACGGCGCCACGCGGCCTCCAGTAAAGGCGCCTCGTCTTTGCACGGATCACACCAGCTGGCCCAGAAGTTCAAGATAACGGGGCGGCCGCGCAGCTCGGACAGGGTGATCTGTCCCCCGTCGAACAGGGTGAGCGTAAAATCAGGGGCCGGGCCGCTCTTCGGCTGGCTGATCCCCTTTCGTATCTGTCCATATCCCAACACGGCCAGGAAGAACAGCAAGGAGAGCACCAACACGATGAGCCAGCCTATGCTCAGGCCAGATCGCTGCTGATCCTCGGTCTGGAGCCCTTCGTGCAACCGTGTCTCAGTCAAGGCGTCTCAACTCCTCTTCCAGCTTCCTGGCATAGACATCCTGAGCGATATCGCCTTCCTGCCTGACAACCCTGGCCCGCATGGCGCGAGCCTGAGCGGACCAGCGACGGCCCTGATAGATCAGCCAACCGGCCCCTCCGGCCAGGGCGATGAAGGGCAACACCCACGCCAGCAGGGAGAATCCCTCTCGAGGGGGCTCCCCTAACACCTGTGGGCCGTACTGTTCGACGAAATAGGCCTTGATCTCCTCAGGCGTGGCCCCCTCGCTCAGTTTCATCGCGATGACTTCCCGCATCTGTATGCAAGCCTTCAATTCGCACACGTCCAGGCGAACCCCCGCACATAAGGGACACCACAACTCTCTGGCGATCGCGTTCACCTCCTCCGGGGTGGGGGTCTGCGCCAGGCTAGAGGAGGCGCCACCCCACAGGAGGCCGAACACCGCCAGCGTACATAGGATCCATCGCCGTATTTTCATCACCGACCCTTTCCCTCTCCTCATCATCGAGCTCCTTCCCTATGCATGACGAAGGACAAAAACCGCGAGGCTATGAGATCTCCTTTGGCTTCAGCCGCAGGATGTTGTAAGCGCGTACCGGCTCCGCCCGTCCCTTCACCGCGACCATGCCGATGTCCTCAGCGATGACCATATCACGGACCTGGCGGTAGACCTTCTCGCTTACCAGGATCTGTCCCACGCTTGCTATCTCTTGCAGCCTCCTGGCCAGGACGACCGTATCACCTACCGCGGTATAGTTCATGAACTCCTTGCTGCCGATGTTACCGACCACCGCGTCCCCTGTGTGGATGCCGATGCCCAAGGAGAGTCGCCACTCTTGAGGCAACACCGAGAGCTCCTCCACCGCCTTTTTGATCGCCAGAGCGGCGCGCACGGCTCGGGCTACATGATCGGGCTGTGGCGTGGGGGCATTAAAGAGGATCATCGCGCCATCGCCCATGAATTTGTCTAATGTGCCGTCATGAGCCAGGGCAGCGTCCGCTATGGCCGAGAGATAAGCATTTAAGACGTGGATCAATCGATCTGGGGGAAGCGATTCGGCCAGGGGTGAAAAGTTGCGCAGGTCCGCGAACAGGACGGTGACCTCCTGCCGCGTACCTCCCAGGCTGGGGAACCCAGGCTCTCTCAACAGCCTCTCAGTCACCTGATGAGGCACATAATGCTCAACGAGCACGCGTATCTTCGCGTTGAGCTCCTCCAGTTGCCTCTGCAGCTCCGCGTTACGGCGGCGAAGCTGCGTCTTCTCGAGTACCTGTTTGATGCGGCCACGGATCTCCTTGAGGGGAAACGGCTTGCTTACGTAATCGTCCGCGCCCGCCTGCATGCACTCGATGGTCAGACGCTCGGAGCTGAGGGCGCTGACCATGATGATACCCGTCACGCTATCCCGTTCCCGAATGCGCTTGAGGACGCGAATACCATCGACGCGGGGGAGGATAATGTCTAACAGGATCAAGTCAGGATGCTCTTGTTCATAGAGCTTGAGCGCCTCCTCTCCGTCAGCGGCCTCAATGACCTGAAAGCCATCGCTTACCAGAAATCGGCGTACGAGATCCAGTGTATCCGGCTCATCATCTACAAGGAGGACCTTCTGTGGCGATATTTCCCCTTTTTCCAGAAGTGACGGCTGGACGATCATAGTAATGGAACTCTCCATAAAATATCACACCGAATTATAGCACACCCTGGCTCTGGCTCCAAGGGATCGCCACTTTAATATATTGTTTGCCAAATGATGTCCTCTATGCTAGAATGGCGCCCGTGATGGCACCACAGGGGATGTCAGGACATCTAACAGGAAGCCGGACATGTTAGATCCTCGCTCCGGCCCTTTCCTTTTACCATATCCGCAGCGGCCGACGCGGCCCCTCGCGTCGACATTTCTTTCCCTTCCTGACCGCGGTCGGCTTTCCTATGCGGCCTGGTCGGTCTTGTGTATTCCGGCCCGAGCGGAGGAAGATCCAATAGCCCGTTATCCGGCCACCCGAAGGAACGATTCTCTCACGCGAACACCCCTTGATCTTTGAGGTGTCGTATCGGCCGAGGATCCAACCACGTCGTCTCTAGAGGTGATTCTCCAATGGAACGAGCGAAGACGCCTTTTCTTCATACGCTGACGCAACTTCTGGAGGGCCCAGGGACTCGTTTGGTCCATTTCGTCATCCTGCCCCTCCTGGTCATCATGGCCTTACTGCTCCCCCCCATCTCCCTGTATGATCGGGTACTCAACAGCGGATATACCCGAATTACCCCCGAGCTGGGTGCTGTGTTGGATCCGGATGGGACGCAAGTGACCTTCCCCCCGGAGGTCTTGACGGAAGGGCGTACGTATGCTCGCATCGTCTCCGTGCCTCGCATCGACTTCTTGGCCGGTGACGCAGGAGCCGATCTGCGTGCGGCCGCGGAGGCGATCCCCATCCATCTAGTGCCCAAAAGCCCCTTCTATCAAATCCAGATCCGCGGGGAACGACCGCGCGGTGCCATCATCACTGTGCCCATCCCCAACGATGCGGAACCCTGGGAGACGCTGGACCTGTACGAGTGGAATGGGACGGAGTGGGTCTTCATACCCAGCCAGCTCATCCGCGAGGATGAGGTTATCGAGGCGCGGCTGGGATATATCCCTGAGTCCTTCATGGTGATGCAGGCCGGGCCACAACCGGCCGCCGTGGCCGTCGATCTCAACGAGGGAGGCGTGATCCCGCCGGCGGCGATCGATGCCATCTCGACCGTCTATGCGGCGGGGCTTTACCTGCGCGGCGATGGTGGCTTCGATGGAGACCCCACGGCCTTGCCCAAGCCGGACCCTAATGGCACTTATACCGTGGTCCCTACGCTGCGCGACTGGGGCGAGGACGGCGTCGTCCGCACGGACCTGTTCGATAACCTGTTGATCAGCGAGGAGATGCAGCTCACGCAGATCACCGTCATCGAGGAGTTGGCGGTGGCCAACCTGTGGCCCGGGGTGGATATCGATTACCGCGGGCTCGATCCCAACCTGAGCGTGGAATATAATCGGTTCATCAAGGAACTGGCCGATCGCCTCCACGCGCAGGGCAAGACCCTATCCGTGCGAGTAGAGCCACCCGTTCAGATCGCGGCCGATCGTTGGGACACGAGAGGCTATGACTGGCGTACGCTGGGCCGTTACGCGGACGCCATGTTGATCCCCGCCCCCGTCGATCCCAGGGCATGGCAACCTGGCGGTCAGGCGGAGGCGCTGTTAGAATGGGCCACCGGGGAGATCGAGCGGAGCAAGGTTCATCTGGTGCTGCCAGCGCGGAGCGTGGAGCAGGCGGGACGCTACCTGCTGCTCAAGTCATACAGCGAGGCGCTCGCGCCGCTGGTGGGCGAGGTCGTCGTACAGAAGCCGGTGGCCGAACCAGGTCAGCCGGTGGAGGTCGAGTTGCGCCGGGAGCGTCAGCCGAGCGCCCTCACGGTGGATGAGGCTAGTGGGATGCAGACGTACCAGTACATCGACCTCCAGGGCTACCCGCGCATCATTTGGCTGGAGAACGCGGCTAGCCTCAGCCATAAGCTGAAGATCATCAGCCGATATAACATCGGCGGCGTCGTGTTGCAACACCTTTTGGCCAGTGATTTCGATCCGGCCATCTGGCAGGTCGCGCGCGAATATCAGGCCGGCGAGCTGAACGAGCGCCCTAGCCAGTTAGCGCTGGCCTGGCGGATGAGCAGCCCGTCCGGAGCGGAATTGATCGGTGATCAACGTCCGTTGAGCGAATCCCGGTTCACGATCCCCGTGCCAGACCGACCTGGAGAAACCATCCAGGTGGCAGCGGCTATCGTGGATGGAGGTCGCCCTGTGCTAACTCAGGGAGAGGCCTCATTCGCCGTGGCGACGTATACACCTACACCCACGCCGACGCCGGTCGCCACCCCGACGCCCACGCCGCCACCGGTGCCGCTGGCCCGGTTCGATGGCCGTATCAACATTCGGGAGGGGCCGGGAACCGTCTATAACCGCATCAAGACCGCCAAGCCGGGCGAGACTTACGAGATCATCGGCAAGAACCCCGAGGGCACCTGGTGGCAGTTGTGCTGCATCGGAGATAAGACGGGATGGGTTCGCGCGGATCTCGTCGAGGTCCTCGGCGATACGACCGGCATCCCGGTCGCCAAGGATATCCCGAAGCCGCCGGAGCGGCCGCCCGCGGCCGCGGGTGGCCCGATCCCAGCGGCAGCCGGGAAGTTCGATTACGGCGTTCAGGCTCAGGTATGGGGCGGCGCTGACCTGAACTTCGTCGTCAACGCGACGCGAGGCATGGGCTTTAACTGGGTCAAGTTCCAGCTGCCATGGAAGGACGTCGAAGGATCACCCGGCGCCATCAGCTGGGGCACCCTGGATAACATCGTGAACACGTTCCACGGCGGTGGACTCAAAGTCCTGGCCTCCGTCGTCAAGGCTCCCGCGTGGGCGCGGCCACCCAACACGGACCTGAGCGTCGAGGGGCCGCCGGCCGATCCGAATACCTACGCGAACTTCGTGGGCCAACTGGCCGGGCGTTACTGTGGCAAGATCAACGCCATCGAGGTATGGAACGAGCAGAACCTGGACTACGAATGGGGTCGCGAGCCTCTCGATCCGGCTCGGTACGTCCAACTGCTGGCGGCGGCGTATCGTGCCATCAAGGCGGCTTGCCCTCAGACCATCGTCGTCAGCGGCGCGCTGACGCCCACGGGGGCGCCTCCGCCTGTGGCCATGGATGATTTCATCTACCTGGAGAAGATGTACCAGGCCGGGTTGAAGAACGTCTCCGATGCCATCGGAGCCCATCCCAGCGGGTATAATGTGGCCCCGGATATCCCATGGGAGCAGGCCTGCGATTTCATCACGCAACAAGGTTCGACGTTCCGCGGTCCATGCGACGCCCCCCATCACTCCTGGAGCTTCCGCTCTACGATGGAGGGATACCGTAACATCATGATCAAGTATGGCGATGCGAATAAGCGCATCTGGCCTACGGAGTTCGGCTGGGCCGCTGGCGGTGCCTTTGACCCGCGCTATAAATACGCGGATGATAACACCTTCGAAGAGCAGGCCCAGTGGACCGTCCGGGCTTATCAGATGATGAAGAACTGGGGCTTCGTGGGCACGGCCTTCCTGTGGAACCTCAACTTCCGCATGACGAATAACGGCACGGAGCTGGCCCAGTGGGGTATCGTAGATCCCAGCGGGAATCCGTTGCCCGTCTACAACGCTTTGGCATCGATGCCTAAATAACTTTGATGATCCCCCGAACGACGCGATAGATCGAGGCACCGCCATCATGGCGGTGCCTCACGTATGCTGAGAGGGAGTGATGAGCGCTTTCAAACGCAGCCTTTATGTGTGTCTTCTGGCCTTTCTGGTGTTATCCCTGCTCACCGTGGGGGGATGCTCTCGCCGTAAGCCGGAGCCAACCCCGACCCCGACGCCGATGCCGCGACGGGAGCGTCCAACTCCTACGCCGCGGCCGACGGATACCCCCATACCAAGTCCTTCCTCGCAACCGACGCCCACGGAGAGCGTACCCACGCCGACGGACACGCCTGTGTCGCCCACGGATACGCCGACGCCGGCCCCCGCCTCTGAACGTGTCACCAGTGGGCCCGTCACCATGCTCTCGCCGGACTATGGGGCGCAGGCTTTCCTGTGGTGGCGTCCGGAGGTGGCCGATCGCGATCTGCAGCTTCTGAAGGACGCCGGCTTCAATTGGGTTAAACAAACCTTTGATTGGAAGTTGATTGAGGGGGCTGGGCCGGGGTTGTTCAACTGGGAGCACGCGGATCGGGTCGTGCAGCAGGTGAATGACGCGGGGCTCAAGCTGTTAGCGCGAGTCAGCCTGGATCCTGGAGAGGAGATCTGGGCGGGGCCGCCGCCGCAAAACGCGGACGCGTTCGCCGATTTCCTGTTCGCGCTGGCTAGTCGCTATCGTGGCCGTATCCACGCGTACCAGATATGGAACGAGCCCAATCTGGCGCGTGAGTGGGGGGGGAAGCGCCCCAATCCAGCCGAGTACGCCATCATGCTGCAGAAGGCGTATGCCGCCATCAAGCGAGCGGATCCTGACGCCATCGTCATCACGGCGGGGATGGCCCCGACAGGGACGGATAACGAGATCGCCATGCCGGATGAGCGATTCTACGAGGAGCTCTATCAGGCCATCGGTGGCAGCGGCGACGGCTATTTCGATATGCTGGGGGTCCACGCGGCTGGCTACAAAGCGCCCCCGGAGCTGGATCCGGCGGAGGCGGCGGCTAATAAGCCGTTGTATGGTGGAGAGCGCTTCTTTGCCTTCCGGCACGTGGAGGATATCCGGCGCATCATGGAGCGCTATGGCGACACGGACCGCCGGGTGGTCATCCTGGAGTTCGGGTGGACCAGCGATCCCATCCATCCCGAATATGCATGGCACGCGGTGAGCGAGGAGCAAAAGGCGGACTACCTCGTGCGAGCCTATCAATGGGCTCGCGAGCACTGGCAGCCATGGATTGGCTTGATGAGCCTGATCTTCATGCCGGATGTGAACTGGACCGAGGAGGATGAGCAGTACTGGTGGTCGATCATCGGGCCGGCGTACCCGGATATCCACTGGCGCCCCGCGTATATGAAGTTATGCTTGTATCTCAACGAGATCCAGGGACGCCCCCGATGTAAGTATGCGCCGTGACGGCTGGGGCGAATGTCGGGGTGGAACGTACTGTCCGGCTATCGGACGCGCTTCCAGTCGAGCCAATGGCAGTTGGCCGCCGGGTATGGCCCCTGGCGATGAGGCACCTCCACGGTGGGGCTGATGGGCGACCCATCTGGCCCCAGTATAGTGACATAAAACATCACGGGGCCGTTGTGAAAGATGGGGAAATCGTATTGACCGAAGTCGATCGCTCCTGACTTCGACTCGGCGAACGCTTCATTCGCCCACTGGTCATACATCCACAGGCGAACGCCGGGCAGCGGATTGCCAGCCTGATCGTAGACCGTCCCGCGTATAGAGGGCCCCGGGCATCCCCCCTCCGTGTGGCGCACGGGGCCCATGGGCATGAAGGTATAGCTCCTCTCCGGGGTAGGGCTGGCTGGCGCCGGGGTGGGGGTAGGCGGCGCGGGGGTTGGCGTAGGGCGCGGGGTACCGGTGGGACGCGGGCTTGTTCCTGGGGTGAATGAGGAGATTGGCGTTGGCGTAGGGGGCACAGGCGTTGGGATGACCAAGGAAGGGGTAATCGTCGCGGTCGGCCGACGGGTGGGAACGCGGATAGCGGATATCTTCCCTGACGAGGGCGTCGGCGGCACAATCTGTGCCAGCAACGCGTTCACCAATTGGAGACCATCATCGGGGTTGAGGGGCGTCGCCTGCGAGAGGGAAGGCCAGCTCACAAGATGGAGCCCGATGAATGCCCCGATGATGGCGCAGACGAGGACCAACAGGAAGGAAAGTGCCTCGTTGCCAGTGTATCTAGACAACGCTCACCTCCGCAGGAGGAGTGCTCTCGCGGCCGATTGGAGTCCAAACTTGCACGTTTGGGTGAGCGATGCTATAATTTCCCTTGCTTCGGGCGAGTAGCTCAGTTGGTCAGAGCGCACGGTTCACATCCGTGAGGTCAGGGGTTCGAGACCCTTCTCGCCCACCAGATTATCGTTCGACCTTACTGGAAATCCCACGGACGGTGTAAATCGGCTATCCGTGGGGTTTTTAATTGCTCCGAAGCCCCCTTGCTTGCCCCTCAGAACACCCCATCGACAAAATAGAGACCTCACGGGTGGAATGTTAAGAAAAGTGCGCGATAGGCGTTGCCCCTTACGCCTCACCCACCGCGCACCCATCCCGACATGGCTCCTGGAGGTCGCCATGCATCTAGATTATGCCCTGGAAGG
>DUEN01000174.1 GCA_011176545.1 Caldilineae bacterium | reverse complement strand
TGGTGTACCACGACATCCCAGGCCCTCTCATTGCCGGGGCCTCCCCAGGTCTCAACCCAAACGGGGTTGATCTCCCCTTCAAACCGTTCTCGTCCTTCCATGATCAGCGGGAGGAAGATCGACCCGCCCCCGGTCAGGCCGGCGTCGTAGACCCGCACGACGTACTGGAGCTGTGAGCTATCTTGAGAGCTCTGGTCATCGGGGGAGAGGGTCACCGCCACGTAGCCCGTGGCCGGGTCCAATGCCACGGTGTCGGGCAAAGGATCGCCTGTCTTCTTCCAGACGTTCCCATCCCAATACCCTCGTTCCACCCGTAAATTCCAAGCGCGTGTATCGGCCTCGATGGTCGCCGTGTAGTCCACCCCCACCAGGGTGAAATCCCGCTCCCCGGTGCGGATCACCAGCCCGCGGGAGCCGGGCCGATAGGTGAAGAAGTTGTCATCGCAGTCGGCGGGTGTGGACATTTCGACCCGTACCGTGACCCCGTCCAGGTCCAGGGTTCCCGTGCCCTCGGGGAAGTCCTCGGCCAGGAACGCGGCCAGCCGCGGCGTGCCCTGGTACTCCGGGATGCGAGAGGCGGCCGCGCGCAGGCCGACGAAGCTGTTGCGCGCGTAGTAGGCCCAGGGGAACCACTCCCAGGGCTCGTCCACGTCCCGGAACCAGGGGGAACGCAGCCCCGTGCCGGTGTACAGCAGGCCCCAAAAGAGGGGCGTGGTCGGCCCCCAGGGGGAATCGCCCACCAGCCGGTAGAGGCCGATGCCCAGCGCGTTGTAGGGCGCGTCGGCCAGGGGGAAGACGATGCGCCAGGGCCAGTCGCAGTAGATGTATCCGCCGCCCATCCCCGCATACTGGTTCACCCCCTGGTTGAGCACGTAGACCGCGTTACGACCCACCACATAACGGTCCACCTCGTCCAGCCGTGCGCCGTAGAGGTCCGGGCCGATAAGGCTCAGGTCGGGCACGCGGTCCAGCCACTCGGCCAGATAATCATAGGGGTTGCCGTGGTTGCCCGGCCACGCCGCCGTGGCCAGGGGAAAACCGGGCAGCACCCGGTGGAAGGCAGCGGTCAGGGCCTGGAAGTAGGCCTGGGCCGTGTCCTGGTTGAACCGCTCGGGATCGGTATAGCCTCCTTCGTCGTAAAGCCGGCTGGAGAGGGCATCGTAGCTGCGGTCGGTGCCCAGATTGGGGTGGATGCCGAACTCGATGTTGATGGCGACCATGATGATGGTCTGCTCGGGATCGTTGTCCCGGATCCACTCCGCCAGCTTCGCCAGAGCCGTCGCCTCCTTGCGCGTGATGTTCTCCCACGTCCAGGCATAAACGCCGCCGGGGAGCTTGGGATCTTCCGCTACGGAACCATCAGGGCGCAGCACCTTCTGGTAGGTGTCATCGACGTTCTCGGCGATGTACTGAGGGACGGTGTTGCTGAGCCCGGCCCAGTTGCTCCCTGTCCACTGGATGATGACCTTCAGGCCATACGCCTCGGCCAGCGCTTTGATTTGTGCGAGCAGGGAGAAGTCCCACACCGGTCGGCCGTCCTCGCCCAGGGATTCGAATTGTCGCCAAACCAGGTCGGGGGACACCGTGTTGAAGCCCAGGCGGGCCGCTTCCTGGAAGTACCGTTCGTAGTCCTGGGGCCAGCGAGGGTTGGGATCGGTGGTGCCAAGGGAGAAGCCCACGGGGTCGTCCACGGCGAGGATGAAGAAGGGCCGTCCGTTGACAATGAGCACGGGATGACCATGACGCGTTTCTAGATGGGGCCAGGTGGTCCTCGTGCTTGTGGCGTTCGCGGGAGCTCGGAGTGAAGGGGAAGGAGTAGGAGGAGGAAGTGTCGTCACCCTCGTCTGATCAGAAGTTCTGCCTACCTGGCGAGGAAGGGCGCGAGATAGCAGAAAGCACGCAAAGAGTAAGAAGAGTATTCCCGTTAACGTTGTTGCCTTCTCTCTCATCCCTCACACTCCCCCTCTTCCCTCGGATCAGGGTACGGGTTTCACGGAAAAGTCCACCCCGCGGGCGCTGAACTTGTTCCCGGAAACCCAAAGGTAACGCCGTCGAAACAGACATCCGTGGGCATGAAGAGGTCGTCCCGAGTGGCGTAGGGCACACGCGAGGCAAAGTCCGGTTGGCCTAACACAAAGTCGGCAGAGGTACTGTTCTCCGTAGGCAGGATGTTCCAAATCAGGATGTGGGGGTGCACAGTATCCGCGACGAAGAGATGGGGGTCGTCCGTAAACATACCCCACGGCCTGACAACTGCTGCTGGATCGACATCCGGACCAATCTCCCAATTTGTGAAGTCCGACTGGCCCAGACCTACGTCGGCTGGCCGGATTGCTCTCCGTGACATCGTGTTGTGGACGATAGCAACACACTGGATACATTTTGGGCCGTCGTAAGCAACATTTGGGCCCGAAATGAAAGAGCGAGACGAACCAGCCCACAGGCCGACCCCCTCACCTTCCTCTCGGATCGAACTCCATCATAAACCGACGAGAGGGATCGGTCAAACATATCCAACCTCGAAATTTAGGGAGAGCTTCCCCTCTTTGTGGCGGAGCCCATGTCCGCATCATAGGCGTACCTTGCGCGACGAGCTAAGATCTAATTGCAGCCGACCCGTTTTTGCGAGCGCTCCAGCGGGCGGCTGAGTTTGGAGTTTGGCCGATAAGAAGAGACGTCAGGGAGGTGCCCGTGAGCAAGCCGGTCGTGCTGTTGTATGAACCGATCCACGAGAAGGCACTCGCCTACTTACGCGAGCGAGCTGAAGTGCGGATGGCGGATAGCCTAGACGAGGATGATCTGATCCAAGCCGTGGCCGACGTAGACGGGATCATCGTCCGCGCCCGGGGACGGGTGAGCCGTCGTCTCATGGAGGCAGCGCCCCGGCTCAAGGTGATCGGACGGCACGGCGTAGGTCTCGATCACATCGACTGCCAGGCGGCCGCTGAGCTCGGCATCGTGGTGGTGAACACCCCCGACGCGAACACCGAGTCGGTGGCCGAGCATTGCCTGGGGATGATGATCGTCCTAGCCAAGCGCATCCTTCAGGCCGATAAGGCACTGCGGGCGGGGGACTGGGAAGCGCGCTATCGGCTCACCGGGCATGAGCTGCACGGCAAGACGTTGGGGATCGTCGGCTTCGGGCGCATTGGGCAGCGCGTGGCGACCCTTGGTCATACCGCGCTGGCCATGCCTGTGCTGTATTACGACGTCGTCGAGTATCCGGAGATGGCGGCCAAGCTGGACGCGCGACGGGTGTCCCTGGATGAGCTCCTGGAGACGGCGGACTTTGTGTCGGTGCATGTGCCGCTGTCGCCGGAGACGCGCGGCTTGATTGGCGAGAGCGCCCTGCGGAAGATGAAACCCACGGCGTTTCTGATCAACGCCGCCCGCGGGCCCGTAGTCGATCAGGCGGCGTTGATCCGGGCCTTGCAGGAGGGCTGGATCGCCGGCGCTGGCCTGGACGTGTTCGATCCCGAGCCGCTACCGCCTGACAGCCCGCTCCTCCAGCTCGACAACGTCGTCGTGACCCCGCATATGTCGGCCCACACGGATGAGGCGCTCCTCCGCATGGCGATGGGCGCCGTCACTGACGTGCTGGCGGTCCTCGAGGGCCGCGCCCCCAAACATCCGGTATCCGTGGGCAGATAGCTCTCGTGTGATGCTTACAGAGGGGAACCGATGGACATCAAGATCAGCATCATGGGAGCGGGGAGCGCGGCCTTCTCCCTGAAGCTCATCCGAGACATCTGCCTCACGCCCAGTCTGGAGCATAGCACGATCAGCCTTATGGACATCGACCAGGAGAGGCTCGACGCGGCTTACGCGCTATGCCGGAGATACGCGGACGAGATGGGCGTGAGGCTTCAGATCGAGAAGACCACCGATCGGCGAGAGGCTCTTCGCGGCGCCGACTTCGTCATCAACACGGCCCTCGTCGCCGGCCATCGCAGGCTCCAAGAGGGATGGGCGATCGCGCGTAGGTACGGCTACAGGTTCGGCGGCAGCTACCACATCATGCACGATGAGGCCTTCTGGATCAACTTCTACCAGTTCAGGCTCTTCGATGCCATCATCCGCGATATCCTGGAGATCTGTCCGGAGGCCTGGTATATCCAGATCGCCAACCCCGTGCTGGCGGGGATCACCTATCTGGGCCGGAAGTACAGGGAAGCGAAGATCGTGGGACTGTGCCACGGCTTCTCCGGCGTCTATCACATCGCGGAGGTTCTGGGACTCGATAAGGATCGCCTTCACTTCCAGATCCCGGGGGTCAACCACTTCGTATGGCTCACGCACCTCTACCATGAAGGCCAGGACGTCTTCCCTACGTTGGATGAGTGGATCGAGAGGGAGGCGCCAAAGTACTGGGCGACGTGCCGCCCCAGCAGCGACCTGGGTCCCAAAGCGGTGGACCTCTACAAGCGATTCGGCGCCTTCCCCATCGGCGATACCTGTACGCCCGGCGGGGGTGCCTGGCCCTGGTGGTATCACACCGACGTCGAGACAGAAAGACGCTGGCGCGAAGATCCCGAAGGATGGTGGGGGAGATACTTCTCCAGCCTGGAACGGCGGATCCAGCAGCTCCATCGGATCGCCCACGATTCGTCCGCCAAGGTCACGGAGGCCTTTCCTCCGGAAAAGAGCGGCGAGAGCATCATCCCGTTA
>DUEN01000173.1 GCA_011176545.1 Caldilineae bacterium | reverse complement strand
GTGCGCGTGCGCCGGATCGGCATCTGCGGGACAGATATTCATGCCTATCGAGGCAAGCAGCCGTTCTTCAATTACCCGCGCATCCTGGGGCACGAGCTGGGCGTGGAGATCGTCGCCATCGAGGCAAACGATCGCGGGCTGGCCGTCGGCGACCGATGCGCCGTGGAACCCTACCTAAACTGCGGAAGCTGCATCGCCTGCCGGCGCGGTAAGACCAACTGCTGCGTCAAACTCGAGGTCCTGGGCGTGCATGTTGACGGTGGCATGCGGGAGTACATGACTGTTCCTATCGAAAAGCTCCACAAGTCGGCCAAGCTCTCATGGGATCAACTCGCCCTGGTCGAGATGCTCACCATCGGCGCGCACGCCGTGCGCAGGGCGCAATTGGAGCCAGGAGAGAACGTGCTCGTGATCGGCGCTGGCCCCATCGGCCTCTCCGTGATCTCGTTCGCCCAACGGGCCGGAGCTAATGTCATCGTTCTGGAGATCAGCCGCGAGCGCCTGGACTTCTGCCGCGGGGAGCTCGGCGTCGAGCATTATCTCGATGGGACTCAAGACCCGGCTGAAGCCCTCAAAGCCATGCTGTCCGGTGATCTGCCTACCACCGTGTTCGACGCCACAGGCAACGCCACATCGATGATGAACGCCTTCCACTACGTCGCCCATGGTGGCAAGCTCGTCCTCGTCGGGCTGGTCCAGGGCGACATCACCTTCCATGACCCCGATTTCCACCGCCGGGAGCTCACGGTGCTGAGCAGCCGTAACGCCACCGGAGAGGACTTCATCCAAGTCCTCCAGGCACTGGAAGAAGGTGACATAGATGTCACCGCCTGGATCACCCACCGTGCCCCTTTAGAGGAGCTGATCGATCAGTACCCCCGCTGGCTGGAACCCGGCAGCGGCCTCATCAAGGCCGTGGTGGAGATCTGAGATCAAACCCTCTTTGAGGTTTCTCACTTGCTCATTTCCATATAGTACCATCGTTCTCTTGATCTCAATAACCATTGCGGCTATCTATTTAATAGCTTTCGCCAAGAGGGCCACGAAGCTTCCTCTACCAGATGGGATGGCAAAGAGCCACCCGCTGTAATCCCGAAAGGGTTCCACTACACGACTTTGCCCATAGAGTATGTACCTAAACAATATAAAATATGGCGATGTCGCGACCTATCACGTCGCGCCATCTCCACATCGCGGTCGGAAGACAAGCAGGACATCATCACTCATCGAGGACGGAGGAGGTTCCCATGCACTGGAAACGTCGATTTCACTGGCTCCGTCGGGAAGATGGCGCGGATCTGGTAGAGTACGCTTTGGTCCTGGCCCTCATTGGCGTGGCCGTCGCGGCCGCCCTTTCCTCAACGGGAGATTCGATCAGCCAAACGCTACAGGCCGCCGGCGAGGCCCTCAACGTCCAACAGGACGACGATGCGGGCAGCAGCGACGAGGCGACCATGAGCTCGGACGAAAACAGTGATGATGAAGTCATAGGATCAAATGGAGAGAGCGACGACGATGAAGCAACCGTAGGATCGGAAGAGGACCATGGCGGCGAGGCAGACAGGGATGAGGATGATCGACACGATACGAGAAGGGACGCGAGGAAGGGCAAGCACGAGCACCGGGGAGGTAAGGGCCATCGACGATCCTCTCCTGCCCCCGTAGAGCCGCCCAGGATCGAGCCCCCGCGCGGGAATGAGAGGGGCTGGGGAGGATGGTGGCGATGGGTGATCGGCCCCTTCTTGGGAGATGATTAAGCGAGGAGGTCGGAGGAGGCTCTCCCCGCCTCTGTCTTTATAAAACAAACAGCCCGGGGATGAAAACCCCGGGCTGTGTCATTTTCTCAAGCCTGACCAGGTGAGGGCTGGCCGAAGTCAGCTTACGGCTGCCTCACCCACAAGCTCTTCTTCCAGCTCCGGCACGATGACGTTGAAGACCAGCTCACCGTCCTTCGCGTCCACGACGACGTGGTCGCCGTCACGGACCTCGCCCTCCAGGATCTTCACGGCCAGCGGATCCTGGATGCGCCGCTGCAGCACCCGCTTCAGCGGTCGGGCGCCATACACCGGATCGTAACCCTCGTCGATGATGATCTCCTTGGCCGCGTCGGTCAGCTCAATGGTGATCTTCCGCTCGGCCAGGAGCTCTCGCAACCGCCGCAGCTGGATCTCGATGATCTGCTTCAGATGCTCTCGCTGCAGCGGATGGAAGATAACGATCTCATCGATCCGGTTTAGGAACTCCGGCCGGAAGTGCCGCCGCAGGACATCCATCACCCGCTCCCGCATCGCCTTCTCATCATGCACCAGCTCCGAGATGTACTGGCTGCCGATGTTGCTGGTCATGATGATGACGGTATTGCGGAAGTCTACGGTGCGGCCCTTGCCATCGGTCAGCCGGCCGTCATCCAGCACCTGCAGCAGCACGTTGAACACCTCCGGGTGCGCCTTCTCGATCTCGTCGAAGAGCACCACGCTATACGGCCGGCGCCGCACCGCCTCCGTCAACTGGCCGCCCTCCTCATAGCCCACGTAACCGGGCGGGGCGCCGATCAGCCGGGCGACGGTGTGTCGCTCCTGGTACTCGCTCATATCGATGCGCACCATGTTGCGCTCGTCGTCGAACAGGAACTCGGCCAACGCCCGGGCCAGCTCCGTCTTGCCCACACCCGTCGGCCCCAAGAAAATGAAGGAACCGATGGGGCGATTGGGGTCTTGCAGGCCAGCGCGAGCCCGCCGCACGGCCGCGGACACGGCGCGAATGGCCTCATCCTGGCCGACGACGCGCTCATGTAGCCGCTCCTCCATGTGCAGGAGCTTCTCCCGCTCGCTCTCCATGAGCTTGGCCACCGGGATGCCCGTCCACTTGGAGACGATGGCCGCGATGTCCTCGGCGTCCACTTCCTCCTTCAGGAGGGCGCCATCTTTCTGCAGCTCACGCAGCCGCTCCTCGGCCTTGGCCAGCTCCTGCTCCAGTTCCCGCAGCCGGCCATACCGCAGCTCCGCGGCGCGCTGCAGATCGTAGGCCCGCTCCGCCTGCTCGATCTCGATGCGGACCTGATCGATCTGGCTCTTGAGGTCCTGGACCTTCTGGATGGCCTCTTTCTCCGCCTGCCAGCGGGCTGTCAACTCGGCGCTCTTCTCCCGCAGCTCGGCCAGCTCCTGCTCGATGCGCTGCAACCGCTCCCGGCTGGCCTCGTCCTTCTCCTTCCGCAGCGCCTCCCGCTCGATCTCCAGCTGCATGATCTCCCGATCGATCTCGTCCAGCTCAGCCGGCTTGGAGTCGATCTGCATGCGCAGAGCGGCCGCGGCCTCGTCGATCAGGTCGATGGCCTTGTCCGGCAGGAACCGATCGGTGATGTACCGATGCGAGAGCGTCGCGGCGGCGATGACGGCGCTGTCGGTGATGCGCACGCCGTGGTGCACCTCGTAGCGCTCCTTCAGGCCACGCAGGATGCTGATGGTATCCTCCACGCTGGGCTCATCGACGAACACCGGTTGGAAGCGGCGCTCCAACGCCGGGTCCTTCTCGATGTGCTTGCGATACTCGTCCAGCGTGGTGGCGCCGATGGCGTGCAGCTCGCCGCGGGCCAGCATGGGCTTCAACATGTTGCTGGCATCCATGGCGCCCTCGGCCGCGCCAGCGCCCACCAACGTGTGCATCTCATCGATGAACAGGATAATCTGGCCCTCGGAGCTTTGGATCTCCTTGAGCACTGCCTTGAGTCGCTCCTCGAACTCGCCGCGATACTTAGTGCCGGCCAACAGAGCGCCCAGGTCCAACTGCACGATCCGCTTATCCTTCAATGGCGTCGGTACGTCGCCGCGAACGATGCGCTGCGCCAGCCCCTCGACGATGGCCGTCTTACCCACGCCCGGCTCGCCGATGAGCACCGGGTTGTTCTTAGTGCGTCGGCTCAGGATCTGGATGACGCGGCGGATCTCCTCATCCCGGCCGATGACCGGGTCCAGCTTGCCCTTGCGGGCCTCGTCGGTCAGGTCACGGCCGTACTTCGCCAGCGCCTCGTACTGAGCTTCGGGATTGGGGCTGGTCACCCGTTGGGAGCCCCGCACGCTGGCCAGCGCCTGCATGATGGCGTTGTAATCGACGCCGTGGCGCGCCAACAGCTCGCGCACCGCGCCCGCCTTCGGCTGGGCCATCGCCATCAGCAGGTGCTCCGTGGAGGTGTACTCGTCCCGCATGTTCCGGGCGATGTCCTCAGCCTCCTCCAGGATCTCGGCCAGCTCCCGGCTCATGCCGATCTGCACGGTGGCCCCCGTCGCGCGCGGCTTCGCCGCCAACGCCTGATCCACGCTCTGTAAAATCATCCGCGGATCGACGCCGATCCGATTGAGCACGGCGGGGACTACGCCCCCCTCCTGCTCAATCAATGCCTTCAGCAAATGTTCCGGCTCGATCTGCGGATGTCCATATTCCTGGGCCAGGTTCTGAGCCTCCAGAACCGCCTCTTGAGCTTTCTGAGTAAATCGATCAAACCTCATAATACCTCCTCCCGCGTTGCCATCTTACCGCGATCCGTATCCCCTATATAGGCAACAAGGGTCTTCACAAAGGGCGCAGGGTGTGCACTCTTCCGTACTATCTCGCTGCATCGTAGGGGCGAGGCGGTGCCTCGCCCTTACCTCATGTTGTGTATTCCAATACCAGCGATAGGAATAAGCAGTATCATCCTACTGTAGGGGCGCACGGCCTGTTGCTCGACGTAGTGTTAGACCCCCTAATTGTGGGCGTCATAAAGTTGGAACCCTATGGGCTCTTCTTACAGCGATTGCGACGCTTGACCCGAGAGACGCTCAGGTGG
>DUEN01000172.1 GCA_011176545.1 Caldilineae bacterium | reverse complement strand
TTTATCCGCCGCCGACTGCACGTCGGCAGAAGCACCAACATGCATGAGGGAAACCATCGGAGCCTGAGGAGTTGTTCATGTACTGCCCTCGATGAGCCTCCATCGAGGGCAGTGCGCGTTGAGCAAGCTTGCGTAGACGTCAATCTTGCAAGAACTTCTTGATGATTCCTCAAGAAAAAACTCCTTGACAGAGTTTTGAAGGATGTGATAAGATATTAATGAGTTATGAGGATGTTTCTGCATGGATATTTGCGCGATCGGTTCCACTCTCGTAAGGTTGGTTTTCTCCGTAAAGCTCCTCTTTCCTCTGTCACGAATAGGCGCATTGTCGCGTGTCGGTTGCGTCGTCGCTCTCCCAATGTGTTTTTCTTCGGATCGGCATCAGCGTCGTTGATGCAGTGCGCCGCTGACCATTGAGTTGGGCGATCTCCGCTATCGCCAAGGAGGGAGCAAAATGAAAGAGAGTCGGTTGTCTCGCCGGGACTTCCTGCGCCTGTCCGCTGCGGCGACCGCAGGTGCCATCGCGGTGGCTTGTGCCCCGCCTGCAGCGGCTCCGCCGCCCGCCGAAGGCGAGAAGGCGGAAGAGGTGGCAGCGAAGGGGGTCAAGCCAGTCCCCAGGAATCGGACGCTGATCCTGATGTTCGGCGGCTCGGCCGGGGAGTTCACGGATACGGGTCTGGGTAATCCTTATGCCGTCGGCGCCACGCATCAGATCGGCAGCGCAGCGTTGTGGGAGCCCCTCTACTTCTATTCCGCCTTCGCGGATAAGATGATCCCCTGGCTGGCGGAGAGCCATGAGTACAACGATGACTACACCGAATTGACCATTAAGATCCGCCAGGGGGCGGAGTGGAGCGACGGCGTACCCTTCACGGCCCGCGACGTGGCCTTCACGATCAACATGCTTAAGCAACATGCCCCGACACTGAAGTACTCCACCGAGATGGAGACGTGGGTCAAGGAGGCCACCGCCGTCGATGACTACACCGTCCGGATCGTCTTCAACGATCCGAACCCCAGGTTCCTGTTCAGATATCTTACCTTTATGTTCGACACGGGCATGTACATCGTCCCCGAACATGTTTTCAAGGACGTTGAGGATCCCTCCTCCTTCGAGTTCTATGACCCGGAGAAGGGCTGGCCGCTGTGCACTGGCCCCTACAAGATCGTACAATGGACGCCCACCCAGAAGTTTATCGATCTACGCACGGATTGGTGGGCGGCGAAGGCGGGGCTTGCCCAGTTGCCCAAGGTGGAGCGCATCCTGATGTTGCCCTGGTCGGACGAGACGAAGGCAGCTCAGCTCGTGATCACCGATCAGATCGACTCCTCGTTGGACCTGCGGCCAGCCACCATCAAGAGCGTCCTCGAGCAGAATCCACGGATCATCACCCATACGTATCGGGAGCCGCCTTACGGGTACATCGACTGGTGGCCCATCTCGTTGTGGTTTAACTGCGCGGAGCCGCCCTTCAACAACCCCGATGTCCGTTGGGCCGTCAGCTACGCGATCGACCGGGAGCAGCTCGTGCAGGTGGCGTACGAAGGGGCCGGCCAGGCGACCACGGTGCCCTTCCCCTACTACCCGCCGCTCATGAAGTACATCGAGTCCATCAGCGACCTCCTCGAGAAGTATCCCACCAACAAGGTGGATCTGGCCAAGAGCGAGGCGTTGATGAAGGGCGCGGGGTACACGAAGGATAGTGAGGGGTTCTGGGTGGACGCGGACGGCAACCGGGTCGAGGCGGTCATCCATGGCTTCCCCATCTTCGCCGACATCGGCCCGATCATCGCCGAGCAGTTGCGCAAGGCTGGCTTCGAGGCATCCTACACGATGCCTGCGGACTCCTACACCCGGATGTCCGATGGTACGGCCAAGGTCATGCTGTTCGGCCATGGCGGCAGCATCGCCGATCCGTTCTATACCCTGAACATGTACCACAGCCGCTACGCCCGGCCCGTGGGTGAATCGACGCCTTACTTCTCCCGCTGGGCGAACGCGGAATATGACAAGATCATCGAGGAGATGAGCACTGTTCCCATGGGCGACCCGCGCATGATGGATCTGTTCCGCCGTGCCATGGAGATATGGCTCAGGGAGCTGCCGGACGCGCCCATCGTCCAGTGGTACCATCGTATCCCGATGAACACCACCTATTGGAAGAACTGGCCGACGCGGGACAACCCCTACGTAAACGGCGCGTTCTGGCACCTCACGTTCCCGTTGATCCTGCACCGGCTTGAGCCGGCTCAGTGATCGGTCTGGCCAGCGAGATGCATGGTGAGGGGCCCTGAGATCAGGGCCCCTCATTTGAATCTCGTGAATCAGATGCCCCGTAAGCCTTAAGCAAAGGAGGGCTCGTGCAACTGAGATATTTGCTTCGACGGTTCCTTCTCCTGATCCTGATCATGTGGACGGCTGCCACCCTGAATTTTTTTATCCCCAAGCTCACTCCCAGGAATCCGATTCGGGAGAAGCTGGCCGAGCAGGCGACCAGGGGAGGGTATCTCCAGGAAGGCATGGAGGAGATGCTGAAGGCTTATGAGGAGAAGTTCGGCCTCGATAAGCCTTTGTGGCAGCAGTATCTCACTTATCTGAGCGATATGATTCGCTTGGATCTGGGATATTCCATCGCCAATTATCCTAAGACGGTGCTGGAGCTGATCGGCGAGGCCTTGCCATGGACCATCGGGCTTCTGACGACGGCGACGCTGATCGCTTTCCTCTTCGGAACCCTGGTGGGGGCGCTGATCGCCTGGCCGAAGGCCCCCAGGCTCTTCCAGTATCTGGTACCCCCTCTCATGACCCTCTCGGCGATCCCTTATTATCTGCTCGGGCTGGTGCTGATCTATTTCCTGGCCTTTCGCCTCCGCCTCTTCCCGTTGGGGGGAGGCTATTCGATCGGCACGATCCCGTCGCTGACGCCGTCTTTCATCCTCGACGTCATACGCCATTCCATTTTGCCCGCCCTGTCCATGGTCCTGGCCGGAGCTGGCTTCTGGGCGCTGGGGATGCGGGGCATGATGGTCACCGTGCTGGGCGAGGATTATATCACCTTCGCGGAGGCGAAGGGCTTGAAGGAGAGGAGGATCTTCTTCCGCTACGCGCTGCGAAATGCCCTATTGCCGCAGGTGACCTCGCTCGCGCTCTCCATGGGGAACGTCGTATCGGGCGCGGTCCTCGTGGAGGTGGTCTTCGGCTACCCTGGTATGGGGACGCTGTTGGCCAGATCGATCAACTACCTGGATTATTTCGTCATCTATGGCATCGTCTTCGTGGTGATCGTGGCCATCGGCTTGGCCATGCTCATCATGGATCTCATCTATCCTTTGTTAGATCCACGGATCTCCTACGAGAGAGGGTGACATGACCGGGCTTGCAGGCAAGGTCAGAAGCTTTGCTCGTTATATACGACGTAATCCCAGCCTTGGCGCGGGATTGGGGCTCGTCCTGTTCCTGATCCTCTTCTCCGGCGTGGGACGCCTGGTGGTCGATATCGAGAACGCTTATCCGCTGGCCGCGCCTCCGAACCAGCCGCCGTCCTGGGAGTATCCATTTGGGACTGATAGCCAGGGCCGGGATCTGCTGGCCGCGATGGTGGCCGGCACGATGCTCACCCTGCGCATCGGGTTGATCGCCGGCGCCGTGGGCGTGGGCGTGGGCACGATCCTGGGGTTCTTGAGCGCCTTTTATGGCGGGGTGTTGGACACCGTCATCCGGTGGATCGTCGATGTGTTGCTCACGGTGCCCGGGCTCCTCGTCCTCGTCGTCATCGCGTCGACCATTCGACGGGAGATGACCGTGGAGGGCATGGGGTTCGTGGTCTCCATCCTGGCGTGGATGTGGCCCACCCGCACCATACGTTCGCAGGTGCTCACCTTGCGGGAGAGGCCCTTCGTCATGATGGCACGACTCTCCGGCATGAGTGATCTGGAGATCATTGTGAAAGAGCTCATCCCCAACCTCCTGCCTTACCTGGCCGCCAGCTTCGTCGGCTCGGTGGCCTCGGCCATCCTGGCGTCCATTGGCCTGGAGGCGTTAGGGCTTGGACCCATGAGGGAGCCGACGTTGGGGATGACCATTTATTGGGTCATCTATTACTCCGCCTTCCTGCGAGGCCTATGGTGGTGGGGGTTGTCGCCCATAACGATCATCATCTTACTGTTTGTTGGCCTTTTCTTGCTGGCCGCGGGGCTGGATGAGCTGGCCAATCCCAGAGTTCGGAGGACAGTGTGAGCGAGCCAGTACTCCAGGTCAGGGATCTGCGGGTGTATTATCACACCGATGAAGGCGCGGTGAAAGCGGTCGATGGCGTGAGTTTCGACCTGGAACCAAGAGTGAGGCTGGGGCTGGTGGGCGAGTCCGGATCTGGCAAGTCCACCGTGGCGCTGGCGTTGCTGCGCATGATCAAGCCCCCGGGGCGTATCGAGGGGGGCCAGGCGCTGTTAAACGGCCGTGACCTGTTCAAACTCTCCGAGGAGGAGATGCGCAAGGTCCGGCTGCGCGAGATCAGCCTCATCCCACAGGGCGCGATGAACTCCCTCAATCCCGTCATGCGCGTCAAGGATCAGATCATCGACGGGATGAAGGATCATGATGAGGAGCTTCCCGCTGCGGAGCTGGAAGAGCGCGTTTATGAGCTTCTGGACTCGGTGGAATTGGGACGCGATGTCGCCGATAAATATCCGCATGAGCTTAGCGGCGGGATGAAGCAGCGTGTGTGCGTGGCTATCGCCATCTCGATGCGCCCGAAGGTGATCATCGCCGATGAGCCTACTAGCGCTTTGGACGTGGTGATCCAGCGACAGGTGATGGAGACCATAGGCCGACTGCAGGAGGCGCTGGGCAGCTCGGTGATCTTGATCGGCCATGATATGGGGCTGATGGCCCAATTCGTTGATCGGCTGGCGGTGATGTACGCCGGCAAGCTGGCGGAGGTGGGCACCGTTCAAGACATCTTCACTGAGCCGCTGCACCCTTATACCCAGCTTTTGATCGGCAGCCTACCGGGATTAGAGACCAAAGGAGTCTTCAAGGGGATCCCGGGCCTGCCGCCGTCGTTATTGAGCCTGCCGCCGGGATGTGTCTTCCATCCACGATGTCCTCAAGTCATGGACATCTGCTCGGAGCAGGCCCCAAACCTAGAGGAAGTCAGCCCTGGACGCTGGGTAGCCTGTCATTTGTATGGGAAGGAGAGATGACACCTATACTGGAACTCCGCAACGTCACGAAGATCTTCGGTAGGGGATTGCTTCACAAGGAGGCCACCGTCGCCCTGGAGGACATCTCTCTCTCCATTGAAACGGAGAATCCTTCCATCATCGCGGTGGCCGGTGAGAGCGGGAGCGGCAAGACCACGCTAGGGCTTCTGCTCATGGGATTTCTCACCCCGACAAAGGGGGCGGTCCTATATAGGGGGAAGGATCTTCAAAAGCTCTCTCGAGAGGAGAAGGTTCAGTTCCGAAGGGAAGTTCAGGCGATCTTCCAGGACCCCTTTGGGGCGTATAATCCCTTCTACAAGGTGGATCACGTCCTCACTGTGCCCGTCAAGAAGTTCGGATTAGCCCATTCTAAGACGGAGGCGCGGGAGCGGATAGAGGAGGCGCTGCGCGGTGTGGGGTTGCGCCCGGAGGAGACCCTTGGGAGATATCCCCATCAATTGAGCGGCGGGCAGCGTCAGCGTATCATCGTGGCGCGGGCGTTGCTCTTGCGGCCCAAGCTGATCATCGCCGATGAGCCTGTCTCCATGGTCGATGCGTCGCTCCGCGCCACGATCCTGGAGAGCCTCCGCAAGCTCAATCAGGAATTCAACATCGCCGTGCTATATATCACGCATGACCTGACGACCGCATACCATATCAGCGATTACATCATCGTACTCTATCGTGGGTCGGTGATGGAAGCCGGGGATGTGGATTCCGTGATCAAGGAGCCCCAGCATCCTTATACCCAGCTTCTGATCAATTCCATCCCCTGGCCTGATCTCAGCCGGAGATGGGAACAGAGCGAGATCCGGGTGTCGGAGGCGGAGCCGGCGACGGAGGAGGATCGCGGGTGCAAGTTCGCCGCGCGGTGTCCCTTCGTTAAGCCTATGTGCCATGAGGCCCTGCCGCCGCTTTACCGTATCAGCGAGTCCCGGGCCGTCGCCTGTTATCTACAGGATGGAGCCCCAACCATTCCTAAGGAGGACTTGGGAGCGTTGTTCATATCGTAGGAGGTTTGATTGTGTCTGATAACGTCCATGTTTCGCATGAGGATCGTTCTCCCTCACAACATGTGATCTCCCGACGCCACTTTCTACGCACTGCCGGCGCCCTCACGGCGGGGGTGCTGACCGCCGGATGCCAGCCTGGCATGCTCTGGCAAACCCCGCAACCCCTCCCTACGACCGAGGTGGCGACGCCATCACGGCCGCGGGTCGCGTTGGCTTATGCCGCCGATTATGACCGCGCGCTCATCCGGCAGCAGGTCCGCGCGCTCCTCGACGGATTGGGCGGGTTAAAGGGCGTCATCAGCACCGGTGATCGGGTGGCGTTAAAGGTGAACCTGACGGCTGGCGTTGACGTCAAGCCGTTGCCTGGGGTCTCACCCGTCGAGAGCTATGTCACGCATCCAGAGGTCGTGCGCGCGTTGGGTGAAGCCGTGCGAGAGGCTGGCGCGCGAGAACTCTTCATCGTCGAGTCGGTCGATGCCAGGACGTACCGGGCCTGGGGCTACGAGGATATAGCGCGAGAGCTGGAGGCAACGCTGATCGATCTGAACACGCCTGAGCCTTACGAGGACTTCACCTCCACCCCGGTCGGGGACGGGTGGTTCACCTACGAGAGTTTCGTTTTCAATCCCATCTTAGAGGACGTCGATGTCTTCATCTCCATTGCTAAGCTGAAGTGTCATTGGAGTTGTGGTGTCACCCTCGCTATGAAGAATCTGATCGGCCTGGTGCCGTATACCCACTATCGGTTGAGCCCCGAGCATAAGTACCGTTCAGCGTTGCACGGGAAGGGGGATGAGTTCAAGACGCGACTGCCCAGGGTGATCATGGACCTCAACCGGGCGCGGCCGATCCACTTCGCGCTTATCGATGGCGTCAAGACTACGGAGGCCGGAGAGGGTCCCTGGATCAAGACGATCTCACCTGTGGAGCCGGGTATCCTGGTCGCTGGTATCAACCCGGTAGCTACGGACGCCGTGGCGACCGCGACGATGGGCTTTGACCCGACCGTTGAGCAGCCAACCCCGCCCTTCCTGCGCAGCGATAATCATCTGAACCTGGCGCGCGAGTTGGGCCTGGGCACCAACCTCCTGGAAGAGATCGAGGTGGTCGGCGCCTCCATCGAGGACCTGCGTTATGAATTTGAGCCCTGTTGGACGTGATCGCCGTGCGTCGTGTCCTTTGACGGCGAGATCAGGGCCCCCGGCCGTAGGACAGGCCGAGGGCTTCGTTTGCGAGGGGTACTATGACCACGATCCGTATACCCTGGCGCGCGTGGTATGGCGATGACTGGCTGGAGTTGAGCTTCCCCCCATCCTGGTATGTGCGGGCCTATTGGCCAGCCGACGCATCGGACATCGGGCCGATGGGGATCGAGCGCGCGCTCGATGCGCCCATCGATGCCCCGCCCATCGAGGAGATGGCGCGCGGTAAACGCTGGGTTTCCATCGCGGTAGACGATATCTCCCGGCCGGCGCCGGCTGCCCGGATCATGCCCTCCCTCATGCGTCGGCTGGAGCGGGCTGGCGTGGACCTGGATCGAGTGCGTGTCGTGTTGGGGACCGGCACGCACCGCCCCATGGTCAAGGAGGATATCATCAAGAAGATCGGGCGGGCCGCGGCCGATCGGCTGGATGTGTACAATAACCATCCCTACGACAACGTGGTGGATCTGGGGTCCTCGGATCGAGGGACGCCGGTTCACGTCTGCCGTTTCTTCGCCGAGGCCGACCTGAAGATCGGCGTCGGCTCGATCACGCCGCACGGTAATCCGGGGTTCGGGGGTGGGGCCAAAGTGGTGATCCCGGGCGTCGCCGGCATCGACACCATCGCCTCCATTCACCAACCCAGCCGGCTGCAGTCGGCCTTGATCGAGGTAGAGCATAACGAGTTCCGGACGGAGATTGAACATATCGCGCGAGACAAGGTGGGGCTGGATTATATCATCAACGTGGTGACCAATTCGCATCGGGAGATCGCTGGGCTGTTCGTGGGGGACATGGTGAGCGCTCATCGGGCGGGCGTCCGGTTAGCCCGACAGGTGTACGCCACCGAGATGCCCGCCGAGCCGGTGGACATCGCTATCTGCAATGCCTATCCCAAAGACACCGACTTCCTGCAAAGCGGGATGGCCCTCAACGTGCTGAGGTCATCGCCCAGGCCGGTGGTTAAGGAGGGGGGTATGATCGTCATCATCACCGCCAGCCCGGAGGGTCGGGGCTATCACGGGCTGTTCGGCCCGGGCATGCGTTACGACCTGCGCTGTGGGGACACAGAAAGAAGGGCGTCGCCGACGCCGTGGGATGCACGCATCGTCTATTTCTCGCCCTGGTTGACGTCGGCTGACGTCGGAGGCGATGCGGTGTTTCGCCGCTGGGACGATCTCATCGAGCACCTGGCGGCGCGGTATGGCGATGAGGTGA
>DUEN01000171.1 GCA_011176545.1 Caldilineae bacterium | reverse complement strand
TTCGAAGTCGTTTATCATGGTACTGTCCTCCAGAGGTGGCTTGGGGGTGTGGATTTGAACAACCCAAGTTTACTCTGGAGGACACTTCCCTATCAACTAGCCTTGGAACTAGCATAAGACCCTAGTAAATAGATTCGATACTACTACATTATACCATGTTAGGAAGTTTCCTTGCGAAGTGACCATGTTTTGCCGACAAAGGAGGTGATGCCAGGGGAAGGGACGAGGCTTTACCGAGTCAATGATTGAGGCGGCTCTCGCATTGGAGGTCATCTTGGCCGCCAAGGATTTCTCTGCAGAGGGGACTATCCGTTTGCGGGGACCAAGAGAGCTGATATTTCAGTCGAGTCGGAGCTGAGCGAACACACTTGCTCAGCCTTCACAGAGGAGGGCAAAGCATGGATGAGAAGAGGTTAAGTCGACGTGATTTCTTGAAATTCTCCGCGGGCGCTACCGCCGCTGCCGTGTTGGCGGCCTGCGCTCCTCCAGCCCCTGCAGCGAAGCCGGAAGAGAAAGCCCCTGTTGAGGCGACCCCGGTCTCAGAGGTGACCACGATCCATCATCTGTCCATCTGGTCAAATGAAACCTTCGCGGGGACGATCGCCTTGTTCGAGGAGATGAACCCGGACCTGAAGGTGGAGAATGAGCAACTAAGCTGGAACGCTTTCTTCGAACAGGTCCAGGTGCGGCTTGCGGCTGGGTCCCCGGAGCCTGATACATTGGCTGTAGATGTGCCCCTGACTGCTCCCTATGGGTATCGTGGTTGGCTGTTACCCCTGGATGATGTGTTCACTGAGAAGGAGAAGGCGGACTGGCTTGAATCCTCACTCCAGGCTGGGACGTATGAGGGCCACCTGATCTCCGCTCCGGTGAGCACCTCGACCCAGTTGCTGTTCTATAATCGCAATGCCTTTGAAAAGGCGGGCATTGAGCCTCCTGGGGAGGATGAGCGCTGGACGTGGGAGAAGCTGGCGGAGGTGGCCAAGGAACTCACGTTCGACGAGGACGGCGATGGCACGCCCGAGATGTGGGGCTTCATATGGGAGCAGGTCATCCGCATCTACCAGCTCCAGCCGATGCCTATGTCTCTCGGCGGGGTCCCGATTGGTCCCGATGGGCTGACCGTGCGCGGTTATATCGACGCGGATCCCTGGATCGAGGCCTTCACTTACTACTGGAAGGCATTCAACGAATGGAAGTTCGCCCCGCAGGGCGATATCGGCTGGCCGAGCGATACGCTCTTCAGGCCGGGTAAACTGGCCATGGAGCTGGCAGGGCCTTGGAACATCAAGCAGAATGTAGACGGGGACCTGGACTTCGAATGGGGCGTGTCACGACATCCTTACTTCGAGAACGGTGTGGTCGTGACCCCGACCGGGAGCTGGCACATCGGCGTGAATGCAAACACGAAGAAAATCGATGCGGCTACGCGTTGGGTGCGCTTCTTCTCCACGGTGCCGGGTGCCGAGAAGTGGTGGCGCACCGGTAGCCATGACTTCCCAGCCCAAGAATCCTTGCTAGAGCTGATCAAGACCGATCCTCAGTTTGAGGAGTGGCCCTGGAGGGCCGAGAGGATCGCGGCCGACGAGGCGATGGTGAATCCCCAGCCGCGGCCAGTGACACCGGGATACCTGGAGTACGAGGAGATCCTTGGGGATACCTTCTCAGATATCCGGAATGGCGCCGACGTGAAAGAAGCTTTGAACACGGCTGTGGAGCGCATTGAAGCGGAAATGGAGAAGTACAGGAAGTAGCTGCGTGGCCACGCCTGAAAAGGCCAAGGGGCAGAAGTCGATGTGAACGCGACTTCTGCCCCTCATATTGCCATAATCTATGAGGGAGGTATTCGCTTGACTGTACGGAAGATCGGCTACACGAGGGTTTCAATAGCCCGATGGGTTCCTTATCTATTTCTACTCCCCGCTTTTATCCTGCTGTTCGCCTTCAGGATCGCGCCGGCATTGGCTGGATTTCGTGAGGCCCTATACGCGCATAATCTAAGCCCTGTAAAGCGCACGTTCGTCGGCTGGGAGAACTTCGCACATATCTTTCGTGACCCCATTTTCTGGAAATCCCTTCGTATCACCCTGGTCTTTAGCTTGGTAACAAATCCTCTACAGACAGCGCTGGCCTTGGCGTTAGCGATACTAGCTAATCAGCGTGTACGTGGCATCTCCCTGTTTCGCAGCATCTACCTTCTCCCCGTCGTAATCTCCATAAACGTCACCTCCACGATCTGGGGGCTCTTGCTACATAAGGATGCCGGAATGATCAACGGGATTCTGGTTCAACTTGGACTTCCCCGACAACCTTTTCTGTTATCCCCAGACCAGGCGTTGTGGACGATCATCGGCATCATTTCGTGGGTTGGCGTTCCTTATTGGATGATGTTCTTCCTTGCTGGCTTACAGGGAATCCCAGAGACCTTGTACGAAGCGGCGGCGATTGATGGCGCGGGCGCGTGGCAGTGCTTCCGTCACATTACATTGCCGCTCCTACGCAGGGTGATCGCCTTCGTATTGATCTCGGATACAGTGGTCAACCTCTTCCTGTTCGCGCCCGTGTGGATCCTCACGCGCGGGGGACCGCAGCTATCCACGAATCTGCTCATGTACGATGCCTACCGTAGAGGATTCGTCTGGGGGGATATGGGAAGCTCAGCGGCGATGATGATGATATTGCTTGTGATCGCCGCCATAGCTGTGGCGGTGGAGTTCCTCGTGTTACGCACGAGAGAGGAATAGTCATGGAATTGGAGGCGCGGGATGGCTGAGTCTCTGGCGGTAGATGTCGCGAAACGTCAAGTGAGACGAGGAAGACTCACGATCTCCCGTTCGGTGGGGCAGCGAACGGTGACCTACTTTTTGCTTTTCTTCATCTCTATCCTCGTGATCGTGCCACTGATGTGGGCCTTCGCGGCGTCCTTCACACCAAACGATAAGGTGTTTCAATATGTATTCCCATTTAGCTGGCGCGCTTTGTTCCCTGTGGACTTTACCCTAGAGGCCTACAGGAGTCTCTTCCTTGAGGAAGGATTCACCCGTCCCGTGGTGAACACGCTAATCCTCGGGTTTTCCACGGTGATCTTGAGTGGTGTGACTAACGCGCTGGCTGGCTTTGCCTTCGCCCGGTTTGATTTTCGCGGCAAGGACCTGTTATTCGGTATTGTCCTGTTGACCTTCATGATCCCTGGCGAAGTCACTATGATTCCTCTGTATATAGTAGTGAGTCGACTAGGATTGGTGAACACCTGGACGGTCTTGATCGTGCCCGGCTTGGCGAACAGCCTGATCATTTTCCTCTTCCGGCAGTTCTTTGCTGAAATCCCTCAGGACCTCATCGACGCGGCGCGGGTGGACGGCGCCTCGTGGCTGAAGGTCTTCACGAGCATCGTGTTGCCGATGTCAAAGCCTGTTCTGATCACTGCTTCTTTGCTGTTGTTTCTCGGCCAGTGGAATAGCTTCTTCTGGCCCCTGCTTGTAGCCCCTGATCCGAGACTCCGCGTGGTACAGGTTGCCGTCTCATACGCCTATGAGGAACACCAAACGCTGTGGAACCAACTGTTGGCTGGCTCTATCATGGCTGCCTTCGTGCCGATTCTGCTGGTGCTCCCCTTCCAACGATATTACGTCTCCGGGCTCGTGGGATCTGGTCTGAAGGAGTGAGAGAATGAAACGTCGAGATTTTCTACACTTATTTGCAGGAGCAGTGGCAGGCCTGCTGACAGCAGCCTGTTTCAGCACTCTAAAGCGGGAGGAAGTTTATCCGATGAATGCCCAGCCTGTTGCAAAGAGAATCCCCGTAATCTTGGACACCGATATCGGAAGCGACATTGATGATACCTGGGCGTTGGTCATGATGCTGAAGTCGCCCGAGTTGGATCTAAAGCTGGTTGTGACCGACACGGGAGATACGACGTATCGGGCGAGGATCGTGGCCAGGCTGCTGGAGATCGCGGGGCGGACGGATATCCCTATCGGAATCGGTATCGCGCGGCCGGAGGCACCCAGTTCTCAGGCACCCTGGGTGGAGGGGTATGAGCTGTCGAGCTATCCCGGCACCGTTTATGAGGATGGTGTCGAGGCGATCGTAGAGACGATCATGGGCTCGCCGGAGCCGATCACGCTGGTCTGCATTGGCCCTGTGCCCAACATCAAGGCCGCCCTCGAGCGCGAGCCGCGAATCGCCGAGCGGGCCCGGTTCGTCGGCATGCACGGCAGCATCCGGCGGGGATACGACGGGAGCCCTCAACCCGTGGCTGAGTATAACGTCGCTCGTGATCCGGAGGCGTGTCGGGTTGTCTTCGCCGCGCCTTGGGATGTGACCATCACGCCACTGGATACGTGTGGCATCGTCAGGCTGATGGGCGAAAAGTATCAAGCCGTCCGCGACTGCGAGGATCCACTTATTCAAGCCCTCATCGAGAACTATCGCATTTGGGCTCGGAATTCCGAGTGGGCGAAAGAGTTTGATCTGGATAAGGAGAGCTCGGTTCTTTTCGATACGGTGGCTGTATATCTCGCCTTCTCTGAAGAGCTACTTGTGATGGAAGAACTCGGCATCCGAGTTACAGATGACGGACGTACTTTGATCGATGAGAACGCGAAGCGGATTCGGTGCGCAACGGAGTGGAAAGATTTGGCTGCCTTTGAGGATTTTCTCGTTCACCGTTTGACTGGATAGCCTTCTTTACCCCTTACTGCCTCACAGGTTAGATCTCAGGTAGCCAGATATTAGAGTTTCTTGTCACGCCATCCGATCGAGTCGCTGAAGCATCTCCCAGACGAACTCATGGACGCGGCCCAGGCAATCCGGCTCGATCTTATCCACGGTGTCGGACATCTGATGCCAGTGGACTGCGCCGGCCGCATCACGTGGCAGAGCGTCTATGGTAAAGGCGCGAAAGCCTCGCTTGAGCAGGAGGGCGGCGTCCGTGTAGGCGATGCCCGGGTGTTCGAAGGCGCGGAGCTCAGGCCTGTCGACGGCGATCTGCCGGGCGATGTCCAGCAGTTCTGGGTCCACCGGGTACTTTCGTAGAAGTCCATCACTGGACAGGAAGCCGGGATCGCCAGCCCCCACCTGATCCAAAGTAATGAAATAAGCCTGGCGTAGCTCGTCCGGGTGAGCCTCGACTAGGGCTGCTGCGCCGTAGCATCCTAATTCCTCGCAGCCGTTGGGCACCAGCCAGACCTCAGTGTGTTGCAACGGTTCACGGGTTAGGCGCTCCCCCAGGGCTAGGACGGTGGCGGCGCCGGAGGCGTTATCGTTGGCACCGGGGCTAAAGGGCGTCATGTCAGCGTGGATACACATCACGAAGGCGAAGAGTTGCATGGCAGCGGCCAGCCCGGCTACCCAATGCAACCCTGCCCAACCGGTCAAAGTCAGCAGTGCGTAGGTCACCGCTCCTACGATCAGGCTGACGAAGGTCCCACCTACCAGAGCGACGAACAGTTTGTGCCAAAGGGTCGAACTGTAGAAGATGGGGGTGCGGTGAGTGTCCAAGTGACCCAGGAGCACAACTCGGCGGCGGGGCTCCTCCCTGGCAAGCACCACCCCTATGACGTTTTGGCTCGGTCCCGTGGGCAGCAGCCGGCGCATCCAGTTATCAGTGAAATCCAGCTCCGCGAACATACCCCAGGCGCCTAGGGCGTTGAGGGCCGCTGCTAAGAACGCGGCCGCCGAATGGCGGGTGATGGCGTAGAGGAGGCCTCCCAGTAGGGCCACGCCAAAGGCCAGCGCGAAAGGCCGGTACGAGGAGCGAGCGGAACGAAAGGGCTCCAGCCGGGCGTCGATCCCCAGGTTTCGAAGCACGTCGCGGGCGTACTCAGCCGCCTGGCGCTCCTGGGATGTAGTGGAACCCCGAGGGCCAATGACCTCGGACAAGTGTCGGATGTGCTCAAGGGCGACTTGAACATAGGCCTGAGGCATCTTAACCTCCTTGGAGGTCCGAGAAGTGACTCGATTGTAGCAGAAGCATGAGGAAATCTCAACACGAAATCGCGGTATTCCCAGCCGAACAGAATACACAGCCCAACGACAACTCTTGTTGACACAGGGAGAAGAGGCGTGATATATTCAGAACGAAGTCATCACATACGGATGGGCTGGATTGCGGTGAACGGTGAAATGGGAAGATAAGAGGTCTCCCTTGATGCGTGTCAGCGGGTGTGCGGATGGTGCAGTCATGGAAAAGGCCACCAGGCGCCGCCATTCATGCGGCGCCGACTTGTAAATGACCCTTTGTGGGCTCACAAGCGCCACAGGTAGTACCCCATTCAACCTGTGGAGAGTATGTAGGGCGGGTTTCTTACCCGCCATCGTGTGGCCGGTATAGAAACCGGCCCTACATATCACGTTCTCCACTATGCAGATATGGCTTTGACAACAACCACGGTTAAGTGTGGAGCTACCGGACCACAGAAGGAGATGCCCAGGAGGCAAATGTGAGTGATTTGATGATTGGTAAGATGCGCGGGTTACAGGCCACTTCATCAACCAAAGGGGTGTTCACCATCCTGGCCCAGGACCATCGCGGCTCGTTGCGTCGGCTTATCAACCCCTCTGCCCCCGAATCGGTGTCGGGTGAGCAATTGACGAAATGGAAGCGCCGCATCGTGGGGGTGTTGGGGACTTACGCCAGCGCGGTGCTGCTCGATCCGGAGTACGGCGCCGCGCAGTGCATCGCCTCTGGAGACCTGCCGGGACATGTCGGGCTGTTGGTCTCGCTGGAGGAGACGGGCTATACAGGCGATCCCCTGGCACGGGAATCACGCCTGGTTGAGGGCTGGTCGGTGGCCAAGGCCAAGCGTATGGGAGCCTCGGCCTGCAAGCTGCTGATCCATTATCATCCGGATGCCGGTAATGAAGCCCAACAGCGGGCTCTGATCGAGGAAGTGGCGGAGGCCTGTCGTCGTTATGATATCCCCCTCTTCCTGGAGCCGGTGTCCTTCAGCATCCGGCCGGGGGTGAGCAAGGACTCAGACGAGTTCGCCCGCGAGCGGCGGCGTGTGGTGGTGGAGACAGCCCGTCGGCTCTCTGGTCTGGGCGTTGATGTGCTCAAGGCAGAATTCCCGGTGGATCCGTTGCGAGAGCAGGACGAGCGGATCTGGCGGGAGGCGTGCGAGGAGTTGACGGGGGCCTCCGCGGTGCCGTGGGCGCTGCTCAGCGCGGCCGTCCCCTTCGACCTATTCGAGCGTATGGTGACGGTAGCATGCGAGGCCGGGGCCTCCGGCTTCATCGCCGGGCGAGCCATCTGGATCGATGCGCTGCGCGTCCCGGAGTCTGATGTAGACCGCGTGTTGGGCGAGGCGGCCGACCGCCTGAAGCGTCTGAGCGCCCTGGCCGATGAGAAAGGCACGCCCTGGTATGAGCGGCATCCTCTGGGACAGGCCATCGCGAACCAGGTGCAGGTGGGCTGGCACGCGGCCTATGGGGAGATATGACGGGATTCAGGCAGAGGCGGCTATGGAAAGCCGCCCTACATGATGATATCGATCGCCCGGGAAAGAAAGTGGGGTGCCGCCCGGATGGCGTTATCAAAGATCGAAGTCACCTCTGAAAGCAGACCAGGGACAAATGGCTTCGGGTGGACGTTTCGACGTAATCGGCGTACCGCTGTTGTCTATTTTTTAGATTGAGAGGGAGATCCTATGAAAGCATTGGTCTATACAGCTCCCCGTCGTATGGAGTTACAGGACCTGCCGCGGCCGGAGCCGGGCCCGGGCGAGGTCCTCATTAAGGTGGAAGCTGCGGGGATCTGCGGCTCGGATGTGCACGGCTTCCGCGGCCTCAGCGCCCGCCGTAAGCCCCCACTGGTTATGGGACATGAGCTCACCGGACGGGTGGCCGCGCTGGGACCAGGGATTGTAGACGTCCCTCTCGAGCAACAGGTGGTCGTCAACCCGCTGCTGCCATGCGACACATGCGAACTATGCCTCTCGGGGCGCAGCTACATCTGCCCCAATCGGAAGCTCATTGGGATGGATCTGCCTGGGGCCTTTGCTGAATACGTGACCGTGCCTGCTTCCTCCCTGTACCCCCTGCCCGAGGGGATGAGCCCGACGGTGGGCACGATGGCCGAGCCACTGGCAAACACGGTGCATATCATCCGACACAATGTGTTCGGCCTGGTACAGGGGGTGGCTATCCTTGGAGCGGGGATCCAGGGGCTGCTCGCCCTGCAAATGGTCAGGGTGGCCGGCATCACGCCTCGCATTAGCATCGACATAGAGCCTCACCGGTTAGAGATAGCGTCTCGCTTCGGGGCAAAGGTGATCATCAACGCCCGTGAACAGGATCCCGTGGCGATCGTCCGCGAGGCCACGAAGGGACGAGGCGTTGACCTGGTCATCGACGCGGTGGGCGCGGACGTGACGCGACAGCAAGCCATCGCCATGGCCGCGCCAGGCGGCCGCGTCGTCTTCCTGGGGCTCAACGAGGTGATGTCGGAGCTGGATTGCCAGGCCATCGTCACCCAGGAGCTCACCGTGCACGGGTCCTACGCCTACTCGCCCCACGACTTCCTGACTGCGCTGGATCTGCTGGCCAGCGGCCGGGTGGAGGTCGCCTCGTGGCTGGAAGAGGCTCCTCTGGTCGATGGGCAGCGCGTCTTCGAGATGCTGGCCGATCGCCCCGGGGAGCACATCAAGGCAGTCCTCATCCCTTAGGAGGCGGTCATGCGGCGCTACGACGTCCTCGTGATCGGCGAGATCAACGTAGACCTGATCCTGCGAGCCGACGAGATCACGCCGGTCTTCGGACAGGAGAAGCTGGTGGACGATTGCGAGTTGACCATGGGGAGTTCGTCGGTGATCGCGGCCTGTGGCATGGCCCGATTGGGGCTACGCACGGGCTTCTTCGGCCGGGTAGGCGACGACGAGTTCGGTCGCTTCATGCTGCGAGAGATGGCCGCGCGCGGCATCGACGTGTCGCCGGTGATCGTGGACGGCGGCGTGAAGACGGGCATCACGGTGAGCCTCTCAACCCCACGGGATCGCGCCATGCTGACGCATCTGGGCGGATCCATCGATGGATTGGAGGCAAACGATGTCCCGTTGGATCTGTTGGAGCAGACGCGGCATGTGCATGTGGGAAGCTTCTTCCTGCAAGCGCGGCTCCAGCCCGGGCTGGCGGACCTCTTCGCCCAGGCTCACGCTCGAGGGGCCACCACGTCGTTGGACGTGGGGTGGGACGTGCACGAGCGATGGGATGGCGGGCTGTGGGACGCGCTGGCGCATACCGATGTCTTCTTGCCTAACGAAGTCGAAGCCACGCATATCACGGGGCTCGAGGATGTAGAGGCGGCGCTGGAACGTCTGGCAGGCCGCGTGGGCACTGTGGCCGTGAAGCTGGGGGCACAGGGCGCCATCGCCCGCCGCGGTGATGAGGTGGCGCGGGCGCCGGTGCTGCCGGTGAGCGTGGTGGACACCACCGGTGCGGGCGATTCCTTCAACGCTGGGTTCATCTACGGCTTCCTGCACGGGTGGCCGTTGGATCTGGTCCTGCGCCTGGGTACGGCGTGCGGATCGCTGTCTACGACGAAGGCGGGCGGCACGGCCGGACAGCCCACATTAGAGGAAGCGTTGTCAGCGCTGCGTGCCGTCGGCGTGGACCTTTCCGCCGTTCGCATCAAAGGATAACAACACCCACATCTCTCAGCACATACATGGAGGATCCATCATGCAGTGGGAACAACTAACAGGTGGCGAGTTCGAGGCGGCCGTGGAGAAGGCGGCCGGCGTATGCATCATCCCCATTGGCGTGGTCGAATATCACGGGCCCCATCTCCCGCTGGGCACAGATTACTTCACCGCTCATGCCATCGCCTGTGAGGCCGCGCGGCGCGAGCCGGTCATCGTGTTCCCCCCATACTATTTCGGCGTGAACACGGAGACGAAGCACTTCCCCGGCGGGATCGTCGTCAAAGATCGCCTGTTGTTCGAATTATTGGAGAATATATGCGATGAGATCAGCCGTAATGGGCTGAAGAAGATCATCCTGCTCAGCGGACATGGCGGCAACCGCTTCTTCCTGCCCCTGTTCGTCCAGCTCATGCTCGATAAAGGGAAGGATTACACCCTCTACTATATTAGCGATCTTGGCGATCCCGAGGTGCATCGCCAGGTGACGGAAACCGACCTGCACGGCCACGCGTGCGAATGCGAGACCAGTATGGCGCTTCACATTAACCCACAGTTCGTGAAGATGGAAGCGCTGGATCCAGAGTATCAGTGGACGCCTCAGAATCAGCTTGGTGAGCTCGGCGAACGGCTGTATACGCCAGCTGACTGGTTCAGCCGCTTTCCTGAACATTGCGCGGGCGATCCCCGCCCGGCCACGGCTGAGAAGGGGAAAGCGTTGTTTGAGATGATGGTGACCAGCTTGGTAGAAGTCCTAAAAGCTGTGAAAGCGGATCAGTCGGCACCAAGGGTTTATGCGGCTTTCAATCAACGCATTTACCGCCGCTGAGGAGGTCCAGGCTCATGATGATCCGAGGTAGGACATCTGTGATGACCGAGCGAGAACGATTTCGAGAGACGCTACTCTTCGGCGAGCCGGACAAGATCCCCCTGCAGCCAGGCGGCCCCCGAGAGTCCACCCTGGCCGCCTGGCGTCAGCAAGGGTTACCGGAGGGAGTCCATTGGTATGATTACCTCATGGAGGTCCTAGGGATCGAGCGTGAGCCCACCAAGCCGCGGATCGACTTGGGCGTCTCCTTCAAGATGATCCCCACTTTCGAAGAGAAGGTGCTGGAACATCGAGATGGCCATTATATCGTCCAGGACTGGATGGGGGCTATCACGGAGATCTCCGACGAGTATGACTACACCTATATCCGCTCACCCAAGGACTTCGTCACCCGTAAGTGGCACCGATTCCCCGTGCAAAGCCGTCAGGACTGGGAGGAGCGGATGAAGTGGCGCTATGATCCTCGGCATCCGGAGCGGTTCCCCGACGACTTCGAGGAGCGATGCCGGGCGCTGCGGGATCGAGACTACCCTCTCCAGATCACGATCAACGGCCCCTTCTGGCAACTTCGGGAATGGCTGGGCTTCGAGAATCTATGTATGCTCATGATCGATGATCCCGAGTTCGTGCAGGAGATGATCGATTTCTGGACGGATTTCGTCTTGCAGACGCTGGAACCGATCCTGGAGCGGGTGGAGTTGGATTGCGTGGTGATCTCCGAGGACATGGCATACAAGGCGCATAGTATGATCTCGCCGGCCATGACGCGGCGCTTTCTCCAGCCCACTTATGAGAAGTGGGTACAGGCCATCAAATCCAGCGGCTGCCCGATCGTCAGCGTGGATTCAGACGGCTACATCGCGGAGTTGATCCCTATCTGGATCGAGGCCGGCATCAATTGCTGCACGCCGGTCGAGGTCGCCGCGGGGAATGATATCGTGGCATACCGGCAGCAGTTCGGCCGACAGATGGCCTATGTCGGCGGCATCGACAAGCGCGCCCTGGCGGCTGGAGGAGAAAAGATGCGAGCGGAGGTGATGCGAGTGGTACCACCTCTGCTAGAGGAAGGGGGATTCATCCCCGGCTGCGATCACGGGGTCCCCCCAGACATCTCCTGGCCGAACTTCGTGGAGTATACACGCCTCCTGGCCGAGCTGACGGGATGGCTATGATTCGGAGCTAGAGGAACAGAACCCCCGCTTCTCAGAGAAGCCGGGGTTCTATGCGCTTACTCCAGGCTCTTCAGGTAGTCCAAGAGATCCTCCAGGTCCTCATCGCTCATGGACCAGCGAGGCATGGGCCATTCCAGCGGCTCGCCGGCCGGGTCCACCCCCTGCGTGATAGCGCGCTTGATGGTCTCGTCGGTGTAAGGAGGGTGCTCTTCCTCTCCCTCGTGTTCCATCTTCTCCTCGGTGAGGGTCTTATACCGGATATCCGGCGCGACGAAGGTCCGCATCATCATGCGCACCCGCCCGCCGCGTCCATCCGGGCCATGGCAGTTGACGCAACTCATAGTGCCGCCCCCCATCATACCGCCGCCCATCATGCCCATCCCCATATCTGCCGTAATGGGAGTACCTCGCTCACTGGTCGCGGTGAAGTAGATGCGCTCGCCATTTGAGCGAAATTCACGAGGGGCGGCGGCCCCCTGCCATCCCCAGCCCGCGTAGGCACAGCCAGCCAGGATAACGGCCAGCGCTCCCAAGAGGGTCCACCGGATCACTGGTATCCCGAGCATCCGTCTCATGCGTCCTCTCCTCCTGATGAGATCGTTCGATCGGCCTCCTGATCGCTCTGCTGGTCCCGTTCCTTGAGATACCCACCGGCCACCAAGAGCTCCCTAACCCGAGGGAGGTTCATCCCGAAACCTAACAGGACCTCGCCGTCGATTACCAGAGCGGGCGTAGCGAAGCGCCCCACCAGGCGTTTAAGCTCCGCCATATAACGTTCGTCCGCGGTCACATCCTTCTCCGTGAAGGGAATACCCTGCTGGGCGAAGAACCTCTTCGCAGCCTGACAGTCCCCTCAGGTAGGCTGGGTGTAGATGACCACCCCTCTCTCCTGGCGGCCGAACCATTTGCGCAGTAGCTCTCTCATGCTTCCCCCTCACTCCCTAACAGTTGCTCTAGCTTTCGAGGGTCAAAGCCGACCACCATCTCATCGTCGATGAGCGTCACCGGCGTCGTCATCATGCCCAGCTTCTCCAGTTCCCTGAGGGCCTCCTCATCTTGAGAGACGTCCCGCTCCGTGAAAGGGATACCCTTTTGTGAAAGAAACTCTTTCACCTTTCCACAGAACAGTCAGCCAGGTTGGGTATAGACGATAACTTTCTTCGCACTCATGCCACGCCTCCTTTTTTCATCTCGCTCACATTAGGATAGACAGCATGATCCTCTCGTGGGGACGCAGCGCCGCCGCGCCCCTACTTTCCGTTGTGTATATTATACGTGTATACCAATATGAACGTTTCCTCTTACCTAATATTATCGACGAGAATCACGGATCTGGATATGGCGATTCGGCCTGGGACCATACCAGCCGTTTGGCCTGTGGCAGGTTCGGTCAGGACCTGGCGGCATCTCGATCACATCCTCGCTGGTGAGGCCTCTATTCATTTGAATGTGAAGCGTGAGGCATATTGGGCAAGTGCACCTGATCCAGATAGACGCGCAAGCCCTGGACTTTCCGGATGACACCTTCGATAGCGCCGTTGCCACATTCATCTTTTGTTCCGTTCCGGATATGGTGTTAGGATTACAGGAGATGGCTCGCGTGGTCAAGCCGGGCAGCCAGGTCGTCCTCCTGGAACACGTGTGCTCTGAGCATCCCGTTTTGGGCCGGATCATGGATCTGCTCGATCCCGTGAGCGCTCGTTTGATGGGACCGCATATCAACCGGAGGACGGTGGATAACGTGCGCCGGGCAGGGCTCATCGTGGAGCGGGTCGAGGACATGGGCACCCGCGGGATCTTCAAGCTGATTATCGCCCGCGTTGGAGATCGGGAGAGCGCGCTCGAGGACACAGCCGAGGCCACGGCAGAACACGAAGGCATCGCGTGAGCCAGAAGAGGCAGACGCCCATCAAAGAGACGAGGAGGAATTCATGCCGGGAGCGACCGTGCTCGTGGTGGACGACGAGCCCAACATCCTAAACGTCGTCCAGGCCTATCTGGAGCGCGAGGGATATACTGTGTACACGGCCGCGGATGGGCTGACGGCCCTCAAGGCCGCCAGAGCCTATCGCCCTGATCTGATCGTTCTCGATATCATGCTGCCAGGACTGGATGGCCTAGAGGTCTTGCGACGGCTGCGCCAGGAGTCAGATGTCTACGTGCTGATGCTGACCGCGCGGGCCGATGAGATGGACAGGGTGATCGGCCTCACCGTCGGCGCGGATGATTACCTGACCAAACCCTTCAGCCCGCGAGAGCTGGTCGCTCGGGTGAAGGCCATCCTGCGTCGCGGGCGCGGGGCCGGTATGGCCGAATCCACGCTGAGCTTTCAACGTCTGCGCATCGACCCGGACGCCCGTCAGGTCTGGAAGCACGGAGAGCCCATCGAGTTGACGCCCATCGAGTTCGACCTGCTGTTGACCCTAGCGCGCCATCACGGGCGCGTACTGAGCCGAGATCAGCTCATCGAGCAGGTGTGGGGTTACGATTACTACGGTGATGAGCGCGTGGTGGATGTGCATATCGGGCGCATCCGTAAGAAGATCGAGGACGATCCGGCCCATCCGACGTTGATCGTCACCGTGCGCGGGGCCGGATATCGGTTCGAGGATAAGCCAGCATGAGGCTGTTGACGTTGCTGCGCCGCCGGCTGGGATGGAAGCTGTTCCTGGCCCATCTGGTCATCGTGCTCATCGGCGTGACCGTGCTGGCCACCACAGCTGAATACCATGCGCCCAGCGCGTTGGCGAAGCACATCGCCCAGATGCGGGCCATCTTAGGCGACGATCCCGCCCTGGTCGCTGACCTGCATGATAACTTCCTGGCGGCCGTGCACGAGGTCCTCCTGTTCGCCGCAGGGGCGGCGATCGTGGCCGCGGTGATCGTCAGCACGTTCACGGCCCGGCGCATCGTCGCGCCGGTACGGGCGATGATGGAAGCCAGCCAGCGCATCGCCGCCGGCGATTATCGCGAGCGCGTGCGGGTGACCAGTGAAGACGAATTGGGGACGCTGGCCCAGGCGTTCAACCGCATGGCGGAGACGTTGGAGCGTACCGAGCAACGGCGCCTGGAGCTCATCGGGAACGTGGCACACGAGTTGCGCACGCCCCTCAGCAGCATCAAGAGCATCATGGAGGGGCTGATCGATGGTGTGCTGCCGCCGGAGCCCGCGACGTTCCTGGACGTCCAACGAGAGGTCGCCCGGCTACAGCGCCTCGTGCAGGACCTGGAGGAACTCTCGCGCGCGGAGGCAGGGCAGATCGCCCTCCATCGTCAGTACGTCTCCCTGGCGGACCTGATCCGATCCGCCGCTGCCCGGCTTGAGCCGCAATTTGAGGACAAGAGTGTCAACCTCCACTTGGTTTTGCCTGAGGACCTGCCCAAAGTGTGGGTGGATCCCAGCAGGGTCACCCAGGTCTTGCTGAATCTTATGGGCAACGCCCTGCAATACACGTCCCCTGGTGGAACTGTATGGGTGCGAGCGCGAGTCCAGGAAGACGAAGCGGTGGTGGAGGTCCAGGATACCGGCATCGGCATCTCCCCCGAACACCTGCCACACATCTTCGAGCGCTTCTATCGCGTGGACAAATCCCGCTCCCGCGCTGGCGGCGGCAGCGGGATCGGCCTAACCATCGCCAAGCACTTGGTAAAGGCACATGACGGCCGTATCTGGGCGGAAAGCCTGGGTCCCGGCCAAGGCAGCACCTTCACCTTCACCATCCCTCTTTCCTCATCCTCAAACCCCGCGTGAGCCCGTTCCATATCCTCCTATCCAGGCGACGATGGCTTCACAAACGGAGGATTGATTGTCATCAATCCTTCATATAACCTTTATCGGCCTGTCACGGTCACTGGGTATACTTGGACCGCAATCAGGAAATAGACACCGATAGACGGTGAAAGGAGGATATATCATGATGGGATTTGGCTTTGGAGGCTTAGGGTTGATCTTCATGCTCATCTTTTGGGTCGTGATCATCGGATTGGCCGTATGGGTGCTGGGGACTCTTTTCCCCCGGGCGCCCCAGTCGGCCCCACCTCAGGCATCGACACGGCCATCGGGGCCTGCTGAATCCGCAGTGGAGATCCTGAAGCAGCGTTACGCTCGTGGCGAGATTTCCAAGGCGGAATACGAGCAGATGCTTCAAGACCTGACAGGTTAAAAATCTTTCAAGGAGAATGAATGACATGACGAAGACAAAAGTGGACTACGCATTCCGAACACGGCTGAACCTGGCTTATGAGGAAGCTGTGGAGCGAGTGATCGAAGCTCTAAAAGAAGAGGGCTTTGGGATATTGACAGAGATCGATGTACAGGCGACGTTGAAGAAGAAGCTGAGCGTGGATTTCCATAAGTATGTCATCCTTGGCGCCTGCAATCCCCCGCTGGCACATCAGGCGCTCCTCGCGGAGCCGGAGATCGGCCTGCTGTTGCCATGCAACGTCATCGTGTACGAGGAGGATGGCGGTAGCGTTGTCTCGATTGTGGACCCGCTGACGATGCTGGATGTAGTGGAGAACGCCAACCTGAAACCTATAGCCGAAGAGGCGAGGACGCGTCTGTTAAGGGTTATCGAGGCCTTGAATCGGTAACCGTCCGCTGCCTCAGGCACAAGAAGCCCCCAGGGATAGATCCTGGGGGCTTTTTATGTATCCAGGTACTGGGATAACTACCGGTCACACGCGAAGTTGACAGGACGGGAGAACTGTGATAACGTATGAGCACACTCTCATATGTTAGGTATGTCACAGAAAGATAAGAGAACGGTTCATGATAGAGAAACTTCAACTGGAGATCCCTCTCCTCTTACCTGGAGTCGAGGATGAGCGTGATCAATGCGTGGAACGCCTGCAGGAGCTGTTGAGCCAGCGCAAGGGCATCCACCATGTCCACGTGGGACGCGAAAACGGGCAGGCGCGGCTGTGTATCCACTACGACCCCAGCATAGTATCCCTATCCCAGGTGCAACGCTGGGCCGAGCAGGCGGGTGCTCAGGTGAGCGATCGCTATCGCCATGAGACGGTGCGCATCACGGGTATGGACTGCCCCGACTGCGCCCTCAGCATCGAGCACATCCTGGGGCGGATGGACGGCGTCCTCAGCGTCTCCGTTAACTACGCGGCCGAGAGGATGCGCATCGAGTACGACAGCCGGATCATCTCCCGCCAGGACATCTTCAAGCGCGTGGCCTACCTTGGATACGAGATCGTAGAAGAGGAGGAGAAGCGCGGCTGGCTGCGAGAGAATGGGGAGCTCGTCCTGGCCATCTCATCCGGTGCCTTCCTGCTCTTGGGCTGGATAGGTGAGAGCTTCCTGGGCCTACCCCGGCTGACGGCCATGGGGCTCTATGCCCTCGCCTACCTGACGGGAGGGTACGATGCCACGCGGCATGGGCTTAAGGCGGTACTCCACCTCCGGTTCGACATCGACTTCCTGATGGTCGTGGCCGCCATCGGCGCCGCGGTGTTGGGCGAATGGGCGGAAGGGGCATTGCTCCTCTTTCTCTTCAGCCTGGGCCACGCCCTGGAGCACTACGCCACCGGCAAGGCGCGGGCGGCCATCCGCGCCCTGGGCGAGCTGACCCCTGAGACGGCCTTAGTGCGACGCGACGGGCGCGAGGTCGAGCTTCCGGTGGAGGAGGTGGTGCGCGGCGATATCGTGGTGGTCCGCCCTGGCGACCGCATCCCGGTGGACGGCCGGGTGATCCAGGGGCGGTCAGCGGTGGATCAATCACCCATCACCGGCGAGAGCGTGCCGGTGGAAAAGGGCGAGGGAGATGAGGTGTTCGCCGGCACGGTCAACGGCGAGGGGACGCTGGAGATCGAGGTGACCCGCCTAGCCCAGGACACCACCCTGGCTCGCGTCATCAAGATGGTGGAGGAGGCTCAGACGCAGAAATCCCCCACGCAGCAGTTCACCGAGAAGTTTGAGCGCCTCTTCGTGCCGGCGGTGCTGATCGGCGTGGCGGGGATCATCTTCCTGCCACCGTTGGTCGGCTGGCTGCCCTTTGGGGAAGCCTTCCTGCGCGGGATGACCATCCTGGTAGCAGCCAGCCCCTGTGCCCTGGCCATCGCCACCCCGTCAGCCGTGTTATCGGGCGTCGCCCAGGCAGCCCGCAATGGGGTGTTGATCAAGGGGGGCGTGTACCTGGAAAACCTGGGCGCGATACGGGCCATGGCCTTCGACAAGACGGGCACCCTTACCCACGGCCAGCCCAGGATGACCGCCATCATCCCCAATCCCCAATCCCCCATCTCCACGGATGATCTGCTGCGCGTCGCTGCGGCGGTGGAACGACGATCGAACCACCCGTTGGCACAGGCGGTCGTGCGGGCGGCCAAGCAGCGAGGTCTGACCCTGCCCCAGGCCGGCGATTTGGAATCGATCACTGGGCGAGGTGTGCGCTCCACGCTGAACGGCCAGCCGGTGCTGATCGGCAATCTCAAGCTTTTCGAGGCAGAGGGCCTTGTTGTGCCAGATGACATGCGCGCTCAGGTCGAACGCCTGGAAGCCGAGGGCAAGACGACCATGATCGTCTACGGTCCGACGTCGGCAGCGGACGGCGAAGCGCCATCGGCGGATTTCCTGGGGATCATCGCCCTGGCTGATACGCCACGCCCAGAGGCCAGAGAGACCCTGGAGCGACTGCGGGCCCTGGGCATCCGGGAGACGATCATGCTCACCGGGGACAACGAGCGGGTGGCAGCGGCCATCGCCCGGCAGGTGGGGCTGACCGACTTCAAGGCCAACCTGCTGCCCGAACAAAAGGTGGAGGCCATTCAGGCGCTGCTGAGGCAATACGGTCGCGTGGCGATGGTCGGCGATGGCGTCAACGACGCGCCGGCCCTGGCCCAGGCCACAGTGGGCATCGCCATGGGCGGCGCGGGCACCGATGTGGCGTTGGAGACGGCCGACGTGGCCCTGATGGCCGACGATCTGTCGAAGCTCCCCTTTGCCGTGGGTCTCAGCCGCCAAGCGCGTCGGATCATCCGCCAGAACCTGATCGCCTCGCTGGGCGTGGTCGCCCTTCTGATCCCAATGGCCCTCTTCGGGCTGGTGGGCATCGGGATCGCTATCATCTTCCATGAGGGGAGCACGCTGGTGGTCGTGGCCAATGCGCTGCGGCTGTTGGGATACGAGAGAACGTAGGCTGGTCTGAAAATGCGATGGAGGACGAACGACACATACCCTCCACGGTTGAATGGGATGCTACCCGCCGATCTCTGACCAAGCCAAAACGGGGACAGACCCTAAGGAGCAAGAGGATGAAAGACCTCGCCTTCTGGGGCGTCTACTTCGTGATCGCCGTCTTGTGGACCGCGGCCAACCTGTGGCTGTATCACAGACGCACCCAGCCGGGGCGAGATTTGGGCCTGTCCGGATCGCTGTCCATCTGGGCCTGGGATGGATATATGGTCTGCGGGCTCGCTGCGGGAGCCGTGTATCGCCCCTTTGGATTCCAGCTCCCAGTCGGCTGGCGGATCCTCGGGCTGATCACAGCCCTGGCCGGCCTGATCCTGGCCCTATGGGGCATGCTTGAGTTCCGCTCCCTGGCCCGGATCTCTGCGCTGAAAGAGAACCGACTGATCACGACGGGCATCTACGGCCACGTGCGACACCCACAGCACGCTGGACTGTTAGCGGCCGCCTTCGGTTCGGCCGTCGCCTGCCAGACGTGGATCGGCCTGCTGGTCGCGATCGTGATCCTGCTGTGGTCGCTGGTTCAGACCCACCTGGAGGATCGGCGACTGATCATCCTCTTCGGCGATGAGGCGCGACGTTATATCGCGGCCGTGCCGAGGTATGTGCCCAGATGGGCCACATATCAACATGATATGGAGAGATGACGTCTGTGAAAGGTCCATCGCTGTTTGAGCGAGTGCCACGCGCACACCGCCCCTTCCGGCTCCTGTCTGTACTGCTGGTGCTGCTATCCCTGGCCCTGGCCGGGTGTGGCGGCCGAGAGGAAGCAGGCCAGCGAGAACTGAAGTTGGCACCGGCCTCCCGGTTGCCCAGGGAGATCCAGAGGGCGCCGACCACGGTGCGCGAGGCGTATCAGTTCGCCCTGGCCAACCCCGATGTGCTCAAATACATCCCCTGCTACTGCGGCTGTGGCGCCGACCACGGGAGCGTCAAGGACTGCTTCGTGCGCGAGGTGCGCCCAGACGGGTCGGCCGTGTTCGACGAGATGGGCCTGGGCTGAAGCATCTGCGTGGACATCACGCGTGACGTGATGCGCTACTGGCAGGAAGGGAAGTCACTGGTCGAGATCAGGAAGAGAATCGACACCACCTATAGCCGCTTCGGGCCGCCGACGGACACGGAATGGCCGCAAGAGTGATCATAATAGAGGAGAGCTTATGATCCAGAAACTCAAGCTGGAAATCCCCCTGCTCTTGCCCGAAAACAGCGACTGTGAGGGTTGTATTCAACGCCTGCAGGAGGCTCTGTGCCGACATAAGGGCATCGACGAGGCTCATGTGGATCAGAATAATGGCCTGTCCCTCCTCTGCCTACATTACGATCCCAACCTGATCTCCCTGGCCGAGGTGGAACGTCACGCGCGAGAGATGGGGATCGCGATACAACAGCGGTATCGTCATCGCGAATGGCGTATCGTCGGCATGGACTGCGCCGACTGCGCCGCCAAGCTGGAGAAAGGCGTGGGCCGGCTGAAGGGCGTGCTCTATTGCGCGGTTAATTTCGCCGCTGCCAAGCTGACCGTAGAATACGACGTAGAGGAGTTAGATCAAGGGATCATCATTGAGCGCATCCGCCAACTGGGCTATGATGTAGCAGAGGAGGAAGCCACCCGCATGGCTCCACAGGAAGCGGGACCGGGTGATCTGCGCGGGCTCCTGGCTTTCATGTGGGGTAAACGGCGTGACACGCTGACCCTCATCTCCGGCTTATTGATCGTATTGGCCTTCATCCTGGAAACCATCGGAGTCCCCGCCCCAGGGACTCACGTCCTTTATGCCCTCGCGATCATCACTGGTGGTTACTACGTAGCCCGTAAGGGCCTGACGGGCGTTTGGATTAACCGGGAACTGGACATCAACTTCCTGATGACCATCGCCGCGCTGGGCGCGGCCGCCATCGGCGCCTGGGAGGAGGGCGCGCTGGTCGTCTTCCTCTTCAGCCTGGGGGAGACGCTGGAGAGCTACACGATGGATCGGGCGCGCAACGCCATCCGCTCCCTGATGGACCTGGCGCCCGCTGAGGCCACCGTGCTACGTCCCTGTGTGGATTGCGAGGAACATTTGGGGCAACCCCTTTCCGATGGCACCCCTTATGAAAGCGGCCCCTGCCCCTGGTGCGACGTCCACGAGCAGCGTGTGCCCGTGGCAGAACTGATTGTGGGCGATATCATCCTTATCCGGCCGGGGGAGCGCATCCCCATGGACGGCCGCATCATCCGGGGGACTTCCGCGGTCAACCAGGCCCCCATCACCGGGGAGAGCATCCCCGTGGAGAAGGGGCCTGGCGATGAGGTCTTCGCGGGCACGATCAACGGTGAGGGTGCCCTGGAGGTGGAGGTCACTCGGTTGGCTGCGGACAATACGCTCAGCCGCATCATCCACATGGTGGAGGAGGCCCAGGCTCAGAAGGCCCCCACCCAGCGTTGGGTGGACGTCTTCGCCAGATATTACACGCCCGCGGTGGTAGGTCTGGCCGTGCTCATCGCCGCCGTACCGCCCCTCCTCTTCGGTCAGCCCTTCCTGGAGCCAGCGACCGGCGGCCACGGCTGGCTCTACCGGGCGCTGGCCCTGCTCATCATCGCCTGCCCGTGCGCGCTGGTCATCTCCACGCCGGTCAGCATCGTCAGCGCCATCAGCAACGCGGCCCGCAATGGGGTGTTGATCAAGGGAGGCGCCTACCTAGAGGCAGCCGGCGGGCTACGCGTGATGGCCTTCGACAAGACGGGCACCCTGACTGAGGGCAAGCCTTCCGTCACGGATGTGATCCCCGTTGAGGGGTGGGCGGAGGGCGAGATACTGAGATTAGCGGCCGCCGTCGAGAGCCGCTCCGAGCATCTGTTGGCTCAGGCTATCGTGCGCGCGGCCGAGGAGCGGGGCCTGGTTCCCGCGCCAGCCCAGGATTTCCAGGCCCTCACCGGACGCGGCGCCCAAGGATGGGTGGGCGATCGCCCGGTATACATCGGCAACCGCACCCTTCTGCTCGAGCTGGGTGTCTCGCTCTCCGACTCGCTGCGTGAGCAGACTCGACGCCTGGAGGAGGCAGGGAAGACCGTGATGGTCGTGATAACGGAGCTCGGCGAGCGCCTTGAAGCCATCGGGCTTATCGCCGTCGCTGATACGGTCCGACCCGATGCCCGGGAGGCGATCGCCGCCTTAAAGCGATCGGGGATTCGCTGGATGGTGATGCTTACCGGGGATAACGAGCGCACCGCTAGAGCCATCGCCGCGCAGGTGGGGATCGATGAAGTACGAGCCAACTTGCTCCCCGATCAAAAGGTAGGCGCCGTGGAGGAGATGCTGGTGAAGCATGGACAGGTCGCCATGGTGGGTGATGGGGTGAACGACGCGCCGGCCCTGGCCCGGGCCACGGTAGGCATCGCCATGGGCGGAGCAGGCACGGATCAGGCGCTAGAGACGGCGGATATCGTCCTCATGGCCGACGACCTAAGCAAGCTTCCCTTCGCCATTCATCTCAGCCGAAGTACGTTGAGGATCATCCGGCAGAACATTGCCTTCAGCCTCCTGGTCAAAGCGGCTTTCATGGGGTTAGCCATCCCCGGGGTGGCCACGCTGTGGATGGCCGTGTTCGCCGACATGGGAGCATCTCTGATCGTGATCTTCAACGGTATGCGGCTGCTCAAGAGCAGGATCACGTGATATAGTGAGGTGCGACGCACTTGCGAAGTGCGTCGCACCTCACTCTCATTTTTTGTAAGGAGTGGATCCCTGTGGGAACGCGATACTGTACCCAGTGTGGGGCCGAGCTGAAGCCCGGGGTGCGGTTTTGCACTACCTGCGGCGCGAAGGTGAAACAGGGCTTATCTCGCTCTCGGAGCAAGCCGCACGGGAAGAGCCGCCGACGAGCCACACGCCGATCGCCTTCGTTCACCTATCTGGCCCTGGGGGTCGGCGTCTTGGTGATCCTGATCGGAGTCTTGATCGCGATCAACACCAGTCGCTCCACGCCCCTGGCCAGCGAGATACCCGACATTCACGACGAGAGTGGCATCCCCTATCCGGACGTGCCGCGCATCTCCGTAGAGGAGGCCAAGGCCCGCTACGATGCCGGGACGGCGATCTTCGTCGATGTGCGCAGCGTGGGAGAATATGAGACGGCACACATCCCCAACGCGGTCTCGCTCCCCCTGGCTGATCTGGAGGCACGTTACCAGGAGTTGCCCCGGGACGCGGAGATCATTACCTACTGTACCTGACCGAACGAGGAATCCAGCGCCCGTGCGGCGCTCATCCTCATGCATCAGGGATACAAAGATGTCAAGGCGATTCGGGGTGGCCTTCGCGCCTGGGAGGAGGCCGGATATCCGGTGACGGGGACTCGATAGCACCCATATAGTGGTAGGGGTGGGTCTGAGCCCCCTACAGGGGTTGGCGTTCCTCCGAACTACTCGGGGATGCAAGGACACGCTTCCATAATCGCTTAACTTAATGTGCATGGGGCACAGCATGCTGTGTCCCTACGCAGAACTATCCGGTAGCCAGAGAGTTGAATGGATGACTTTCATCAAAGGTATCTTTTCTCGGACGTCGGGCTTCAAGATAGGAATCCTCCTTGTAGCCGCGGCCGTTCTGTTCGCAGCCTGTGGCGGAGAGCCGCGTATCGAGGTAGAACCCGCAGCCCATGACCTGGGAGAGAGGGCGCAGGAACCTATAGAGTTGTTCTATACGGTTCACAACGTGGGCGGTAAGCCCCTGCGCATCGAGAAGGTCAGCACATCCTGCGGATGCACCCGGGCGAGCATTGATCGGGAGATCATCCCTCCGGGGGAATCGGCGCAGCTTCGCGTCACGTTTGACCCGACAGAGAACAATCTGTATGGCAACCTACTGCGAGTGATCTACATACGGAGCAATGATCCGGATCATCCCGAGGTAGAGGTGGAGTTCCGGGTGACCATCCGCAAGCCGGAGGATGCAGGCTCTTGATCTGGAAACGCCTGTTGGAGAGGCTGGCTGGGAGCAACACGCTCTACTATCCTGGATGCGTGACGCGGTATGCCCTCCCCGACATCGGCCGTCGGTACGAGAAGATGCTACGCCAGGCCGGGGTGGATTTCATCGTTCTTCCCGGAGAGGTCCTGTGTTGTGGCAGCCCAGTCAAGCGGGCCGGCTATCTCTCCGACTTCGAGGAATTGAAGGGGAAGAACCTAGCTATCTTCGCCCGCTTCAGCGTCCGCAAGATCATCACCAACTGCCCCGGCTGCTATCACACCCTCAAGTACGATTATGGGCTGGACGCCTATCACGTGACCCAGGTGCTATCGCCCGAGCGGTTGAGGGCTGACAGGAGACGACGAGGCGCCGGCCGGACATCCTTCATCACTTATCATGATCCCTGCCACCTGGGGCGCTGGTCCGGCATCTACGACGAGCCGCGGCGACTACTAGCGCGGGCCGGCTGGACGGTGACGGAGCTGCCTGATAACCGGGAGCATAGCCTGTGCTGCGGCGCAGGCGGCGGCGTCAAATCCAACTTCCCCAAGCTGGCGAACGCCATCGCCCGGCAACGCCTGGCCCTGGTGGAGAACAGTCGGCTCTGCACGGCCTGCCCCCTCTGCTACGCCCATTTTAAGGAAAACGCCGATGGGATCGAGGTGCTGGAGCTCAGCGAGGCCCTGTTGAGCGGGCTGGGCCGGGAGGACATGCCATGAACCTGGAACGCCTGGCCGCGCTCGTCAGCGAGGAGAACCTCTCCACCGCGATCGAGGATCGGATCGTCTACGGCCGGGATGCCTCCCGTCTGGAGGGGGAGTGCCTGGCCGTGGTTTGGCCGTCGCGCCCGGAGCAGGTGGCTGCGATCGTGGAGTGGGGCCGAGAGGAGGGCATCAACCTGGTACCTCGCGGGGCGGGCACGGGGCTCTGCGGCGGGGCCGTCCCTTATACGCCCTCGACGCAGGAGGACCGAAAGGGCTCCGTGGTGGTAGATCTCTCGCGGCTGACGAAGATCGGCCCCGTGGATGTGGAGCGGTGTCGGGTGCGGGTGGAGGCCGGCGTCGTATTGGGAACCCTCAACCGCCATCTAGCGACGAATGACCTCCTCCTGCCCGTCATCCCCGGCAGCCATCAAGCGGCCAGCATCGGCGGGATGATCGCCACCGACGCGGCTGGGCTGCACGCCGTGCGCTATGGCACCATGCGGAACTGGGTCGAGGAGATCACTCTGGTGGACGGCCTGGGGCGCGTTCATCGCCTGACCGAAGAAGGGATGAACGACATCGTGGGATGGGAGGGGATCACCGGCTTCGTCACCGAGGCGACGGTGCGATTGATCCCTTCCCCCACACAGCGCACAGTGTCGCTTCTGTCCTTCGAGGACGAGGAGGCGCTGTTGACCCAACGAGATCGGTGGCTGGCCGATCCTCGGCTCACGGCATTGGAGTACGTCAACCGCCACGCGGCGAGGGCCATCGGCTGGGAGGCGCGTCCGCACCTGCTGGCGGAGTTCGACTCGGATGGCGGGGAGATCGCTGATCCGCAGCGCGTCGCCGCTTTGTGGCGTGCCCGCGATGGCCTCTATCCGGTGCTGGCCCGAAGCGGCTATCCCGTCATCGAGGACCCGGAGATGAATGGGGAAGGGCTGGCATCGCTGTTGGCCTGGCTGGAGGCGGAGGGAATCCCCGCCTTCGGCCATCTGGGCGTCGGCATCGTGCACCCCTGTTTCCGTCCCGATGACGAGCGCGTACCCGCGCTCTACGAGCGGGTGGCCGAATGGGGCGGCCGGGTCAGCGGGGAGCACGGCATCGGGTTAAAGAAGAAGGACTGGACCGACGCCGCCTTTCGGGCCGAGGCGCGACGGCTGAAGGAGCGTTACGACCCGCAGCAGGTGATCAACCGGGGGAAGCTATGTTGAGAGAACCCGCCGAGAACCCGCCCTGCATCGAATGCGGCCTCTGCCGAGAGGCCTGCCCCATCTTCACGATCCTGCGTCAGGAGCACATCAGCCCCAGGGGGTTGGCCATCCTGGCGGATCGAGGCGTGGCCTCCGTGGTGTTCTATCAGTGCACATTATGTCGAGCCTGCCGAGAGGTCTGTCCTGTGGGCCATGACCCGGCCGGGGAGCAGGTGCGGGCCAGGCTGGTGGCTCAAGGCATAGAGACGGAAGCCAACCGGGAGATGATCGCCAACATCCGGCAGTACGGGAACCCGTTCGGGCCGTTGAAGGAGGGGGAGATCCCCAAGAGGCTCACGTGTTGCTGAGAAAAGCGACGGAGGGGCCTTCCTCCGCTGAAAGAGCGACGTATGTATCGCCTTTACTTTTGGCCTGCCATTCCCGGCCTTCATGGAAGTTCGGGCCGGGCTCAAGCGCACGAAAGGCAAAGAAAGAGGTTTCTCTGGAGGGGCAGGCCCCTCGTGTTACAGGTGCGAAGCCTTCCACCAAAGCAAGCCGACTTCGGCGAGCAGGCCAGTCGTCATGGCGGAAGCCGCCAGCAGCGAACCTGGCATGGTGCCCTCTTGAATGCCGACCATCAGCACACTGGTCACGATCAAGCGATTGGCACCCATCGCCGTGCGCACGACTCCCGTCCGCTTCCAGTCGCTGGAAGGTCAAGCCGAGAATACGGATCACAGGGAGGAACCATCGATGAACGTGTTGTTGCGACTGGCCCTGGTGCTGATCGCGTCATGGGCCTCGGTCGCCGTGGCCTGGGCCCAAGACTCCGGGCGCCAGGCTGTCGTCTACTACAACGAAGCCTGCGATGAGTGTGTAGCCTATGTCGAGGGCGAGCTGGCGGAGATCACGGCCGCCCATCAGATCCGACTTATCAAGAAGGACTACCTCAACCGGCGGGAGAACCGTCGGGAGCTGAACGAGCTGAATGACCGGCTAGGGGTGCCGTTGGAGTTACAAAGCCACCTAGCCGTCTATATCGACGACGGGCGCATCATCCTGCAGGGCGAGCCGCCCCGGGCGGTGGTGGAGGCTCTGTTGACACCAGACACCCAACTGCCGGAGCGCATCCTGATCTATCGTAACGAGGAAGATACCACATACGAGGTCTGGGCCTTCGCCGGCCCTGTCCAGAGTTACCCGCTCGATACCCCTATCGAGACCTACCTGGCCTGGTTCGAGGCCAATCGAGAGAGCTTCCCGACCACGGCCGACGGCAACCCGCGCCTGCTGCTACCGGCGGTGCTGCTCACCGGGCTGGTGGACGGGATCAACCCATGCGCGCTGGCCATCCTGCTCTTCTTTGTCTCCTTCCTGTTCACCATCCGCAAGACGCGGGTCTCCGTAGCTCGCATGGGAGCCGTATACATCGCCGCGGTGTACGTGGTCTATTTCCTGATCGGGCTGGGGCTGCTGCGCGCCTCGACGCTGTTCCAGGGGCACTGGCTGGGCCAGGCTGGGGCTGTCCTGCTCATCCTGCTGGGCCTCACCAACTTGTTAGGAGCCGTCTTCCCTAACTTCCCCATCCGGTTGGAGGTGCCCGAAGGGAGTAAGGAGTCACTACAGCGATGGATGTATCGGGCCACGCTGCCCGCCACGCTGGTATTGGGCACGCTGGTGGGATTGCACACTTTCCCCTGCTCCGGCGGCCCCTACGTGGCGGTGCTGGGATTGCTGGCCAGCCAGACAGAGTTCTGGGAAGGAGTGGTCTACCTGGTACTCTACAACCTGATGTTCGTCGTACCGCTCGTCGTCGTGCTCGTCCTGTCACTAGACCCGATGCTGGGGGACAAGATTCAGGAGTGGGAGCGATCCTCATCACGAGCAGTGCGAGGTGTAACCGGCGGTATGATGGCCGCTCTGGGTCTCGCCCTTCTGATCTGGGTGCTCTAGTCGGCAAAGAAGCCAGGCTCCTGGTAGGCACGGCGGCGCCGTGCCCCTACCAAAGGCGAGCATTTCGCTATTGGTGGACTTCCGGATTCTCTTAGATTTTTCTTAGTGTCTTGGTGACTTCGTGGTGTATCTTCAAACACGCTCTGAAGGGAGTGACACGTGACACCAAACAAAAGAAAGAGAACCGCCCGGAAGGCGAGATCCCGCCCGACGAGCCAGAGATCAGGACGGCGCTCCTGGTTGAGCGCGCGCCATCTGACCATTGGGTTGCTGGCTTTGCTGTTGGTGGCGGGTGGGATTCTCCTGATGTCAGGGCGCAATGAAGGGCCATCTCCGACCACGGAAGCGCGCCTGGACAAGAGCAAGGGAGACCCCGATGCCCCGGTCGTGGTGACCGTCTACGGCGATTTCCAGTGACCGTGGTGTCGGCGATTCGCCACCGGCGCGGAGCGTCGGCTAGAAGAGGAGTATGTAAGCCAGGGCAAAGTGCGCTTCGTCTTCCGCCACTTCGCCTTTCTCGGCGATGAGTCACGCTGGGCCGCAGAAGCGGCTGAGTGCGCCAACGAGCAGGGCCGCTTCTGGGATTATTATGAGAAGCTCTTCGCCGAGCAGGCTGGCGAGAACGTGGGAACCTTCAGCCTGGAAAATCTGAAGCGTTTCGCCGCCGAGCTGGGTCTGGACACGAAGCGGTTCAATCAGTGCCTGGACTCCGGCAAATATAGCGCTAAAGTCCAAAGGGAGACCCTCCAAGGCCGCCAAGAAGGCGTCCGGGGCACACCGACCGTCTTTGTGAACGGACGACTTGTGGAAGACGGCGGCGATTATGCAGCGCTTCGAGCGGCTATTGAGGCGGTCCTCGGTGAAGAAGACGAGCCATCAGACTAAAGGCCATGTTCATTCAGCTCCAGCTGCTTCAGTAACAGGGCGTTGACCGCCACGATGATGGAGCTGCCGCTCATGGCGATGGCGCCGATCTCAGGCCGCGTGGCAGTCTGAGAGGTGATTCATGAATCGCCCCTGCAGATAGACAGCTCTCTCTTGGACCCAGCCTGAATTCCCATCGGGGCCGGGAACGGCAGGCAAGGAGCAGGAAGGAAAAGAGTTTTCTGGAGGGGACTCACGCCCCTCCAGATCTTTCCCGCATCTATTTCCCAATACGAATCCTCACTCATGGACCCTCGCCGGCCGTGCCTGCCTCGTCGCTGGCCGTCCCCGGTCGAGTGTTGATCAGATAACGGAAAAAGTCGGAATCGGCGGGGATGACGAGGGTATCCCCGGCCTTGAGGGTGGTCTTGTAAGCCTGCAATCGTCGCCAGAAGGCGTAGAACTCCGGATCCTGCTCTAGGGCCTGGGCGTAGATGCTGATCGCCATAGCCTCGCCCTCACCGCGGAGGCGCTGGGCCTCTCGATAGCCCTCAGCCAGGATGACCGTCTCGTTGCGATCGGCTCGGGCGCGGATGATCGCCGCCTGCTCCTCACCCTCAGCCCGGAACAGGGAAGACTCCCGCTGACGCTCCGCCCGCATCCGATTGAAGACGCTCTGCTGCACCACTTCCGGCAGGTCGGCCCGCTGGATGCGGACGTCCAAGAGCTCGATGCCGAACTCCTTGGCCTTCTCCGCGGAGGAGCGGGTCACACTCTCCATGATGTTCTCCCGCTCTTGGGAGATGACGTCAACGAAGTTGACCGTGGCCAGCTCCCGCCGCAGCTCGGAGAAGACGATGTCGTCCAAGCGGGCCCGGGCCCGCGCCTCCGTGCTGACCGTCTTGAAGAAGAGAAGAGGATCCGCTATCCGCCACCGGGTCACATGATCCACCACCAGCCGCTTCTTGTCCGTGGTCAGGTACTCCTGAGGCGGTGCGTCGCTGGAGAGGACACGCTTTTCAAAGTAGATCACATTCTGAACAAAAGGTAACTTCGTAGCCAAGCCAGGGTCCCGTATGTTGCGAATGGGATCACCGAACTGGAGGACGATGGCCTGCTTGGTTTCGTCCACGATGAAGATGGTCTGGCTGGCAAGGATAACCACGAGGATCAGAAGAACACCCAGGCCACGAAGGATGCGCGTATTCACGATATTTACTCCTCTCCTAAGCCCGTACTCGGGCCGCTCAGGTCCCTTAAGGGCAGGAAGGGCAGGACTGGGTTGCCGTTGGTACCCGTGTCCAACAGGATCAACTCCACCCTGGCCAGAATGGTCTCCAAGGCTTCGATATGCATTCGCTCTCGGGTTACATCCGGGGCCAGGCGATATTCCTTGAGAATCGACAGAAAACGCTCGGCATCGCCAGTGGCCCGTAGCACCTGCTTCTCCTTGAAGGCCGCAGCCTCTTCAATCAGCTTCTGCTTCTCGCCCCGAGCCCGGGGGACCACGTCGTTCTGATAGGCCTGTGCCTCGTTGATCAGACGCTCCCTGTCGGCCCGGGCGCGGACCACCTCCTGGAAGGCATCGCGCACCTCAGCAGGAGGATCGGCCACCTGAAGGCGAACGTCCGTCACCAGGATACCCGTGCCGTACTCCTTCAAGAGCCGAGAGAGGAAGACGCGCGTCTCCTCTTGGACCCGGGCCCGCTCTTCCGTGATGACCGCATCGATGGTCATCTGCCCTACAGCGCTACGCAGGGCTACCTCGGTGGTAGTCCGGAGGACCCGCTCGGGCTCCTGGACGTTGAAGACGAAGGCGCGCACATCCCCGACACGATATTGGACCAGGAGCTCGACCTGGACGATGTTCTCGTCCTCGGTCAGCATCAGGGCTTCGCTCAGCTCCTCCCGTTTGCCCCCACGGGTCCCGGTCCGGAATCCCACCTCCATCCGGCGTATGCTCTCGACGTCCACCACCGTCACCGTCTGGATAGGCCAGGGCAAGCGATAGTGAAGGCCAGAGCCGGTGGTCCCCGTGTATCGGCCGAGGGTACGAATGACCCCTTCCTCACCCGGTTGCACCTGGTAGATCCCCGTGGCCAGCCAGAGGATCAGCGCGACGATCAAAATCCCACCATAGAAGATCCCACTACGGCCCGAAAACCACCGGGAGAAGTACGCTCGATAGCGGTTGAGCTGCTCGAACTCTGTCTCATCTGAGGAGTTACGGAAAGACATATCTTATCCTTTCTAAAAACTCTGTGATCCTTCCTTGGCTTCACGCTGAGTCCGGTCCAGGCGATGAGGCCCGGCAGGAACGACGTGAGCAGATCGTTGAGGATGCGTTCCCTTCAGTATACCGCCCCTAAGAGTACTGTAACAGCGCCAATCTGCCATTTCCTTATGCACACGTCCATGCTCTCAAGTGGGCAGAATGGCGTGCGGGGGACAGGCCGGACAGCGGGGGGCGGCACGTCATCGGCTGCGCACCACGTACTCTCTCGGTTCGCAGCAGAGGTCACGGCAGTCACAGCCCGGATGGGCACAGTGGAAAACGAAACGTATCTCTCGCACCTCCGGCGGAAAGGGGCCCAAGGTCAGGTGATAGCGCTGTATCCCGGCCATCACGCCGCCAGCCGGCACCATCTCGGCCGTCTGAGGCTCGCCGTCGTCCAGACGCCAGGTGAGGATGCCCGGGCAGTTCGTGCGTATCGTCAGTCGGTCCCCGCGCTGAATGCGCGGGACCTGCCGGGCGAAGGCCCATACCACGGCATGGGGCACGATGTGGCGGTCCAGGATCGCTGGCGGCTCAGCCCCCAGGCCGCGGTAGACGTTCTTGAGGTGGATGCGGAACAGGTCGTCGAACTCGTCATCGTTGCCGGAGTCCTGATCCTCGCCGAACCACCAGAACCAGTCGCTCCCCTCGGCCATGTACAGCGCCCGGAAGGCGTCCGGCGCCGCCTCCGGCGTGGCGCCTGCCTGGCTGAGAAAGTCTCGCGTCTGCCCCAACAGCTCCCATCCCCGGTTCTCCTCCTCCTCGCCGATCCAGGTGCCCAGGTCCACCCCCGGCAGCGAGGCGTTCTCATCGATCCAGGAAGCGGTGAAGAGGTCGTAGACCTTCGTCTGCGCCTCCAGGGGATGGGGGGCGACGGCTCGGGCCGGGTTTCCCTCCAGGTATTCGCCGAAGGTGACGGTTTGCACCTCGACGTTGCGCTCTATCAGCCCGTATAGCGCGTGCAGGAAGGGGCGAGCATCCTCACGATAGGAACCCCAGGCGTTCTCGCCGTCTAGCACGACTGTCAAGACCCGATCCTCGTCGCCCGTCACCCGTCGGGCGAAACGTTCCTTGACCTCCTGCAGGAAATCCCGCGCTGCCTGCTCATAGTCGGGGTAGCCGTGATAGTGGAAGCCGATGGCATTGGAGAGCTCCGTATCCCGAAAGAAGACGGAGATGGCGTGCTCCCCCTCCTCGGCGCGATAGGGCTGGCAGAGGACGTCAGGATCGTCCACGTCATAACCCCAGCGGCCGGAGCGAGCCAGCACGCCTCGATCCGTGGCGAGCCAGCGCACGCCGTGTCGGGCGAAGAAGGGGATGGCGAGCTGCCCCACGGCTCCCTCGGCCGGCCACATCCCGCGCGGAGAACGCCCGAAGCAACGCTGATAATGCTCGATGGCCAGCCACACGTGGGCCTCAGCATCCTCGGGGTGGGCAAAACGGCGGGGATGGGTCGTCCCCGGTCGATCGATGGTGGCCCGATCAGTATCCACCAATAAGGGCAGAATGGGGTGATAGAAGGGAGTGGTCGAGACCTCGATCTGACCCCGTTCCTGGAGCTGACGATGGATGGGGATCACTGCCCGCATGATCTTGTACTGCGCGGCGACCATCGCCTGGATGTCCGCCGCGCTGAAATCGCGCCCCTGCTCGACGAAGCGGCGCACCGAGGCGACCTCACCCGTCGCCAGCGCCACCTCTCCCTCGCGAAACTCCTTGCCGAACCAGGCCAGGTTAAACCACATCTGCAGGTCACGCAGGTCCTGGACCGTAAAAGGCCGGCCCTCCCATCGTTGGATGAACAGCTCCTTGTAGCGAGGGTGGGGGAAGATCTGATTGTGCCAGTGGGCCTCGAAGAAGGTACAGAGTACCTGTTCTCTTTCTTTCTCGCTCAGCGCCTCGGCCGGCTTCAGGGTCAGCTCCAGGGCCTGGTCGGTTGCCCCTCGCTCTACATAGTCCTCGATCTGCCATAGCAGCGCGGGCGTCAGGTTGATGGTCAGATGGAGGCCAGGATGCTCCGCCACCAGAGCAGCCATGCTGTAGTAATCCCGGATGGCGTGGAGCCGTACCCAGGGCTGAACGTAGCTGCCCCTGGGGGTGGGATGTGAGATGTCCTTGTAGACCGGCTGGTGTTGGTGCCACAGGATAGCCAGGTAGAGCTTGGGCCCCACCTGGAAAGAGGCCATCGGACCAATCACCTCGCCTTGAGGTGAGCGGCCGTGCACCGTGTAGGTCACCTGATCGCCCCTGACAAAGGGGCCGATCTCGGCGTGCCAATAGCTGTTGACGCCCTCGTTGCGTCCCCAGACGGCGTCAACCCTTCCTTCCTCGCTCATCCCGTCGGGATGCTCGACGCGGCATATGACCCACACCGACTGCCCTGGCTCGATGGGCCAGGTGCCGATGTGCAGGATCACCCGCTCATCCAGGCTAACCCGGTGAGGTGCACGCGGCGCGTCTGGCGTCAGATGCCAGATGTACATCGTCTAGAGGCCCAGCTCGGCCCGAGCGCGGAGGAACGCCAGCACGTTGCCTCGGGTCACCATACCCAGCAGGCGGCCGTTTTCCATCACGGGGAACTGATTGACGTCTTCGGCCGCCATCCGATCGAAGACGAGGGTCAGTTCGTCATCGGGCTTTACCGTCTTCAGCTCGTCTCGGGGGATCATCACATCCTCCACCCGGGTGGTCGCCCATTGCTCTCGGGGGACCTTCTTGATCAGATGCAGGGTGAGCAGACCGTGGACGTCATCGCCTTCCATGACCGGGAAGCAACGTCGGCCGCTGGGCAGCACCACCTGATCCACCAGGACGTCAAGGGTTAACCCGGGGGGGATATGTGGACAGTCGGTCATCATCACCTCGCGGGCGGTGTGGCCGGCCAGCATCTCCTGTAAGGCCACACGGCGGTAGCTGGCCGTCGCCGCGTTCTCCAGGAACCAGCCGATGAAGGCAATCCACAACCCGCTGGTCCAGTTGCCGCCGAAGATCTGCCAGACGCCCCAGAAGATGAAGCCGTAAGCCACCACCCGGCCCAGTCCCGTGGCGATCTGGGTGGCCTGTCGCAGGTTCCCAGTGATAGCCCAGACGAGGGCTCGGAAGATCCGCCCGCCGTCCAGGGGGAAACCGGGGATGAGGTTGAACAGGGCCAAGGCGACGTTGATCCAGGCCATCCAGCCGGCCAGGGCGTGAAGCGGCTCGCTGATCGGTCGGCTGACCCACCACAGCAGGCTGAAGAGGGCGGCGATGACCAGGCTGGTGACCGGACCGACCACAGCCATCAGGAACTCGTCGCGGGCGCTCTTGGGCTCCTCGCTGATCTGCGCGGCGCCACCGAAGATGAAGAGGGTGATGTCGCGCACGGGCACCCCCTGCGCCTGGGAGACGAAGCTGTGGGCCAGTTCGTGCGCCACCACCGAGGCGAAGAAAAGCACGGCGGTGATCGCTCCAATCACCCAATAAACCGCCGTCGGCCAGCCAGGATGGGTCATGGGAAAGTAATAGCCGGTCAGGGACCAGACCACCAGGGCGAAGACGATGAACCAGGAATAGTCGAGTTTGAGTTCGACGCCGAAGATCCGTCCCAGGCTCAGTGCGTTACGCAATGTATTTTTCTCCCTTTTCAAGGATATAAGGTAGTTCTGCTTGGAGGAGCAAGTCCCTCCGGGCCTCTC
>DUEN01000170.1 GCA_011176545.1 Caldilineae bacterium | reverse complement strand
GCGCCGCAGGGCTTGATCTCTGATCGCCACGACATCCACCAGGATCAGTTCATCGGGCTGAAAGCCCGCCTCCAACAAGACATTGTAGATATCAGGCTGGATGTTGGCTTGGTAACTGGCCTTGGAGCCGTCGAACGCCGCGATGGCCAGGGTACGGGGATGAAGGAGGACCTGCGCGTGGCGCGTACCCAGCAGGCCGGTCACGACCAGCGCTAGGGCCAGGACGATGGCCGCCCCTATTCGAATCGCCCGGGAGGGAGGGCGCCATATCCAGGGGATGCTGGCGCCCGCGAGGACGATGGCCATCCCCAGGGCGATCAGGCTCACGTTGCTGACCAACACGCCCAGCGGATCCAGCCAGCGCGTGCTCGCGATGATGGCCGTAGCCAGCCCCAGGCCCACGATCGATCCGATCGCCGGGCGCCGGAGCGCGGGCGCGCGCCATGACAGGTGCCGTTCGGGAAGGGAGAATAAGGCCGTCTCCCGGCCGCGCAGATACAGCACGGGGGCCGCCCAATCCAGCGTGTCCGGGAGCTCGTGGGCCAGACGCTCCCGCGCGTCGCTGATGGCCGCGTCCACAGGGGAGCCATCGGCGATGGCCGCGTAGAGCTCGTGGGCGAAGCGCGTGCCAGCGATATCCTTCAAGGCCCATTGCATGCCGATCACCGCCAGGATGCCGCCGCGCAGCAGATCCTGGACCAGGGCGCTGGCCGCGCTGCCGGGGATGATCTCGGCGCTTTCGCACGCGCTGAGCACGACTAGGCGAACGCTGCGGAAATCGACCAGCAACTCGACCAGGCCTGGCCCGTCCACCGGATCTGGCCCGCCGGTTTCGTCCTCCAGGACGATGGATGGGGTGCCATCGCTGACGCGGCGGGCGCCATGCGCGACGATGTGCACGATGTGGTATTCGCGCTGACGCAGCCTGCGCCTCATCTGGTTCAGGGTGTCCGGGCCCTGCACGAAATCGGCAGTTATCCGCCACGCGGCCGGGCCTTCGCGTAGCGCCCGATGGATGCGGGCGCGCTCTTCATCGATGCCCAGATCGGGGAGCCCGGAGGGGCTGGCCAGCACGACCAGCACGCGCAGGATGTCCGACACCTCTAATGGCGGAGACGTACCCACCGCGATGGGCTGACGCACGATGGGCATCTGGCTGGAATGAGCCAGGAAGCGTTGGGTTTCGGGATCGAAGAGGAGTTCCCAGGGAAGCGCGGCCAGCTCAGGTGGGAGGCGCAGACGAAGGCGCAGGCCGTGATCGCGCTCTCGGACGATGGCCTCGCTCTGGCGCCAGCAGGTGAGCACCTGATCTCGGAAGAGGGCCTTGAAGAGCTGTTGGCCTAAGGCCCGCGCGTCCTCTCGCGTGGCTGGGGGCTCATCCATCGCGTCGGGTGGAAGGGGGTTAATGAAGAGGCCGCGAGCTTCTTGGGCAGGCGCGCGGAGAACGCGCACGCGATACCGTCCATCGGACTCGTGCTCTAGCTCGATCTCGAATTCTTCATACTGGAGCGCGCTCATGGGTTGGGCTCACGGCCGGGGGGCGTTTTGACGCGCACGCTGCTGGTGATGCGGCGTCGGGCTCTCCGACTCTGAAGAGGGGACCGCGCTGACCCCGTTTCAAACCCATCAAGCCGGGAGGCGATCATGAGGGCCAGCAAGATATCGATGGCGATAAGGGCCAGGATGTCCCATATGATGGCCATATCACCTACTTTTCTCTATCATCCGATGACTTTCGATATCATAGCCTGAGACCGTCACTTCGCTGTGTTGCTGAGGGGCAATGGGCGCACGCGAATGCGGGTCTCCTCCAGAACAACTACGCTGCCATCTTCCAATGCTTCGGCGATGGCTGGTAAGTTCGCTAACAGTAGAGCCACCTGAGCTGTAGGCCGCCGGCCTGAGATCCTGCGGAGAAGGATCAAAGATGGTTTAGGTGTCTGGCGTTGAGCAAGTAGCATGTCGAAGTCAGTATCGGCGGAAATAATCGTACGTTCCTCCCGAAGTGCTCGTTCGAAGATGACCTCGCCCTCTGCTGCCTGGAGGTTGTAATCCCGTACGTGCACGGCGTCGTGCCCTGCCTGCCGCAAACCCCCCGCAACTAACGGGGATAAGGCATTATCTACCAAAAATCTCATGGTACAGCTAACGGCAAGGTTCGTTCACGTACCGCTTCCGCGGCGTACTGTAGGGCTTCGCGGATATCTTCGCGCTCGAGATCGGGATATGCCGCTAAGATCTCTTCTTCCGTCATGCCATCAGCAATCATCTCTATAATCGTGGCGACAGGGATACGTAAACCACGAATACAGGGCACGCCTCCCATCTGATTAGGATTAACTGTAATCCGTGTGAATTTCATGAGATCTCCTCCTGATCGTGGGCAACGATGTACTTTTGAGGTCATCTTCGTCGCCCCTCTCTCTCAGTATACGCTGGGCCCATGAGCCTGTCAATCGGGATGGCGTTTGCGGCCCTTATCCGAACCGTAACCCGCACCACTAGGCACCGGACATGGATGCTGGTATATTGGTAAGTATGAGCGCCCAGGTGGAACGACGACTGGAATGGAATACCCGAGTGCCCCTTGTCATCATCGGTGTGCTGTTGTTTAGCGAGCTGGTTAGCCCGGCGCGCGTCTGGATCTACCTGCTGGTGGGCATAAGCGGGCTTGTCCTCGCGTCGTACCTGTGGGCGCGGCAGATGCGGGACCACATCCATCTCTCGCGCCATACGCACGGCACGTGGGTGACCGTCGGGGATGCCCTGGATGAGCTATTCGTGTTGCGCGACGATACCATCTTACCCGTCCTGTGGGCCGAGGTGCGCGATCACTCTACGGTGCCCGGATATGACGCTGGCCGGGTGGTCGCCTGCGATGCACAAGGGGAATATCGATGGTCGGTCAAGGGGGAGTGTCGCCGGCGCGGCGTGTATACGCTTGGGCCGACCGAAGTCCACATGGGAGATCCCTTCGGCCTCTTTCACGTGACGTTGTGCTATCCGGAGCTGGAGACCATCTTAGTCTACCCCCGGGTGATGCATCTGCCCCCTCTGGAGTTGCCGGTGGGGACGGCCAGCGGACGAGCTCGCGCCAGCCTGCGCGCTTTCGATCGGGCGCTCATGGCCGCGAGCGTGCGAAGCTATCAGCCGGGCGATAGCCTGCACCTGATCCATTGGCGGACCTCTGCCCACCGCGGCGAGCTGATGGTGAAGGAGTTCGATACGGAGCTCTCCGGGAATCTGTGGATCGTCCTCGATCTGGATGAGAGCGTGCAGGTGGGGGTGGATGAGGAGAGCACCCTGGAATATGGGGTGATCCTGGCGGCCTCACTGGCGGCAGAGTTCCTGCAGCATGGGGAGCGCCGATCGGTGGGATTGGTCGCCTTAGGGGAGGAGCAGGCGCTGTTGGCGCCTCAGCCCGGCCAGGAGCAACTATGGCGCATCCTGCGCGCGCTGGCTGGCGCCGCGGCCTCGCCGGATTGGCCGTTGAAGCGGGTTTTAGAGGAGGTCGGACCAGTCCTGGGCCGCGGGCAGACCGTGGCCGTCATCACCTCCTCGCTCAATCCCGAATGGGTGCCGTCGCTCTTGCTCCTGACCCAGCAAGGGCTTTCGCCAGTCGTGATCCTCGTCGATCCGGGCTCATTCAACGGGCGAGGGGCGCGCGATCAAGCGGTCGCCGCCTTGCAGGCGTTGTTGGCCGAGCAGGGGATCCCCATGCATGTCATCGAGCAGGGGTATCCATTCCGGCCTCTGGTGCGGCGGGTACAGCGTCGAATCGAATACAAAGTGTTGGGGACGGGACGGGTAGTGCCGGTGGTCGTGGAAGAGGAGATGTAGGCGATTACGATGGTGCTTCAATGGTTGATAGAGGCGTATAGACGATTACGGCCCCGGGAGGGCTGGTTGGCTCTACTGCTTACCTTGTGGGCGGTGGCGACGGTGCCCATGGCCGCCCAGGATATCGGATGGGCGCCCGGGATGGAGCGGTTGACCACCGTAGCCCTGGTAGCGGTGCTCTTCGGGCTTCTGCTGGCCCGCTTCCCCTTCGGTGGCTATCTCAGCGCCCTCTTCGCCGTGATCGTGGGCGTCGAATTCGTCGTGGGATTCATCGGCCGGGTCGCGCCGCCTATGGGGGTGATGCTGCATGAGGTCATTTACGCGGCGCGCTGGCTGTATGCCCTGGAGCAGGGCGTCGTGGGGCGCGTGCCGTTCCTGCCCGTGCTGGAGATCGCGTGGGAGCGGGCGTGGGATTTCTGGCTGCGGCTATCCGTCTGGGCGCAGGGGGTCAGCCAGGGCGGCGCGCAGCAAGATAATCTCCTCTTCCTGGTGTTCAGCGGCCTGGCCATCTGGGGGATGGGCGTCTGGGCCGGGTGGTGGGTCTTCCGACGCCGGCAGGGGCTGATCGCCCTCCTGCCGGCCGGGTTTGGCTTGGCCACCAACATCTTCTTCGCCCGCGAGGGGGAATCCTGGACCGTCTCCTTCATGGCCGCGTTGCTCCTCCTGTTGGTAAGCCTGCGGCGCTATACGCTGGAGGAGCTATGGTCCCGCCTGGGATTGGATTATTCCGAGGAGTTGCGTTGGGGATTATACACCACCGGCGTGTTCGTCTCGGCGGCGATCCTCATCCTCATGCCGATCGTGCCGAATCTCTCGTCGCAGCGGATCTCGGAACTCTTTTGGGATCTCTTCGCGTCGCCCTGGCGCGAGGTGGAGGAGTCGGCGGAGCGCATGTTTCCCGAGCTAGAACGCCCGGCCGTGTCGCCGCTCCCGGTCGGACTGGGGGGATCGCCGGATCGTATGCCGCGAGCCCATCTGCTGGGCGGCTCCCCTGAACTAGGACGACGAGTGGCTTTGCGAGTGCGGCTGAATCAGCCGCCACCGCAGTATGGAGGGCAGAAGTATTACTACCGGGCCGTGACCTACGCGGATTACAGCGGACATGGCTGGAGCAACGAGGGGGATGTGGAGAAGATCTCCATGCCGCCGGGGGAGCCATGGGACGCGTCGCTGGAGAGCTCGATTGGCCGCAAGCGGCTCCTGCAGGGGATCGAGATCGTGGAGGCGCCGGGGTTCGTCCTCTACGCGGCGGGGGAGCCTGTGGCGCCCGATATCCCGTATTTGGCGAGGGTACGCGCCCCGGGTGATTTGATCTCTCTCATACCCGAGAAGCGGCCGCGGCGTTATTCCATCGTCTCTGCCGTGCCTGCGGTGAGCGAAGATCAGCTTCGCGAGGCGGATCGGACGTATCCGGAGGCGATCCGGGCGCGCTATTTGAGCCTGCCGGATGGTATACCTCAACGGGTCCTGGATCTGGCGGCCGAGATCGTGGCGGGGATCGAGAATCCGTACGATCAGGCGGTGGCGATCGAGTCCTTCCTCCGCCAATACGAGTATACGTTGGATGTCGATCCACCGCCGCCGGATCGCGATGTGGTGGACTATTTCCTCTTCGATCTGAAGAAGGGCTACTGCGATTATTACGCCTCCGCGATGGTGGTCATGGCCCGGGCGGTGGGCATCCCGGCCCGCCTGGCGGTGGGATACGCCAGCGGGGGCTATGATGAACACATGGACGAATACACCATCACGGAGGCGGAGGCGCATTCCTGGCCGGAGCTGTACTTCCCGCCGTATGGCTGGATCCCGTTCGAGCCGACGGCCTCCCGTTCGCCGTTTGAGCGCATCGGGTTGCCTGACCTCCCAGAGGTTCGATCGGGAGGGGCTGCTGAACAGGAATTGCCTGAACTAAGCTGGTGGAATCCATGGCCGCGTCGATGGGGATTGTATCTGGCCGTCTTTGGAGGGGCTCTGGCGGCTCTGGCCTTGGGCTATCTGGCTTGGCGACGTTATCAGGAGATGCGGCTGGGGCCCGTGGCGACAGCCTACGCTGGGCTGTTGTGGTGGGGGAGGCGGCTGGGCGAGCCGCACCGCCCGGCGGAGACCCCGCATGAACACGCGTATGGCTTGGCGCGGCATATGAAGGGCCTGGCGGAGAGGGCGCGCCGATGGCGGGCGCGATGGCATCGCTGGGAGGGGGCGGTACTATCCGACCTGCTGGTGATCGCGGACGCCTATGCGGAGGAGATCTATGCCCGGCGGTCGGTGCCGGACGCGCGACGCCGTCAGGTGCGGGCTTCCTGGCGACGTTTGCGAGGGAAATTCCTGGCCTTCTGGCTGTTCCGTCGATGGTGACCTATAAAGAAGGTTGGAGTGCGTACGCCTGAATGGCTGCGATGAGGGCTTGTTGAGACGCACCGGGGGAACGCGTCCCAACCGTATGGATGTAAGGCGATGCACTCCAACCTCACCGAGGCCATCATAACGCGGGGCTTCCGTGGGAGCTATGATCCAGGTCATGAACTTCATCGGCACCGCAATCTATGCCTAAGGTAGGAGCGCAACAGCGCTGCGCCCCTACCTCCCTGATCCAGATGGTACCGAAGCAACGCATGCGTTGCCCCGGCCCTGCGGGAGGAAAAGACAAAAGGCCCCCGGCTTCTCGAAGAAGCCGGGGGCCTCTTTCTTTGTTCATGATGGCCTGCTACGCGGGGACGGGGAACCGCCGCGCCAGGGCCCTCACCTCATGACGCACATGATCGAGGACGTTGGCGTCGTCGATGTGCCGGATGACTTCCATGATCCAGCGCCCGACCTGTCGGAACTCCTCGGGGCCGAACCCTCGCGTGGTACACGCTGGGGATCCCAACCGCAGTCCGCTGGTGACCAACGCCGGCCTGGGATCATAGGGGATCATGTTCTTGTTGGTATGGATTCCCACTTGGTCCAGCGCGGCCTCGGCCTTCTTTCCCGTCACCCCCGTGGAGGTTAGGTCCACCAGGGCGAGGTGATTGTCCGTGCCTCCGGAGACGAGGCGCAATCCCTGGGCCTGAAGCTCGTCGGCCAGCGCCTGCATGTTATCCAGGACGGCCTGCTGGTATGCCCTGAACTCGGGGCGAAGCGCCTCGCCGAATGCCACGGCCTTGGCCGCGATGACGTGTTCCAGCGGTCCGCCCTGGGTCCCGGGGAATACGGCGCGATCGATGCGTTTGGCGAGCTCCGCCTTGCATAGGATCATACCACCGCGCGGCCCTCGCAGCGTCTTGTGGGTCGTCGTCGTCACCACGTCCGCGTAGGGGATCGGGGAGGGATGAAGCCCCACGGCCACCAATCCCGCGATGTGGGCCATATCAACCATCAATCGGGCGCCCACGGCATCTGCGATCTCTCGCAGGCGCGGGAAGTCGATGACGCGCGGGTAGGCGCTGGCCCCCGCCACGATTAGTTTGGGGCGATGCTCCTCGGCCAGGCGGGCGACCTCATCATAGTCGATCCGTTCTGTCTCCGGGTGCACGCCATAGTGCACGAAGCGATAGAGCTGTCCGGAGGCGTTCAGGCGAAAGCCATGGGTCAGGTGCCCCCCGTGATCGAGCTTCATCGCCAGCACGGTATCTCCTGGCTCCAGGAGAGCCAGGTAGGCCGCCATGTTCGCCTGGGCGCCGGAATGGGGTTGGACGTTGACGTGTTCCGCGTTGAAGAGCTGGCGAGCACGTTCGATAGCGAGCCGCTCAACGACATCAATGAACTCGCAGCCGCCGTAATAGCGCTTGCCGGGGAGCCCCTCGGCATATTTGTTCGTCAGCACCGATCCCATCGCCGCCAGCACGGCGGGGCTGACATAGTTCTCGCTGGCGATCAGCTCGATGCCGTCCGTCTGACGGCGCCGCTCGGACTCTATCGCCTCGAAGACCTCGGGATCCTGCTCCGCGAGGATAGCTCGCGGATCGGGCATCTCCGTCCACGGATGAAACGCTTCTTCCGATGTGGCATAGATGACGTCTTCGTTCATCAGATAACTCCTATTAGCGTACCCCTATGTAGGGCGGAACGAGATCAGGTGTGATTCATATCGTAGATCACGAGTCCAGAAGGGACTTTGGGATAGAAGAAGGTGGCCTTAGGCGGCGCCACCTGGCCAGCTTCGGCGATCGCGCGTAGCTGGTTCAGTTGGGTCGGCACGAGCAGGAAGGCCGCCTGATAGCGTCCCGCGCGCACGCCCGCGATGGCGCATTGCGCCCGGGGCTCGAAGTCGATGAATCTGTGTTGTTCATGGCCCTCGTGGCCGATCCCCAGGATGGGGTTCAGCACGAGGGATTGCAGGACCGCTACGTCCAACTCGGCTATCGCGGGGTGGTGCTGGGCCAGCAGCGTCCTGAACGTGCTCGCGCTGGGGCGTAGGCGCAGCAAGTATCCGCCCGGCCTCCCCGCCAGGACCAGGCCGAAGACGCGATCCAGACGTGATGCCTTATGTAGCTCGCCCAGGAGTTCCACTTCGGGGTCGTAATGGGTGACCTCGAAGTAGTGTTCCAGGGCGCTCAAAAGGCGGTCAGCATCGAAGTCGGGCACGTCGTGGAGACAGCGATGCGTGGGAAGGATGGTCAGCCCTGGGTCTTCCATCGCCACGGCGTAGATCAGCGTGTAATGGTACGACGCATCGCTGGGAGCGCCGTTCCGTTCTCCCTGTTGACGTTGATAGGTCAGGGCCGTCTCGTAGCGGTGGTGTCCGTCGGCGACGTACAGAGTGCGCGGCGCCATCGCCGCGCACGCCGCGGCGATGGCCTGGGGATCCGTCACGGCCCACAGACGCAAGATGATGGCTTCGTCCCCCAGGTCTCCTCCGACGGCGGTGGGGACCTCGGGACGGGCGGCCAAGAGGGGGTGCATCACCTCCCCGGCGGGATCACTGTAGAGCATGAAGATGGGGTTCACCTGGGCCCGGGTGGCGGCCAGCAGGGCGAGTCGATCCGCCTTGGCATGGGGAAAAGTACGCTCATGGGGTAACACGCCCTGTCCCCATGGCACCAGCCGCAGGAGGCCGATGAGCCCCATGCGCACGCGCTCCTGTCCATTGGGGAGCCGGTATCGTTGTTCAAGGACGTAGAGGGCGGGAGCTGGTTCCTGGATGAGCACCCCTTTCTCCTGCCATTCGCGCAGCAGCGTGGCCGCTCGCGTGTAACGGTCCAGGCCATCCCCTTCCCGCGGCAGATCGATGTGGATGATGTTATAAGGATGGCTGGCCTCCAGGGCTTCACGTTGCTCGGGTGTGATCACATCGTACGGCGGGGCCAGGCGAGCCCCGAGATGCTCCATATCTGATAGTGCGAAACGCCAGCCACGCAGTGGGCGTAGCTCAGCCATGACGGTATACTCCTGTTACCGAGGCAACCACTCCTCGATAGGATGTCCGACGATGTGAGTGGGTACCCGATGCAAAGGCAGGTAGCCCTCCGTCTCCTGTTCCGGCGTGGGCACCGACGCCTCATCGGGCTTGTCGGACAGGGCGAGCATGATGACATCGCGTTCTTTGAGCCACTTCACCACGGCCAGGACCTCGCCCGTGAGGCAGATCTCCTCCTGCAACCGCCGCTCGATAGGGACGTCATTAGGGAGATGGCCCATGCGCCTGACGGTTGCCAGGTATTCCTGGCGGCGGAAAGCCTTAAAGGGTGTGGGATCGCCCGCTCGCAGATGCGCGTAGACCGTGCGATGGATGTCGATCAAGCCCAGATCGTCGGCGCGACATAGCCTGGCATCGACCCATCGGATGAACTGTTCGAAGTCGGCCATGCGGCCCGTTGAGATGTCCTCGATCAGTTCCTCCAGGCTGCATAGCCCGGCCCCGATGATGAGGCATGTATAGGCCAGGTAATCCTGGTTATCCGCCGTGAAGGGATGGTAACGTGACTGATTCAGCTCCTGATAGGCTCGTTGGAAGAGGTCGTGGTCGAACCGCTCACCCAGCACCTGCGCGACGATCTGTTCGACGCCTTCCATGCGGGCTTGATCGATGGGAGTTGAATTCCGGCCGCGCCCTCCCAGCGCCGTTTTATCGATGTCCACGATGACCGCGGTGCTGGCATCTATGCGAACGCCCTGTTCTTCCGTCAGCCAGCAGAGCCAGTGTGCGATGGCGCCCCAGCGGTTGGTCAACGTGATGCCATCGTCCCGGTGCTCTATGGTGGGAGGGGCGTCAGCCTGCTCGCTGGCGATGAACGCCCACCCCGACCATCCGGTGACCTGGAGCACGTTATGGAAGGCGATGCTATCGGACGTGGCGGTATCGCCCAGGTAGATCACCTGACGGATCTTCTGCCCGGGCGCGTCTAGCTCGCGCGCGCGTTGCAACAGCCAGGTGACCACACGGGCGTAAGGCTGCTCCAGCTTGCGGGGTATGCTACTATCGGCGAGCCCCATGTCCCGCCAGGCATCCTGCAACGAGGGCAGCCGCGGGTCCATCGGCTCCAGCCGCCGGTAGACGACGAGATCATCCAGCAGGTCGGACAGGCGCCCCATACCCTGCACCTGCAGCGCGGGCGCCGTTGAAAGCACCTTGAGATCGCGATAGTCGAACATGCGCCTCCGCTCGCTTTACCTTAGGGATTATGATGCGATCCATCCTTGAGCGACGAGGAGTTCCGCGTTGAGCAGGGCGCCACCAGCGGCGCCTCGGATGGTGTTGTGTCCCAGCACGACGAACTTCCAATCCAACAACGGACATGGGCGGATGCGCCCGACGACGGTCGCCATGCCCGGGACATCTCCGGCCAGCCGGTCCAATACCGGCTGGGGACGATCCGGCTCGTCTCGCACGATGATGGCCGGATCTGGGGCGTGTGGCAATCGCTTCTCCTGCGGCACGCTGCGGAAGGAACGCAGCGCCTCGACGATATCCTCCCGGCTGGCGGAATGTCGTAAGGCGACGGATACGCATTCCGTATGTCCATCGCGGACGTCCACGCGGTTGCATTGGGCGCTGACCTGGAAGGGAGCCATTTCGATGTGATCCCCTGCCAGGCGCCCAAGCAGCTTGCGCGGCTCGCTTTCCACCTTCTCCTCCTCGCCGGAAATGTAGGGGATCACGTTATCGAGGATGTCTAGCGAGGCCACGCCGGGATACCCAGCGCCCGAGATGGCCTGCATACTTACGACGAACACCTTCTCCAGGCCGAAGGCTTCGTGTAGCGGCTTCAGCGCGCTGACCAAATGGGTGGTCGTGCAGTTGGGGTTGGTGATGATGAAGCCGCTCCAGCCGCGACGCTGGCGTTGTGTCTCGATCAGCCCGGTGTGATCGGGGTTGACCTCGGGGATCAGCAGGGGGATATCTGGCTCCATCCGATAGGCGGACGCGTTGGAGCAGATGATGTAACCCGCCTCGGCGAAGGTGGGTTCCACCTCCCGGGCGATATGGCTGGGGAGGGCGGAGAACAGCAACTCGCACTCCAGGCCGGGGGTACAGTCCTGCAAAACCATGTCTCGCACCCTCTCCGGCATCTCCTCCGGCAGGATCCAGTGGCAGGCTTCCGCGTATCGCTTGCCCACCGACCGGTCCGATGCGGCCAGCACGGTAAGTTCAAACCAGGGATGATCTTCCAACAATTGCACGAAGCGCTGTCCGACAGCTCCTGTGGCTCCCAGGATGCCCACTCGAATCTTTCCCATGTAGCTGCCTCCTATACACTCGCGCCGGGCTACCCGCGTTGTGCCAGCGCGACGATGTCGGATAAGACGCCCGCGGCCGTGGCCTCCACACCCGCGCCGCGGCCCTGGATCACGAGAGGGGAGGGCGAGTACCAGCGGGTGTGGAACTCAGCCAGATTATCGCTTCCTCGCAATCGTCCCAGGGGACTATCCATCGGCACGGACTGCAAGCCTACCGAACATCGTCCATCCGCGATCTCGGCCACGTAGCGTAGAGTACAACCCTGTCCGTGTGCCTCCTCCACGCGTTGAGCGAACGCCTTATCCAGTACCGTCAACCCCGCCAGAAACGCGTCGACGGATCCTTCAGCCATGTCGGGCGGGAACAGCGGCTCGACCGCTACATCGTCCAACTCAAGTCCCCACCCTAACATTCGCGCTAGGATAAGCGCCTTGCGGGCGACATCCATGCCGCCCAGATCGTCCCGTGGATCGGGCTCCGTATACCCCATCTGATACGCCTGGCGTACCGCTACAGAGAAAGGCCGGTCCGACTGGAGTTCGCTCATCAGGTAGCCAAGTGTGCCTGAGAAGATCCCGCGGATGCGGCGAACGGCATCCCCGCTGCGGATAAGGCTCTCCAGCGTGGCGATCATCGGGGTGCCGGCGCCTACCGTCGTCTCGTATCGCAGCCGACCTGAGCCTGTCAGGCGGCGGAAGAGCGCCATAGACCCAGTAAGCGGCTTTTTATTCGCCAGCACCGCGCCGTAGCCGCGCTCCAGGGCCAGTTCCAGCGCGGGGATGACCGCATCGCTGGCTGTGCAATCGACCACGATGGCCCCATCCGTGCCGGCCACGTCCACGATGGCTCGCGCGTCGGACGCATGGTAGCCATATGGCGTCTCCACCAGAGGGGTCCCCTGGGCTTTGGCCTGCTCGATCTCTTGCAGCGTTTCATCCTGGAGCCCCTGAGGTTCGACCACGGCGCCGGTGCTATCGACCAGCGCCACGATCTGGAGGCGAAGCCCAAATCGCGCCGCGTGGAAATCCCGGTTGGCTATGATGTGCCGTAGCAGGGCTCGGCCCACCCCGCCCACGCCCAGGACGATCAATGGGATATGGCGCATAGTCCTCCTTACCCGTGCGATAATAAAAGGGGAACTGTGAGACCCCTTCCTGGTTCTCTCAGTTCCCCTTTGAGCGGCGACGTCGCTGATCCTGCACAGCCGTTTATAAGGCCTGACCTGAAATGCTGCCTTTGTAAGATCACCAAGAGCACATGATACCCGGGCCGTTATCCCTTGTCAAGTTCGAAGGCCGCGTGGATGCGGCGGACGGCCTCATCGCAGTTCCCCTGCGCCACGACCAGGGAGATGTTGGCCTCTGAGGAGCCCTGTGCGATGGCGATCACATTGATGCCGGCCTCTCCCAGCGCGCCGAAGACTTTGGCGGCGATCCCAGGCGTCCCCTTCATGGCCGATCCGACGACGGCCACGATGACGATGTCGTTCAGCCCATGGATGGAGTCGATATGTCGTTTCTCCAGCTCCTGGGCCATGGCCTCCTTCAGCGCGTTGATCACTTTAGGCGCATCCGCCTCCGGGATCACGAAGCAGATGCTCTGCTCGGAGGAGGATTGGGAGATCATGAGGACGTTGGCGCCCACGCTGGCCACCGCCTGGAACGTGCGCGCGGCGATGCCCGGTACGCCGATCATGCCGCGGCCCTCGACCGTGATCAGCGTCAATCCCCGGATGGCGCTGATGGCCTTGACCACGTTGTTATCGGGATCCGTCTCGCGGACGATGCGCGTGCCGGGGTGATCGGGGTTGAACGTGTTCAGCACGTAGATGGGGATATCCTTCTCGATAGCGGGCAGGATGGTCTTGGGGTGGAGCACCTTGGCCCCGAAGTAGGCGAGCTCGGCTGCCTCGGCGTATGAGAGTTGGGGCAGCGTGCGCGCGTTGGGTACGATGCGCGGGTCCGCGGTCAGTACGCCATCTACATCCGTCCAGATCTCGACGCGATCGGCGTCCAGGCAGGCGCCGATGATGGCGGCGGAGTAGTCAGATCCCCCACGCCCCAGCGTCGTGGCGACGCCGTCCTCGGTGGCTCCGATGAAGCCGGTGACCACGGGCACCACGCCTCCCTCGATCAGGGGCAGGAGTCGGGCCCGGGTGCGCTCGCGGGTTTTATCCATTAACGGGTTGGCGCTGCCGAAGTTGTTGTCCGTGACGATGATCTCGCTGGCGTCCACAGCCTCAGCCGGGATGTCGCGAGACCGCAGCACGGCCGCCAGGAGCGGAGCGGCGAGGCGTTCGCCTAGGCCGGACACCACGTCCAGCCCGCGCGGGGTGAGCTCGCCCAGGATGGCGATACTCTGACACAATCGCTCGAAGGTGGCCAGGCGCTCCTCGAACAGGCGGCCCAGCGCGGCGCGCGTCACGCCATCCGTGATGAGCTGCCCGGCCACGACCTGGTGCTTGACCAGCAGCTCGGAGCGCACGTCCTGGTAGACCTTCTCGTCTCCTCTGGCGGCCGCCTGGGCGGCGGCGATCAGCGCGTTGGTCACGCCGCTCATCGCCGAGGTGACGACAACCGTCTGGGGATCTTCTGTTCGCGCTCGCGCGATGATGTCGGCCACCTGAGCGAACGCCTCGGCGTTTCCTACCGAGGTTCCACCGAATTTCAGAATGCGCATGGGACCTCCTATCCTTATCGAGTACAGTGCTGAGCGGGGGATCTCCTTTACCGTCGAACTTTAGGGCGATCTCAGGGCGTCTCTCTCCAGGACCATGATGGCGACCGTCGCCAGCAGGTTTTTCCACTTGCGGTGGGGGGAGACGCGTCGCCCATTGGAAAGATAGACCTGATGGGTGACGCGAAACCCGTGTTCTCGGCAGAACTCCCCGAAGTCGCGCACGGTCAGCGGCCGCACGCGCGGGGAGGCATACCACGGCTGTGGTAGCGCGGGCGCTTCCGGCATGCGCCCCGTGAGCAGCAGCGTCATTCGACATCGCCAGTGTCCCCAATTGGGGAAGCTGACGATACCTTGTCGGCCGACCCGGAGCATCTCACGCAGGATCATGACCGGATCATCCAGGTAGGGCAGGGTTTGGCTTAGGATAACCACGTCGAACAGGTCATCCGGATAATCGATCAGGCCCTCTTCCAGATCGCCCTGGACGACCGAGAGTCCACGGGCCACGCAGGCGCGTACCCCGGCCTCGGATATCTCGATGCCGAACCCTTGGACGCCCTTATGATCGATCAGATAACGAAGGAGCGTCCCGTCCCCGCATCCCAGATCCAGGACACGGGACCCTTCGGGCACCAGTTCGCTGATGGCGATCAGATCGGGTCGCAGGCCCTCGGTCAACGTTTCGTGATCTCCCATGATTGCGGGCGGCCCGGCTGTGCGACGGCACCTGCATGGCCGAACGCGCGGGCTTCGTCGTCTATTCTCTCATCGGAAGGCCGGTAGGATGGGCCGGCTCAGGGATATCCAACCCGTCCTCCCGACATATGCGCGTCAGGAAGTCACTCACCAGCTCGGTGAGCGTCTCCACCTCCAGCAGGAAGGCGTCATGGCCGTAATCCGAGTCCACATTGCAGTAAGTCACATCCGCGCCCACGGCCTTCAGCGCGCTCACGATCTCTCGCGATTGATAGGGCGGGAACAGCCAGTCGGAGGTGAAGGACACGACCAGGAAGCGGACGTGAGCCGCCGGAAGGAAGGCCTCCACCAGGCTTCTGTGGCCATTAGACAGGTCGAAGTAGTCCATGGCCTTGGTCAGGTAGAGGTAGCTGTTGGCGTCGAAGCGTCGGATGAAGTTCTCGCCGTGGTATTGTAGATAGCTTTCCACTTGGAACTCGACGGAGAAGTCGTATCCGTATTTCTCCCGGTTTTGCAGCCGCCGCCCGAACTTCCGATGCATGGATTTGTCGCTCAGATAGGTGATGTGGCCGATCATACGCGCCAGGGCCAGCCCTTTGTCGGGCCGTGGGCCGCCGTAGTAATCGCCATGGTTCCAGTTAGGATCCCGGTAGATAGCCTGACGGCCGACCTCGTTCAAGGCGATGGATTGGGGTGACAGGTGCGCGGTGGCCGCCAGCGGGATGCAGGCCCGCAGGCGTTCAGGGTAACTGACAGCCCACTGGAGCGCCTGCATCCCGCCCATGGAGCCGCCAATCACGGCCAGCAGCCGGTCGATGCCGAGGTAGTCGATGAGATGCCGTTGCGCGTTCACCATGTCGGCGATGGTGACGACCGGGAAGCGAAGCCCGTATGGCTTGCCCGTCTTCGGATCGATGCTGGACGGCCCCGTGCTGCCCTTGCAACCGCCGATGACGTTGGAGCAGATGATCCAGTACCGATCGGTGTCGAACATCCGGCCCGACCCGATGGTCTCATGCCACCAGCCGGGCTTGCGGTCGTGGGGCGTGTGATACCCGGCCGCGTGGGCATCCCCGGAGAGGGCATGCAGGATCAGGATAGCGTTGGAGCGATCCGCGTTAGGCTGGCCGTAAGTCTCATAGGCCAGCGTGATCGGCCCTAGCTTCTCGCCGCTCTCCAGGACGAGCTCATTCGGCGGCTCGGCGAAAGTAAAGTATTGTGTTTCCACTAATCCAACTGTCCCAGGCTCTCCGAAGCCGTTGTTTGACATAATGGTCCCTTGATCAATCTCTAATCTCTAGTCTCTAATCCCCAATCTCTCGTCCCTTCTCCTCCACTCTCTGACTCGAGATTGGAGATTGGGGATTAGAGATTACGTCGGCGTCACTTCGTCGCGGCGTCCAATGCCTGATCCAGATCCCACAGGATGTCCTCGATGTCCTCGATGCCTATGGACAGCCGGATGAAATCAGGCGTGACGCCAGCCTGTCGTTGTTCCTCCTCGCTGAGCTGGCTATGGGTCGTGCTGGCTGGGTGGATGGCCAGCGACTTGGCATCTCCCACGTTGGCCAAGTGAGAGAAGAGCTTCAGGTTCTCGATGAAGCGTCGCCCGGCTTCCAACCCGCCCTTGATGCCAAATCCCAGGATCGCGCCAGGTCCCTTAGGCAGGTACTTCTTCGCCCTCTCGTGATCCGGATGGCTGGGCAGGCCCGGATACGTCACCCAGGCGACTTTGGGATGGCATTCCAGGAACTCGGCTACCTTCTGAGCGTTGGCCACATGTCGCTCCATGCGCAGGCTTAATGTCTCCAAGCCTTGCAGGAAGAGCCAGGAGTTGAACGGCGACTGACAGATGCCCAGATCTCGGAGCATTTGGACGCGCGCTTTGATAATGAAGGCGGGCGCTCCCAGATCGGCATAGACCAGGCCGTGATAGCTTCCGTCCGGCTCCGTGAAGTTAGGGAACCGGCCGCTGCCGCGCCAGTCGAAGTTGCCGCCGTCGATGATCACCCCGCCGATGGAGGTCCCGTGGCCGCCGATAAATTTGGTGGTGGAGTGGACGACGATGTTGGCCCCCCACTCGATCGGGCGACACAGATAGGGCGTGGCAAAGGTGTTATCGATCATCAGGGGAATCTTGTACTCCTGAGCGATGGCCGCGACCTCCTCAAAGGGGAACACGTTGATGAGCGGGTTGCCTAACGTCTCCCCGTAGAGGATCTTCGTGTTATCCCGAATGGCGCGGCGGAAGTTCTCCGGGTCAGACGGATCGACGAAGGTGACCTCGATCCCCATCTTGGGGAACGTGTAGCGGAACTGGTTAAACGTGCCTCCGTATAGGGTGGAGGCGGATACGATATGATCGCCGGCCTGGCATAGGGTGAGGATCGCCATGGTCTGCGCGCCGTGCCCCGAAGCCGCCGCGAGGGCGCCCACGCCGCCCTCCAGATCGGCCATGCGGCGCTCGAAGACGTCGTTGGTGGGGTTCATGATGCGCGTGTAGATGAACCCTTCCTCTTCCAGGGCGAACAGCCGCGCGGCGTGGCCTGTGTCCCGGAAGACATAGGAAGTAGTTTGGTAAATGGGCACAGCCCGCGCCCCGGTTGTAGGATCGGGAACCTGCCCGGCGTGCAACTGTCGGGTGGTGAAGCCAAACTGCCTCGTGTTCTCCTGGCTCTGTGACATCATGTAGCTCCTGTCGTCATATGGTGTTGGGATAAATCGCTTCGCTCATATTGGCTATAGACGACACATGGTGGTGACTGGGTTCTATATCGCCATGTTTCGCCAGGGTAGGAGCGACCGGCCGGTCGCCCCTACCTTACATAGGCGTAAGGGCATCTGCCCTCAGACGATGATCTCGTACATGTCGTCTTCCTGTCGGGTATTCCAATGTGAGCGAATCGCTTCTAGGGGGAAGCGAAGCGCGTCTGCGCTCTCGCATCGTGAGAGAGGAGGACTCGGCACTGAGGTCTTCGTGATATGAAAACGCCCCTCATGATGAGGGGCCGCTAGCTCGCCTGGGCGAGATATAAAAAGCCCCCTCTCGAAGACGATAGGGGGCGTCATTGCGCGACCTCTCATCTTCCAGAATTGCTCTGCCGGAATTGGCACCTTAACTGGTAGTCCGCCTAAGCACGCCATCGTGCCTGGGGGAACCAGTCAGGTTGCCGAGGCTTCACAGGGCCGGTCCCTCCACCTCTCTGGATAAGAGCGCGACACAAAGGATATTCAATTGTTGAAGTGAAGTCTAATACATTCGCGCGGTCTTGTCAAATCGCGTCTCGTCCGTTGGGCAGGCGTTAAAGCCGTTCCAGCGGTTTCACGTTGCCAAAGGTGGGTGCGGAGCCACGCGGCGAGGCCGCCCAACGGACGGCGTTGCTGATCACTTTTTGCACCTCCGGCTGGTGATAGATGGGCAGCGTCTCATGGCCTGGGCGGAAATAGAAGATCTTGCCGCGACCCCGGTAGAAGCAGCAGCCGCTGCGAAAGACCTCCCCGCCCTGAAACCAACTGATGAACACGAGCTGATCCGGCTGCGGGATGTCGAACCGCTCGCCGTACATCTCCGTCTGCGAGATCTCGAAATATTCGCCCAGGCCCTCGGCGATGGGATGGCTGGGATCGACCACCCAGATGCGCTCACGCTCGTTCGCCTCGCGCCATTTCAGGTTACACGTGGTCCCCATCAGGCGTTTGAAGATCTTGGAGAAATGGGCGGAATGCAGGACGATGAGGCCCATGCCATTCAGCACGCGAGCCTGCACCTTGTCCACAACGGCGTCGCTGACCTCCTGATGGGCCATATGCCCCCACCAGATGAGCACATCCGTGGCGGCCAACACCTCATCGCTGAGCCCGTGTTCTGGCTCATCGAGCGTGGCCGTGCGCACCTCTATATCAGGAAGCGTGCGCAGGTGGCCGGCGATAGCGCCGTGGATGCCCTCGGGATAGATCCTGGCGATCTCCTCGCTTTGTCGCTCGTGGCGGTACTCATTCCAGACGGTCACGCGAATGGGTTGCAACATAGAAGCGTCTCTCCTTCCCTCAAGTTTGGCCATTTGGATAGCGGAAGGCACGGCCTTCCGCTATCCAAACAAGATGTAGGGTGATGCTGCCAAAGAGGCCATATATATGGGGCCTCAAAGAGAAAGTCAAACCCCAGAAGCTCAATTGTCG
>DUEN01000017.1 GCA_011176545.1 Caldilineae bacterium | reverse complement strand
GGACGCCCGCCTCGGCCGCGGCCTCCCGCATGGAGCGCACGATCCGCTGCAGCGTCTCGATGGGGAAGCCCTCCTCCAGCACGAAAGCGGCGGTGAGCCATAACGGACGGGCACCCATCATGGCCAGATCGTTGACGGTACCGCACACGGCCAGCCGGCCGATGTCCCCGCCGGGAAAGAACAGGGGTTGTACCACATGCGCGTCGGTGCTCAGCACCAGCCGGCCATCTTCCTCGGGCAGGGAGAGCACGGCCCCGTCGTTCAACTGGCTCAGGACGGGATTGTCCAGGTCGGCCAGGAACACCCGACGTATCAAGTTATGGCTCATGCGGCCGCCTGAGCCATGCCCCAACACGATGCGATCCAGCGTCGCCTCCGGCAAAGGCACGGGGCAGCTCAATCCCTCGAAATTCAACTCAGCCCGTTCGCTCATCCGTCACTCGCTCCCGCTCTCCCTTCACCACTCGCTATTCGCCATTCGCCTGCTTCCCTGCTGATCTTCCATATCGATAATACGCGGCGCACGCGCCCTCGGATGAGACCATGGTCGCGCCCAGTGGGTGCATCGGTGTGCACTCAGTGCCGAAGGCCGGGCACTCATAGGGCTTCTTGCGCCCCTGTAAGATCAACCCGCTGATACAAACGCTCGACTCCCGTGTATGGATGTCGTCCAGGGCGAATCGCTTTTCCGCGTCGAACTCGGCGAACTCGGGGCGCAGCCGCCATCCGCTGTCGGGGATGACGCCGATACCACGCCACGCCCGATCACACGGCTCGAAGACGCGGGCGATCAGCTCCTGAGCCGCGCGGTTCCCCTCCCGCCGCACCGAGCGGCCGTACGCGTTCTCCACCTCGTGCCGGCCTTCCTCCAACTGGCGTACTGCCATCAACAGACCGCGCAGGAGATCGGCGGGTTCGAACCCGGTGACGACGATGGGGACTTTAAAGCGCTCGGCCAGCGGCTCGTACTCCCAGTAGCCCATGACGGTACACACGTGTCCAGCCGCCAGGAAACCCTGCACCTGGTTCCCCGGCGAGGAGAGGATGGCGGTGATGGCCGGGGGCACCCGCACGTGCGAGACGAGCAGGCTGAGGTTGGTGATCCCCTGCTCGCGGGCCTGCCAGACCAGCATGGCGTTGCCCGGCGCGGTGGTCTCGAACCCGATGGCGAAGAAGACGATCTGACGATCCGGGTGCTCGCGGGCGAGCTTCAGGCACTCCAATGGGGAATAGACGACGCGCACATCGCCCCCGGCCGCCTTCACCCGGAAGAGGTCGCTGTGGGAGCCAGGCACGCGCAGCATGTCACCGAAGGAGCAGAAGATCACCTCCGGACGAGACGCGATGGCGATGGCCTTGTCGATCAGCTCCAGAGGCGTCACGCACACGGGACAACCCGGCCCGTGCACCAGCTCGATCTGTGGCGGCAGCAGCGTGTCCAGCCCGAAACGCATGAAGGCGTGCGTCTGCCCGCCGCAGATCTCCATGATCGTCCACGGACGGGTGATCGTCTTACGGAGCTCCTCGGCCAGCCCGCGGATCAGCTCCGGCTGGCGGAACTCGTCGATGTATCTCATAGCGATGCCTCATCCTTCCCAGCCCCGGATGCTTCGTCCAGGGCGGCCATCTCGCGCAGCATGGCCAGGGTCTCCTCGGCCTCCTCCTCGTCCAGCCGGGAGATGGCAAACCCGGCGTGGACGATCACGTAGTCATCCACCTGAGTCTCCGGCACGTAGGCCAAACATGCCTCCTTGACGACACCCCCGTAATCGATCCGACCCATCCGTACACCATCTTGTTCATAGATTTCGATCACACGTCCAGGTATACCCAAACACATGCCATTTGCTCCTTACAGTATGGTTACAATTGACGAAGGACGGGAGACGAAGGATGCATGGCCCCGTACTTCCCGTCCTTCGTCTGCCGTCATTCGTCTTCCTCCATCCTCGCGTTGGCCACGGCGGCCTGGCCCAGCGAGAGCCCTCCATCGTTCGGCGGCACCAGCCTGTGGGTATGCACGGTGAACCCCGCCGATTTGAGGTGGGCGAGCGTTCGCTCCAGTAATAACGCATTTTGCCATACACCGCCGCTGAGCGCCACCTCCTCGATGCCAGTCGCCTCGCGCAGGCGACGACACACGCCAACGATCATTCGCGCTACCGCGTTGTGGAAGCGCGCCGCGATGATCGAGGGATCCACGCCCGCGATGATGTCCGAGACGACGGCGCGGATCACGGGCGCGGGATCAATGATCCAGGGCATGGCCTCCGCTCCGTCTGGCAAGGACCAATCGTAGGCCTCTTCCTCCTCAAGATTCGCCAGCATCTCCAGCTCGATGGCGGCCTGTCCCTCGTAGGTCGCCATCTGGCAGATTCCACACAGCGCCGAGACCGCGTCGAACAGGCGCCCCATGCTGGATGTGGGCGGCGCGTTGAGCCCGCGCTCGATCTGCCGCCTGACGACGCGTCGTTCCGTGGGATCGAGCCCGCCCAGCGTGGGAACCTCCGGCCATGATCCGCCAAACGCGTGGTGGAGATGGCTCCATGCCATGCGGTAGGTACGGCGTACCGCCGCGTCGCCCCCGGGGAGCGGGACATACGCCAGATGGGCCACTCGCTGGTAGCCGCGCAGGTCGGCAATGAGAAACTCCCCGCCCCAGATGGCGCCATCTTCGCCGTAGCCCGTGCCGTCGAAGGCCACGCCGATGACGGGGCCGCGTCGTTGGTGTTCGGCCAGGCAGGCGGCGATGTGCGCGTGATGGTGTTGCACACCTATAGCCGGTATCCCCTCGCGCGCCGCGCGCTCCAGCGCGTAGCGCGTCGCCAGGTAGTCCGGGTGCAGGTCGTATGCCAGCGCCTGGGGCCTCACCCGGAACAGCCGCTCGAAGTGTGCCACGGCGAGGCGATACGCCTCCAGCGTCTCCAGGTTCTCCATATCGCCGATGTGCTGGCTGAGGAATGCGTAAGGGCCGCGGGTGATGCAGAAGGTGTTCTTCAGCTCGGCGCCACATGCCAGCAGGGGGATGGCGTCGTCCCCCAGGTGTACGGGATAGGGCGCGTAGCCTCGTGAGCGGCGGATGGGCAGCTCGGCGCCCTGGAACACGCGCACCACGGAGTCATCGCAGCGCATGTAGATGTCCCGGTTGTGCAACAGGAACGCGTCAGCTAGCCCGGCCAGGCGACGCAGCGCGTCATCGTTTTCGTAGGCGATGGGTTCCTCGCTGAGGTTGCCGGAGGTCATCACCAGCGCGTCGGGGATCCCTGGCCCCGGCAACAGGAGCAGATGGTGGAGCGGCGTGTAGGGAAGCATGATCCCCAGGTTGCGCTGCCTCGGCGCCACGCTGGGGGCGATCCCGTTCCCAGGCCGGGCGCGCAGCAGGACGATGGGGCGCTCCCGGCCGGTCAGCAGGCGAGCCTCATCATCGTTGACATAACACAAGGCGCGGGCGACCTCCAGGTCCCGGACCATCAGCGCGAAGGGTTTGCCCACGCGACCCTTACGGGCTCGCAGGCGCTGCACGGTGGCCTCGTCTCGGGCATCACACGCCAGGTGGAAGCCGCCCAATCCCTTGATGGCCACGATCCATCCCCGGGCCAGCAGCGCCCGCGTAGCCTCGATGGGATCATCGGGGAGATCGGGGGGGAGGTCCCCGCCGGGCGAGGGCACCAGGGAGAGCCGCGGCCCGCAGGTCGGGCAGGCGTTCGGCTGGGCGTGGAAGCGCCGGTCGGCCGGGTCGTCGTACTCGGCCTGGCATTCCGGGCACATGGCGAAGGCTGCCATGGTCGTCTTGGGCCGATCGTAGGGGATATCCCGGATGATGGTGAATCGGGGGCCGCAGTGGGTGCAGTTGGTGAACGGATACCGGTAGCGGCGGTCGGCCGGGTCCATGACCTCGGCCAGGCAGGCGTCGCAGGTGGCCACGTCGGGGGAGATGGGCTGGAACTTCCCGGATTGAGCCTGACTGTGGCGGATCTCGAAGGAGCGATATCCGTTGGGAGGGAGGTCTTGGGATTCTACGGCGTCGATGCGGGCAAGGGGCGGCGCCTCGTCGGTCAGGGCGCGCAGAAACTTGTCGAGGGCTGGGGGAGGGCCCTCGACTTCGATATCCACGCCGGATGAAGTGTTGCAAACCCAACCATAGAGCTCATAGCGCCGCGCTAAGTTGTAGATGAAGGGGCGGAACCCCACCCCCTGGACGACGCCGCGCACATGGACACGGCGCCGGACGACGGCCTGCGTCTGTTCCATGTCCTCCCGTCAAGACCTCCCTCCCGAGATGCAGGCGAGCTTGTGGGGTCTTCCCTCTGTCCATTGGTATCCTGCCTTCCGACCGCGCGATTATAACATCGGGCCAGAGGGGGGTCAATGATCTTGGTTGTTATGGTGGCTCCGGCGGCGCAGTTCCACTGCGCCGCCGGAGCCACCATTTCATTGATCCTCCCTTCTCACGGTAGGGGCGCACGGCCGTGCGCCCTTACGAAGGGAAGTGTCGTCTATTCCAATGAGCGTAAGGATTAGCGGACCTCTTCGCCTCCATCCGGGGCGAATCGGGTCTGGCAGGAGGTGATGGCGTGGAGCAGTCGGATCTTCAGATCCTCCTCGATGTCCCTCGCGTCGGGATGGCCGAGCAGGTTGCGCTGCTCCAGGGGATCAGCCTCCAAATCAAACAGCATATATCCCTGGCCGTCGCCGTCCATGGCATACTTGTACCGCGGGGTTCGGATCATATAGTTGTAACAGCCGAAGGCGTAGATCTCGCTAAGGACCTGATCCCGGTGGCTAACCGTTTCGCCCCTCAGGATGGGCCAGAGGGACTGTCCCATGCAGCGCGAGGAAGACGGCGCCCCGATGGCGTCCAATAAGGTGGGGAAGACGTCGATGATTTCCACCAGCGCGGGGATGGTGCGGCCCCCGGAGATCTCGGGGTGGCGGATGATGAGTGGCACGTGGACGCTGGACTCGTAGAAGACTGATTTATGCAGCCGGCTGTGATCCCCGGCCATCTCCCCGTGATCGGACCAAAAGATGATCATAGTCTCATCCAGCCAGCCGCGGTCGGCGAGAGCGTCCAAGATCTCTCCGATCCAGCGGTCGATCAGTGAGATCTTACCGTAGTAGTTGGCCCGGATGCGACGGATGTCCTCGTCGGTCATGGCCTCGATGCGTCCCTCTCGAGCGCGCTGCGCGGCGTAAGGGGGTGCCCATTCCGGCGTCTCCTCGGGCGGGATCGCCTCCGGCATCGTCTCCGGATCATACATGGTGGCGTAATCCTCAGGCGCGTCCCACGGTTCGTGAGGGCCGCCGAAGCCGACGAAGAGGCACAGGGGGCGCCTTCCCTCGTACGAGCGGATGAATGCCACTGCCTGGCGGCCGATGTAGCTGTCCAGGAAGGCGTCGGTGGGCAACGGGCTCGGCCAGACCGCGCAGGGGCCGGTGGCCCGTCTTCGCTTGTAGTCGTCCCGGAAGGCGGTTAGGAGCCCTCGCTCTTGCCACTCGTCGGTCATGTATGAGTCGGTATACAGCGTGGCCCAAGGCCCTGTGGTCTCATGGACGTAATCGATCCCTCGGGCGCGCATGTAATCCTCATGATGCCTCAGATGGTCGCCCCTTTTGTGGGGATAGAAGTGCGATTTGCCGATATAGGCGACGAAGTAACCGTGAGCCTGGAGATGGTGGAAGAGGGTTTCATCGGCCGGCGAGAGGGAGCCAGCGTTGGTCCACATACGGTGGTTATGAGGATAAAGCCCGTCGACGAAGGAAGCGCGGGCGGGCATGCAGATCGGACAGACGGTATACGCATGCGTGAAGAGCACACCTTCCCGGGCGATGTGGTCTATGTTCGGCGTGCGGATGGCCGGGTTCCCCGCGCATCCCAGGGCGTCGGCTCGCAACTGATCCGGCATGAGGATTAAGATGTGAGGTCTGTCGGGCATCATCATCCTCCTAAATTTGAACCCATTGGCCGCGGATCATAGTACGCCAGGCGGTGAAGTCATCGTTGAACACCACTAGGTCGGCGTCCTTGCCCGGCTCGATGCTTCCCTTGCGGTCGGCCACACCGATGACGCGCGCCGGCGTTAACGAGGCCATGCGGACGGCCTCCACCAGCGGGATGCCCACATGCTCCATGACGATGGGGATCATCTCGTTCACCAGGGTCGTGCTCCCCGCGAAGGCCGTGCGGTCCAGCAGCATCCCCACGCCATCATGCACCTCGTATTCGACGTTCCCCATGCGGAAGCGAGTGCCCTCTGGCAACCCCGCGCCGTTGGTCGCGTCCGAGATCAGGCACAAGCGCTCGGGGCCGATGCACTTGTAAGCCAGCCTCATCAGGGTAGGAGGCAGGTGCTTGTTATCAGCGATCATCTCGACGGTGATCCCCTCGTAGACCAGCGACACCTCCAACAGGCCGGGTTTTCGCCAGGGGCCCTCGCGCACGGTGGTGGATTGCGCGCTCCAGATGTGGATAATGTGCCGCAGGCCAGCGTGTATAACCGGGACGATCTCCTCCTCCTTGGCGGAGCTGTGCCCGGCCGCGGGGACGATACCCAGCCCCCTCAGCCGGGCGGTGAGATCCAGGGCGCCCGGCAGTTCCGGCGCGTAAGTGAAGATACGGATCACATCGCTGTATGCCAACAGGTGGTCGGGCGTCCCATCGTCCGGGGTGCGCAGGTTGGCCGGGTCTTGGGCTCCCACCTGGGCCGGGTTGAAGTAGGGACCCTCCACGTGGGCACCCAACACCTGTGCACCTTCACGTTCGCCCTGCATCCACGCCCGGACGTGCTCCAGGCAGGCTACCATATCGGGGATCGGCGCGGTGGAGAGGGTCGCCAGCAGCGAGGTCACGCCCCGGCGCGCGTTCTCCCGAGTGATGACGGCGAAGGCCTCGGCGGAGGGCTCGTTGAAGGAGTGCCCCAGGGCGCCATGGGTGTGAATATCGATGAGCCCAGGCGTGATGAGCCGCCCGCCCACATCTAGCGTCTCCGTATCGGGGCCTAGATCGCCTGGATCAGCGAGGCCCGCGATAGTGGCGCCTTCCACCACCACCGCCTTGCCGGTCACGATCTGGTAGGGCAGCACCACACGGCCGTTGATCAATGCGAGGCGTCGCGTTGAAGTCCTCATACCTCACGTTCTCCTTGTTCTAAACCGCAGAGAGCGCAAAGGACGCAGAGACGATTCGCCCCCCTTTGACATTAAACTGTGAAAAATCTTGGCGCTCTTTGCGGTTCTCCTCTCACGAGGGTTACTCGGCCAGGCGTTGCAGCACCTGGGTGCAGTAGATCAGCGCCCGTGGCAGGTGGAACGGATCCTTCACCGGCAGGGCCACGGTCTCCGTGATCTTGCGCCCCTGACGGTCCAGCTTCTGCGTCCACTCACCATATTCTGGAACGGGGAAATGGGTGAAGGCGTAGTTGTGCACCTTCTGGAACCACTCGAGGGTCCAGGGCTCCTTTGATACCTCGTAGGCCAGCAGGAGGGCGTACAGGGCCTCGGTATGAGGCCACCAGATCTTGGCGTCGGCGAAGGGCCACCATGGCTCGCCGCCCTCCGCGTCGCGGGCGAGGAAGATCCCGCCATATTCCTCATCCCAACCGAACTCGATGTGCCAGCGGATAGCCTCCACAGCCTGCTGGATGCGGGCCTCATCGCCCCAATGCCGGAAGATGTGGATCATGAACCACATGGACTCGATGGCGTGCCCGGGCACGACGGACCGCCCCATGGGCGAGTCGATGAGGGAGTTGTCCAGGCGGACATACTCGAAGAGGAGGCGGCGATCCGGGCGCAGGAAGGCGGTCATCACCTCGTGGGCGTGATGCAGACCCGCCTCCAAGATCTCCCGGTTGTCCAGGTAACGGCCCAGTTCGTGAAATACCAGGGAGAAGAGCATGGAGACGGCGTGGGCCTTCACGCCCTCCGGGAGCGGATAGGGATCGGTCTGGTAGGAGCCCGGGCGAGATAGCCGCGCTTGCGCGTTCTCGTATGTCTCTAACGCCAGGTTAATGACCTCCTGATCGTCTGTAGCCCTGGCCAACTCCGTCAGCCCATAGATGGCGAACCCATCGGTGTAGATGCTGGTGGCTCCCTTCAGGACGCGGCCATCTCGATCGACGGCGAAGACCCAGCGGCCTTGTTCATCCCGACCATATCGCTTGACGAAGTCGAAGATGTGCCGGGCGACCTTCAGCCACTCCTCCCTGGGCTCGACATAATTATAGAGGGCGGAGAAGGTCCAGATGGCTCGCAACTGAGACCACATGTATTTGTCCTCGCTGAGCGCCTGGCCTTCATCGGAGATGCAGGTCAGGATGCCTCCATGTTGCCAGTCGATGGCGTGCTTGATCCAGAAGGGAACGACGCGCTCCAATAGCTCGGAGCGATAGATGGCGAGCAGATCGACGAAGCGGACTTCAATGTGCATGTTCACACTCCTCCTTTCTACCGTCCGCCGCTAGAGCATCTCTGAAGAAACCACTAAGGCACTAAGGCCCCAAGAAAATGAGAAGCTTTCCTTAGCGCCTGAGTGACTTTGTGGTGATTTCTTCAGCGGGCCTTTTCTTCTATCCCGTTGAAGAGAATTTCCCGTCTGTGGCTGGGAGGCGCAGCGCCGCTGCATTTCTACGTTTCGTCGGTGATTATAGGGCGGGTCAACGATCCTTGTCAATGGCATTCGCTCTGGCCGGGCTTTGACATTTGCCCCTTTTCCCGTACAATCCGTTCATCATCTCAGGATCACGGACGAAGCGGTGCTTCCTCAGAGTCACATCGCCTATACCTTCGCGGCCTTTGAGCTGGCCCGGGAGCGGATCCCCGGACTGCGGAAGGCGGATCTACGCTGGATCGCCCTGGCGGCCTTAGGGCCTGACCTCATCGATAAGCCATTGGCGGCCGTCTACTTTTATCGCCGTTACAAGTCGGCCGTGCTCTTCGCCCATACGCTTTTGGCGCACGTGGCCGCGGCGCTCTTCCTTCTTTGGAAGCGACCCGCGTGGTGGCCGTATCTTCTGGCGTTCAACGGTCATGCCGTCATCGACCGTCTCTGGTTCTTTCCCGATACGTTCTACTGGCCCTTCCGCGGATGGCGGTTTCACGTCTGGCGGAAGCAGGGAAGCGAGCAGCAGGACATCAAGAAGGCGTATTGGTACGCCTTCACCAGGCGGCCTGAGCTGTGGGTATGGGAATTAGGAGGGATCCTGGTGGGGGTGTGGTGGGTCTGGCGCCACCGGTTGTACAGGCCAGGGCGGTTGTTGCGCTTCCTCCTCACCGGCCAGGTACCCTCATCCGGCTGAGCCGCCGATCGTCGCGGCGTGATCCCTCTGACTCATCCCGCCGCCAGGATCTCTCGAAATAGCGACTGGAGGTCCTCCAGATCTCTTTCCGAAGGATCGACATCCCCCCGCTCCCGGGCGCTACGCCGCGCCGCCGCGAACACATCCTCGCCTGCGAGCCATCGTTCGGCCGCATCCGGCTCCGTGAGCGCGATACGTAGCGCCGAGACGATGTCCAGCGTGTGGTAGTCGATCCCCAACGCGTAGAGGGCGACGGCGATCCCCATGGTCACCCTGTCGTGAACGAGCTGTAACAGGATGTCCGTGGGGACCGCGGCGTCTGGATCGCCGAGTGCCCGCTCGCAGGCGTCGCGATCGAAGCTGGCGTATTGGCGGCAGGCGTGAGGGCGGACCGTGTAGATTCGGCAGGTCATGTCCTCCAGATCGAGCAAGGGACACGGGACCTGGGCCCGGATGCATTCGACGCTGGACATGGCGGCCAGCCGCTCGTCCAGGGCGGTGACGCGTTGTGTGATCTTTTCCATCTTCGCGGGGGCGAGAGTCCCGCTCAGGAACGCGGCGATGGTGATCGCCTCGTGAGCTAGCACATCGACAGGCAGCCAGCAGCAGAAGGCGCAGCCGATGCGGCAGTGATGGCCGCGTCTCTGGGGGGCGCCGAAGAGCAGCGTATCGACTTGTTCGGCGAGGACGTATGCGGTGAGAGCCAGGGCGGCCGCTCGGCGTATGGGTAGCGCATCCCCGGGGAGGGGGAAGGCTATCGCCGGGATTTCCTGAGCGAGGAGATCCATCGCCGTCGCGTACTGGAGCGCGGCCGTATAATAGAGTGAAACGTTGAGATCGGGCGCGGAGAGGATTCCCTTCAAAGCCTTCCGGGCGTGGGGAGGCAGGTCGAAGTTTGCAGGTATGTTCATCACTCTTATCCTTGGCTCGGGGCGTGAGCGAGCTCCCACTTGGGATCAGGGCCTACGTGAGCTGCGTCCATCATCGGCGGGTGGTGCCTTCATGCTGTCAACACGAAAGCCATGATAATACGGAGGGAATGAATAAGGCAAGATTGGGTCGGGATATGAGTGATTCCAAAGGTTTAGCACCTCAGGCCCGACTGTTGACATATACCGCCGGGATGATATAATTTTGGGTGGAACGTGGAGGGTCTCCCCCAACCGTATTGATGGCCCTTTTCACCGCTTGTCCCCCAAAGTGTTCAAAGTCAGCTTTTGGGAGTTGATGGTCAAGGATGGGTAGCTCCACACTTAACCGTGGTCGTTGCCAAAGCGCCATATCTGCATAGTAGAACACAACATGTAGGGCCGGTTTCTATACCGGCCACAAAATGGCGGGTAAGAGACTACGTGCCCTTCATGGTTAAATGTGGTGCTGCTCAAGGACGACGGAGTCTGATATATCCGGTATAGATCTCCCAAAGGAGGGTGTACGATGAGCAAACGAACGATGACCCGACGAGAGTTCCTCCGCTTATCCGCCATCGTGACGGCCGGGGCGGTCTCTGCGGCGTGTGCCCCCGGCGCCGCTCCGACGCCGACGCCGGCCCCGACCCCAACGCCCAAGGAGGAAGCTCCCGCAGCACCGCCCAAGCCCGAGGGACCTCCGACGAAGTACAACGAGGCCCCAATGCTGAAGGAACTGGTCGCCAAGGGCGAGCTGCCCCCCGTGGATGAGCGCTTACCTGAGGAGCCGCTCGTCCACGACGTGGTGGAGGAGATTGGCCAGTATGGCGGTACGTGGCGTCGAGGGTTCCTCGGCCCTTCGGACCACAATAATTACACCCGGGTGGTCTATGATGCCCTGGTCCGCTTCTCGCCCGATGGCACGGAGGTGCTTCCTCACATCGCCAAGGGGTGGGAGTCCAACGAGGACTTCACCGTGTGGAAGGTCTTCCTGCGGAAGGGGCTGAAGTGGTCCGATGGCGAGCCCTTCACCGCCGATGACATCATGTTCTGGTACGAGCGCATCCTTCTGAACAAGGACCTGACCCCGAGCACCCCAATCTGGATGCAGAACCAGGATGGCTCGGTGGCCACGGTGGAGAAGCTGGACGACTACACGGTCCAGTGGACCTTCAAGCAGCCTAACACGGCCTTCCTGTTGGAGCTGGCCAATAAGGACGGCGCCGATAAGTCCATCCACAACCTGGCCTTCGTCCCGGCCCACTATATGCAGCAGTTCCATCCCGACTTCGTGGACGAGGCGGAGTTACAGGCCAAGGTGAAGGAGGCCGGCTTCGACACCTGGACCGAGCTGTTCGCCGTCAAGGCCATGCCGCACCTGAACCCGGAGCGTCCCAGCACCGCGGCGTGGATCCCGGATAACTCCTCGGTCTCCGACCAGGTCTTCATGCTTAAGCGCAATCCCTATTACTTCGCTGTGGACCCGGCGGGCAATCAGCTCCCGTACACCGACCATGTGCGGTTCACCTTCTTCGCCGACAAGGAGGCCCTGAACCTGGCGGCGGTGGCCGGGGAGTTCGACATGCAGGGCCGCCATATCAACATGAGCAACTACCCGGTGCTGGTGGAGAATCAGGAGAAGGGCGGCTACCGCGTCCTCACCTGGCCGACCTTCGGTGGCTCCGATGCCGTGTTGATGTTCAACCAGACCTACGTGGCCAAGGACCCGGCGGTGGGCGAGCTGCTGCGCAATCGGGACTTCCGCATCGCCCTGTCCTATGCCATCGACCGGCAGAAGATCAAGGAGCTGGCCTTCCTGGGCCTGGGCGAGCCGCGTCAGGGCGTGCCGGCACCCCATCATCCCTACTATCCGGGTGACGAGTGGGCCTATAAGTACACCGAGCATGACCCCGAGAAGGCCAACGAGATCCTGGATAGCATCGGCCTGACCGAGCGGGATGAGGAAGGGTTCCGGCTGTTGCCCAACGGCGAGCGGCTGGACCTGGAGATCAGCGTGGTCCCGGCCTTCGCCAACTGGACCGACGTGGCCCAGATCGTGGTGGAGAACTGGGCGGACGTGGGCATCCGGGCCCATGTAGAGGTCCGGGAGCGCGCTCTCCACTTCCAGATGCGCAACACCAACGATCTGATGATCGAGATCTGGAACGAGGACACCACCGGCTTCCCCTTCAGCGGCCAGCCCAAGATGGATCCCCGCAGCGACCCGGCCCTGACCTTCGGCCCGCTCTATCGGAAGTGGTACCAGACCAACGGCGCCGAGGGCATGGAGCCGCCGCCCGAGGTGAAGAAGCTGGTCGAGATCATCGACGAGGCCAAGGTCTCCGGCCGCGAGCGGCAGATCGAGCTGGCCCGCGAGCTGTTCCGCCACTGGGTGGACAACCTGTGGGAGATCGGCACCGTCGGGCTGACCCCCATGATCCAGGGCGTGATCGTCGTCAACAAGGATCTCCGCAACGTGCCCGAGACCGCGGGGAACGACTGGCCGCTGCGCACGCCCGGCAATACCCGGCCGGAGCAGTACTTCTTCAAGCGGTAAGTCGTCTGAACCAGGCTCCTCAAGCGACCTATATCGCAGATGGATCTCAGTCCACGTGGGCGGGCCGATCCGGCCTCAGCCCACGTGGACGTCTTTGCCTGCGTTGGTCATATTGGCATACACATCCTGCGGGGGTAATGTAGGGGCGCACGGCCGTGCGCCCCAGCGGTTAAGTTGATACGAATGGGGCACGGCAGCGCTGTGCTCCTACCAGAAACCTGGCTTCTTTGGCGCCAATGTAGGGGCAATGCATGCGTTGCCCCCGATGAAAAGTATGGGCGACCGGACCGTGGAGGGCATGTAGGGCGGGTTTCTTACCCGCCATTTTGTGGCCGGTATGGAAACCGACCCTACTTTGCAACAGTCACGGTTAAGGGCAGAGCTGCCCCAATATGAGCGTAATCGAAGTACACGGCATGAATAGGGGCGAAGCATGCCTCGCCCCTACCATTCACGTTTCAATGCGATGCCATCACCCAGCGAGGTGTATTGGGTATGCTTCAATATATCATCAAACGCCTGTTGCTTTTGCCGTTCCTGCTGTTCATCTTCTCCGTCTTCGCCTTCTTCATCATCCAGGCACCGCCGGGTGACTTCGTCACCAGCTACGTCGCCGAGCTGGCCGCGTCGGGATCGTCCATGGATCAGGCCCAGATCGACGCGCTGCGGCAGATGTATGGGCTGGATCGGCCGATATATATCCAGTATCTCAAGTGGATGGGCCGGATCATACGCGGCGACCTGGGCGTCTCCCTGGACTGGCAGCGCCCCAACCTGGAGCTGATCAAGGAGCGCCTGATGTTGACCGTGATGTTGGGACTCTTCACCTTCGGCTTCACCTGGGCGCTGGCTGTCCCCATCGGCATCCTTTCCGCCACCCGTCAGTATTCATTCCTCGATTATTTCTTCACCGTGTTCAACTATATCGGCGTCGCCACGCCCACCTTCATGACCGCACTGGTGCTCATGTGGCTGGCCTTCAAGTATTTCGGTATCAGCATCACTGGGCTGTTCTCGCCGGAGTACGTGGACGCGCCCTGGAGTTGGGGCCGCGTGGTGGACCTGCTCAAGCACATCTGGTTGCCCGCGGTCATCCTGGGGATGGACGGCACGGCCCGGCTAGCCAGGATCATGCGGGCCAACCTGCTGGATGAGCTCAACAAGCCATATGTGGAGATGGCCCGCGCCAAGGGGATGCCTGAATGGAAGCTGGTGCTAAGGTACCCGGTGCGCCTGGCCATCAACCCGCTGATCAGCACCATCGGCTGGTATCTGCCCCTGCTGTTCTCCGGCAGCGTCATCGTGGCGACGGTGTTGAACCTGCCCACGATCGGGCCCATGCTGCTCCGATCGCTGACCAACCAGGACATGTTCCTGGCCGGCGCGATCGTGCTCATCTACTGCTTCCTAGCCATCATCGGCACGCTGATATCGGACATCCTACTCGCCTGGCTTGATCCTCGAATCCGGATGGAGGGATCCTGAGGTATGGCTCAGCCTCGTGATTCCCAATCCATAACATCGCCCTCGACCGCCGACGAGGTGGTGAAGCCGAGGGCCGGCTGGATAGAAGAGGAAGAGGCGTTCTACGTCGCCCCGAACTGGAAGCTGGTCTGGTGGCGCTTTAAGAAGCATCGGCTGGCGCTCGTCAGCAGCTTCGTCATCCTCATCGTCGCCATCATCGCCCTGGTCCCCGATTTCTTCAGCACCCAGGACCCGAACGAGACCAGCACTATGGAATCCTTCATCCCTGTCCAGCGCGTTCATTTCTTGGACGAGGGCCGCATCCGTCCCTTCGTATATGGCGTGGTCGGCAAGCGCAATCCGAGGACGCTGCGCATGGAGTGGCACATCGACGAGTCCAGGAAGATACCCGTGCGCTTCTTCGCCAAGGGGTACCCTTATAAGCTGTTTGGGATCATCTCCACGGACATCCATTTCATTGGGCTTGCCTCCCCGGAGGGCGAGGATAGGATCCATCTGCTGGGGACGGATCGGCTGGGGCGGGATCAGTGGTCTCGGCTGATGCACGGGACCCGGGTCTCCCTCTCCATCGGGCTGGTCGCCGTCTTCCTGAGCATCTTCCTGGGCATCCTGCTTGGCGGCATCTCCGGCTACTTTGGCGGCACCGTCGATCTGATCATCCAGCGCGTCATCGAGATCCTACAATCGCTGCCGCCGATCCCAATCTGGATGGCGTTGACCGCGGCGCTGCCCCGCGATTGGTCCGTGGAGCGGGTGTACTTCGCCATCACCGTGATCCTCTCGCTGATCGGCTGGACCACGCTGGCCCGCGAGGTGCGGGGGCGCTTCCTGGCCCTACGGGAGGAGGACTTCGTGGTCGCGGCCAAGCTATGCGGGTGCAAGCGGGCCCGGATCATCTTTCGCCACATGTTGCCCACTTTCACCAGCCACATCATCGCCGCCAGCACCCTGGCGATCCCAGTGATGATCATCAACGAGACGTTCCTGAGTTTCCTGGGGCTGGGCCTGCGGCCGCCGGCCATCAGTTGGGGGGTGCTGTTGCAGGAGGCGCAGAACCTGCAATCCATCGCGCTGGCGCCTTGGCTGCTCCTGCCCGGCCTGGCCGTGATCATCACCGTGTTGGCGCTGAACATCCTGGGCGATGGGCTGCGGGATGCGGCCGATCCCTACAGCCATTGATTCGGCTTCCGAACGTTGACGCAGAGGTTGGCTCGACGATGGATATCCAGGGGACAGCGATCCTGTCGGTACGAAATCTGAAGACATATTTCTTTATGGATGAAGGCACGGTCAGGGCGGTGGACGGCGTCAGCTTTGATGTGTATCCCGGCCAGGTGGTGGGCATCGTAGGCGAGAGCGGTTGCGGGAAGAGCGTGACTATCAAGTCCATCCTGCGCATTGTGGAGCGCCCTGGCCGCATCGTGGGGGGAGAGATCCTTTTCCGTCCCCGGACGGGCATGGGCAACGGGGCAAAGGGTGAGGACGGGTTCATTGACCTGGTCAAGCTGGATCCCCGCGGCCCGGAGATGCGCTCGATCCGGGGGGGCGAGATCGCTCTGATCCCGCAGGAGCCCATGGCGGCCTTCAGCCCGGTCCATACCATCGGCGATCAGATCATCGAGGCCATCCTGCTGCATCAGAAGATGAGTCGGCAGGAGGCCTGGGAGATCGCCGTCGAGCGCTTGCATGAGGTGGGGATTCCCAGCCCGGAGCAGCGGATGAACGCCTATTCGTGGGAGTTGAGCGGCGGGTTGCGGCAGCGGGCCATGATCGCCATGGCGCTGTCGTGCAACCCGAGGTTGCTCATCGCCGACGAGCCCACGACGGCCATCGACGTCACGACCCAGGCGCAGGTCCTGAACCTGCTCCGCTCGCTGCAGGAGCAGCACAACATGGCCATCATCTTCATCACGCATGACCTAGGGGTGATCGCGCAGATCACGGACTATGTCGTCGTGATGTATCTGGGCCGGGTGATGGAGACCGGGCCGGTGGAGGACATCTTCTATAACCCTCAGCATCCGTACACGAAGGCCCTGCTCAAGTCGATCCCCTCCATTCACTCGCCGCCGCGCACGTTCCTGCCCACGATCGAGGGATCCATCCCGCCTCCTTTCAGCCGTCCGCCCGGCTGTCCCTTCCATCCGCGCTGCTCGGAGTTCATGTCGGACGTCTGCGACCGGCGTATCCCGGCGCTTCACCCGGTCAACGAGAGGCAGTCGGCGAGTTGCTTCCTATATCACGATATAGCTGAGGAAGAGTGAGCATCGTCGCCATGGACACGAAGATCCAGGATAACCSGGTGTTGTTGTTCTTCGGCCAGATCAAGCGGGTGAAGGGGCTGGATACGTTGCTACGTGCCCTCCCGAAGCTGGCGGAAGCCCATCCGGATGCCCTCCTGGTCGTCGCCGGCCAGGTCTGGAAGGATACCTGGGATCGGTATGCGGAGCTAATCGACGCGCTAGGGCTGAGCCACCGGGTGATCGCGCGGGTGGAGCATATCCCGGACGAGGACGTGCCCTTCTATTTCCGCGCGGCGGATGTGGTCGTGCTCCCTTACCGGAAGGTATACCAGAGCGGCGTTCTGCTCATGGCCTATTCCTTCTCGAAGCCGGTGGTCGCCTCGGCTGTTGGTGGGTTAAAGGAGACGATACGGGACGGCGAGACCGGGTATCTGGTGCGGTCCGAGGACCCAGACGCCCTGGCGCGAGCGCTCGGCGAGATCCTCGGCGACCCAGCGCGCGCGGCTGCCATGGGAGAGGCAGGATATCGCCTGGTGGCGGAACGCTTTAGCTGGGATGTCATCGCCCGTCAGACTCTGGCGTTTTATCAAGAGGTGCTGGAAGGCGATCTTCCTATTCCACAAGATCTCTGACGGCGCGACCGAGCGGATCAAGGCAGCATCGCATATCCGATGTAGAGGTGCGTTGCACCTCGCTGGAGGTATCAACACCTAAGTAGAGGAGTACCTGCTGGAATACATCTTAAAATAGGGGCTGAGGCATCATCAGGCCCGAAGGACGCTCAATGCCTGGAGGCAAGGCTATGGAAGATCTTATGGAGGATCTAAGGGAGGTAGGGCGTTATCTATCCGGCTTACGTCGTTATTGGTGGCTCATCGTGGGGCTGACCGCGCTGGGCGTCATCGTAGCATTGATATGGAGCGCATTCCTCCCTAAGACGTACGAGGCCAGTGTCACGATCCTGGTCACGGCCCCCAAGCTGAAGTTGCAGTTTGATTCACGGTTGTCTACGACGATAGGAACAGGGCTGAGCGGAGCCTTGCATCGCACGTTTCTCTCCCTGGCGAGGAGCCAGGCGGTGGAGCAGGCCGTCCTGGACGAGCTCGGCGATCGAGTCCCGGCCCAATTGAGGGAGCCAGGGACGCTTCGTGCGTTGGTAGATGTCTCTCAGGTGAGGGGATCCTCCTCTGTATATAAGTTGAAAGTGCGCAGTGACGATCCCCTCTTCGCTCAGGAGTTGGCTAATGTATGGGCGACGAAGTATATCGAGTACATCAACACGGTCTATGACCTCTCGCCGGAGAACAAGGCCGAGATCGCTCGCAGCCTGGAGATGGCGAAGCAGAGGCTGGAGGAAGCTGAGGAGGCCCTGCGCAGCTTTCAGGCGACCACGGGGATGGGCTTGGTGGATAACATCCAATACCCGGCGACCCTCTATCGCAAGACCGGGCTGACGCCGCGACAGCATCTCTTCGGGCTGTATGAGCGATACGGCGCTTTGGGGCAGGCTTTGCAGGCGAAGAATAACACGCTGGGGCTTTACATCGCGGCTCGCGATAACGTGAAGTTGCTGCTGGAGGCGGCCACTGAGCGAGCGGATTCCGATCCAGCCACTGAGCTTCCCCTGGAACTCCTCGCCCAGTCGGACATCCTGATGGAGGGGCCCTTAGACCTGGAGCGCCTGCGTCAGGGGACGGTCGGGGAGGCCCGCGTGGTGCTGGAGCAGGAGCAGAGACGTCTCGACGACGTGATCGAGCGCCTGCAGGCGGATTTGGCGAAGCTCACGGATCAGCTAAGCGCTCAGAACCGCAAGCTCGCCGAGCTCGTCCGGGAGCAGGCTCTGGCCGAGGAGAGCTACATCATCCTCTCCCTCAAGCAAGTCGAGACCCAGACGAAGGACGCTCTGTCCTCTGATAGCTGGATGCAGATCATCGATCCCGCCGCGCTGCCCGAGTCCCCTATCGCGCCCAAGATGGTCTTTAACGCCTTCCTGGGAGGTGTGCTGGGTCTGCTGATGGGGGTCCTGGGCGCGGTGCTGCTGGCATGGTGGGAGAGGCGTCCCGTTGAGTCAATTGCCTGAGTTCGGACGACGCCTGGCGCGGAACGCGGCGACGTTGTCCGCGTTTAACGCCGCGGGCGTCCTGGCCGCGCTGGCTCAGGACGTCGTGATGGCTGCCTTGTTCGGATTGGGCAGGGATACCGACGCCTTCTTCCTGGCCTATACGGTGCCGCAGTTCGTCGTGCTCACGCTGGCGGGATCCGTGCAGGAGGCCCTGATCCCGATCTTCTCCGGCGCCGGGAGGGGCGGCGAAGATGGGGAAGACCCATGGCGAGCCATCCGCCTGGTCGTCTCCACCTGGGCATTAATCCTGGCGGGGGTAGGCGTCATAGGATATGTCCTGGCGAATCCCCTCGTGCGCGTGATCGGCGCGGGTGCTCCCATCGCTCAGCGCGCCCAGACGGTTCAGCTAGCCCGGCTTCTCTTTTGGATGATCCCCCTGCTGGGTTTGTCGGAGATCTTGCGTGCCGCGTTGATCTCCCAGGATCGATATGCTCTCGCGTCCGCTGGCAATTTAATGCGCTACAGCGTCTCCCTCGCCGTCATGGTCACCTTAGGGGTGAGCCTGGGGATCTCCGCGGTGGCGTGGGGATATCTGGGCGGTGCCCTGCTGCAGCTCGTATGGATGGTGTGCGCGATCCTGTGGATCGGAGGGTCGCTTCGCCCCCTGTGGGCGCCGAAAGATCCGCTGTTGAAGGAGTCGCTGCGGCTCATGGGACAGCGGATGGGCGGCATCGCGATCCGTCGCACCCGCACGATCCTGGAGCGCTTCCTGGCCTCCTTCCTCCCGCCGGGCAGCATCACGGCTCTGACGTATGCGCAGCGCGTCTCCATGTCGTTGTGGCAGGTCTTCGCCAACAGCGTGTCCACCGCGATCCTCCCCGACTTGGCGACGGCGGCGCAGGAGAGACGTGTAGGGCAGATGCGCGAGATGGTGGCGAAGGGGATCCGCCTGTTGAGCGTCGTGGTGTGGCCCGTGGCGGTGGGGGGAGCGGTGTTAAGCCTGCCTCTGATCCGCCTCCTGTTCGAACGTCGGGCCTTTCACGCGGCGGCCAGCGTGCATACGGCCAGGCTGCTGCAAATCTACGTGTTGAGCATCCCCGCCCTCGTGCTGGTTCAGGTCCTTCTGGCTCCCCACTACGCGCGGAAGGACGCGCGCACGCCCATGGTTCACATGATATGGATGCTGGCGCTGAACGGGGTGTTGGCGGTCGCCCTCACGCCGTTGTGGGGGACGGCGGGGTTGGCCCTGGCCTATACCCTGGCGAGCTTTGCCTCGCTGGCGCGCAGCTATTATCTCGCAGAGCGGATGATGGGCTCGTTCCGGGATGTGGCGTTGCTCTCATATCTGGGGCGGGTCGGCCTGGCGTGTTCCGTTATGGCCGCGGTGACCTGGACGGTCGCTTGGCGCCTCTCGAGCCTGCGTCTCGCCCCTGGAGCGCTCTCGCTGGTCATCGAACTCGGCGCGTCCAGCTTGGTGGGAGGGATCGTCTATCTGGCGATGGCGCGCTGGCTGAAGCTGGGGGAGCTCAGGGAGTTGGCGAGGTTGCTTCCCGGGCTTGGACGTCTTGCCTGAGGCGCGGGACACGCTCCAAATGGCCCTTATACTCCTAATACTCCATAAGAAGTATTGCTTTTGCCTCTTGGGATGGCTATCATAGGGGGCGAAAGGGAAAGTCCTTTCGCGTTATATGCTTTTCACAGCTTAGTCTAGTTGAGGGAGGGATTGTATGAAGAAGATCATCACGATGTTCGCCGTGCTTTTCATGGTGATGGCGACGGTAGTCTATGCTCAGGGACCCACGCCGGGTACGGGCAACACGACCGTCTACGTCACTAACACGGATTCGGCAGGGCCAGCCTCGGTGACGGCTGACTATATCAACCCTAATGGGAACACGGACTTCACGGATTTCGCCAATGTCCCATACGCGGGGCAGGCCGTGTTCCAGGGTTCGACGGCAAGCCTGCCACCGTCCTGGTCCGGTGCCATGGTCCTCTCCTCGGATCGCGTGGTGGCTGCCGCGGCCGTGACGGAGTGGACTGGCGGCGCGACGGGCGGCGGCAAGTGGGATGGGATCACGGCCGGTGCCTATACAGGGTTCCCTGGGGGAGCCACCCAGGTATACGCGCCGTCCATCTTCAAGCGAAGCTATCAGTCCTCTAAGATCACGGTGCAGAACACGGATACCGTTACGGCTACGGTGACCGTTGAGTTCTACACCCGTGGTCAATCCACGCCTGTGCACACGGTCAATGCCCAGATCCCGCCGGGTGCCTCGAAGACCTTCGATGTCTGGGATTATCCTCAGATCCCGACCGCGGATCCTACGGAAGGCCCGGATACTTGGAAGGGCGCGGCGCGCGTGGTCTCAGCGCAGAAGGTGGCCGTCGTCGTGACGACGCATTGGAACTGGGGTTCCAGCATCTATAGCGGCGTGAGCCAGCCTTCGACGACGCTGTATGTGCCGTCCATCTTCAAGAAGAAGTACGCGAACTGGCGGATCTATTCGGGTTTGATCATCATGAACCCGAATAACCAGGATGCGCAGTTGACCTTCTACTTCTACAATCGCGATGGCACGCTGGCGATCCCGCCGGTCCAGAAGACCATCAGCGCGTTCTCCTCGGATGGCTTCAACACGCGGTACAGCCCGGATGTCTTCGGGACGGTCAGCAATGACTGGAATGGTCTGGCGGTGATCACGTCCACCGTGCCTGTGGTGGGCATCGTCAACAACATCTGGCGCAAGCCGACCCAGGAGACGGCCTCGTACGCCATGGGCACGGCCGACGATGCGGCCACGAAGCTATACTATCCGGTGCTGTTCCGCAAGTACACGGGTTCGTGGGAGCAGTGGTCCGCGGCCATCTTCCAGAACACGACCGACACGGATGCCACGGTGACCGCACGCTTCTACAACCCGGATGGCACCTTGGCCGCGACGGCTGGCCCGATCACCATCCCCGGCAAGGGGGCGAAGGGGTTGAACACCCGTTATGACTCCGATCCGGGAGAGCCGCTGGCCAGCCTGCCGGCCGACTGGACTGGCGTGGCGGTCGTGGAGTCGGATCAGCCCATCATCGGTATCTCCAACCTGATCTGGACGGACAAGGCGGCCGGATATAACGCCGCCGTAGTGCAGTAGTCCATCTGGAATAAACGGTACGAAAGGCCCCGGAGGGTTCCCCCTTCGGGGCTTTTCGCGTTGGACTTTGGACAATTTGCCTTTCTAACCGCAAAGGGCGCGAAGGACGCAAAGGCGATTGAAAAGAGTTCTTCTGTTCAAAGTCCAGTATGGCCGTGCGCCCTTGGTATCCGGGCCAATCGTAACGATGAACCTTTGCCGGGCCCATGGGCCGGTGCTATAATGGCCTCGCTTTTGAGCATGAGCTTCTGGAAGGCTCGACCCTTGGAGGTGACGTGCAGCAAGTCGCTCAGGCTTCAACGGCAGTGGGGATCTCTCAACGTCCCGCGCCATACGTTTCCGTGCTGATCCCCGCCCGGAATGAGATCGCCACCATCGACCTGGTGGTGGCTAAGGTGGATCGCGCGTTACAGGAGCTCGACGTATCCGGCGAGCTGATCGTCATCGATGACGGATCGACGGATGGCACAGGGGAGCGCGCGCAGGCCTTGCAGGCTCGCTACCCGTTCTTGCAGGTCATCCGGCACCGCCGCGGTCTGGGATTGACGGCCGCGCTGCGGGCCGGGTTCGAGGCCGCTCGAGGCGAGATCGTCGTCTTCCTGCCCGCCGACTTGGAATCGGACCCAGAGACCGATATCCCGCTGCTGCTGCGTAAGCTGGAGGAGGGTTATGATGTCGTCGCCGGCTGGCGGCAGGGACGGCGCGACCGCAAGGTCGTGGCCTCGGCCATCTACAACTGGACGTGCCGCCGTCTGTTCGGGGTTCAGGCCCATGACATGAACTGGATCAAGGCGTTCCGCCGCGAGGTCATCGAGGCATTGCCACCCCTGCGATCCGACTGGCATCGCTTCCTGCTCATGATCGCGGCCCACCAGGGATTCCGCGTGGGAGAGGTGCCGACCCCCTATCACCCGCGGCGGGCGGGCAAGTCCAAATTCGGCATCGGCCGTATCCCGATATCCCTGTTGGACCTGTTGGTCGTGTGGTTCCTGTTGACCTTCTCCCGGGCGCCGATGCGCTTCTTCGGCGGGCTGGGGCTAGCTGCGCTCACGGCCAGCGGACTCATCTTCACCTATCTGGCCTATCTGTGGTTCGCTTTTGAGACCCAAAAGCGCCCCATCTTCTGGCTGGCGGGCGGCCTCGCGATCGCCGGCCTGCTGCTTATCCTCATCGGGTTCGTGGCCGAGCTGATCGTGAGCCAGGAGGAGCGCATCGTGCGCCTGGAGGAGATGTTGAAACAACAACAGCGCTCGGATTCCTGAGCGCCTGCCCCGGTTGCTCCGCTCATGATGCACATCGGCGTTCTCACCCACAACTATCCTCGCTTTCCAGGCGACTTCAGCGGCACCTTCGTGGAGGCGTTGTGCGAGGAGTTGGCGGCGCAGGGCCAGCGGGTCACGGTGTTGGCCCCATATGATCCCGCCTATCGTCGCCCTATGGATGGCCGCGTGCGGATACGCCTCTACCGGTATGCCTGGCCGGATCGGCTGCATCGCCTGGGATACATGCGCACTATGCGATCCGACCTGGCGCTCAACCTGGATGCCTACCTGCTCAGCCCGGCCCTGTTCGCGGCGGGCATCGTCGCCGTGGCCCGGTGGGTGCGGCGGGCGCGGCCGGACATCCTGCACGCGCACTGGGTGCTCCCCAACGGCTTCATCGGCGCCGTGGTGGGCCGCTGGCTACATATCCCCCTGGTCATCTCCATCCCCGGGTCC
>DUEN01000169.1 GCA_011176545.1 Caldilineae bacterium | reverse complement strand
CCGCCGCAACCACCACAATCGAGCTTGGCCATTGGGATGGCGGAAGGCACTGCCTTCCGCCACTCAAACTTCTCGTAGGCATGAAAGAAGGAAGACGGAGAGATGAGGGCCGTCTTGGCTCTTCGCTCACGGCCCCCAGCTCAGGCGCTCCGCCAGCCAATCATCGGTGGCGCCCGGGAGGTCCGTCACCTTGATCGCATCGCCGCCGTCGGCGGGGATCACGTAGATCCCCCAGACCCCCGACTGCTCGAGCATGAAGGCGATCCACTGCCCGTCCGGCGACCAGACGGGGAGACCCGCGCTCCGCTCGCCCACGACCAGGGGAGAGACCTCCTGCGTCTCGACGTCCAGGAGGTAGATGTCCCAATGGCCAGCGCGCTCGTATGACATGAACGCCACCCGCTGGCCATCCGGCGACCAGGCCGGCGCCGTGTCGCTGGGAACATCGGTCACTGGATGCTTGTTGCTCCCGTCCGGTGCCATGCTCCAAAGCCCGCATCGGTTGCCCGTGTCGTCGCAGCCTTGGTAGATGATCTGTTGTCCATCGGGTGACCAGGCGGGAGAGCGCCCGAAGCCCAGGCTGACGACCGAGCCCGCGTCGCCGACCCACATCCGATAGATCCGCCAGCGGCGGTCGCCCTCCCGATTGGAGGCGAACACGATCTGCTGACCGTCCGGCGACCAGGAGGGGAAGCCGTCCTCCACGTAATGGGTGAGGCGATGGCGCTCGCCCGTCGCCAGAGTGAAGAGCTCAAGCCCCAGCTCGTCCGGCTTCAGCGATCGGAAGGCCAGGAACTGGCCGTCCGGCGACCAGGAGGGCTGTGCCCCGTCTTCGACCAGCACCTGCGGCCCCTCCTGGGGTGAGGGGATCACGAAGATGCGGTAGCGCCCGGCCATCGTGTCATACGCGGCCAGCGCGAGGCGACCGGGGAGCTCCTCCGCCCCCTCCAACACGATCCCCACGCCGGTGCGGCATCGCTCTTCCGCCTCATCGCGGCTGGCGCGAAGATCCGCCGAGTTCTCGAAGCTCAGCGCGGCGTCGTATTGCTGGACGGCGGCGCACCAGTCGCCCTGTTTCCCCAGCTTCTCCGCGTAGTAGATGTGAGCCTCCAACAGGCGCTGGCGCACATCGCGATAATCGGGAGCCTCATCGTACAGTTGCTGGAAGCGCTCGATCGCCTTGTCCCAATCCGCCCACCAATAGCTCAGGGCGTCGATGTAGAGGGTGGCCCGCTCGCGCTCCGTCCGGACATCCGCCGCGTCCGGCCGCAGGGCGAGCGCGCGATCGAACATGCGCAGAGCCTCCTCCATCCGATCCTCCGCGATCAGGGCTCGCCCGCGGGCGACGTAAGCCTCGAATAGGAGCTCCTCCACCTCCTGGCGGCGGTAATCCTCATCGCTGAGCCGGATGGACTCCAGGAGGTCGATGGCGCCTTCCCAATCTTCAGAGCGAAAGGCGGCTGTGGCTTCCTCGAAGGCCGAGGCCAGCACGTCTGACGGAGGGGGATTCGGAGATGTCGTGGGGATGGGTGTCGGCGTAGGCGAGGGATTGGCCTGGGGCCTCGGCATCTGTTCCAGTTGCTGGAGCTGTTGCAGCGCGGCCTGGGCCGCGGCGTGATCAGGCTCCAGACGCAAGGCGAACTCCAGCTCCTTTCGGGCCAGATCCAGCCGACGGGCCTTCAGGTATTCCATTCCTTGCTGATAATGCAGCGTCGCCCGCGCCCGTTGATAAGCCAGACGCTCTTGATAACCTCGATAGGCGCCCAGGGTGGCGGCCACGGCGAGCCATACGACTCCTAAGAGGAGGGTGATAGCGAAGGCCCATCGCCATCGCGTGAGGTCTACATGTGTCGATCGCTTGGCATCGCTCTGCATGATCGTGGAATATCCCCGGAGAGAAGATGATCAACACGTTCCAGGTCGCACTTTACCCATCTCTGCGGCAGAAGTCAAATAGGAGCGCTTCCAGAGGGCTTGACGGGCGCGTCCTCCTATGCTAGCATGATGGTGAAAGTGCTTTCACGAGACCATTTCATCCAGGGACGTGCACATCCGAGAGCCGTTGAGGGATGAAGTATGAGGGGCCCGACCATCTATGATGTCGCTGAACGCGCCGGCGTGAGCATCTCCACCGTCTCTCGGGTGCTCAACCGACCGGAGCAGGTGAGCGAAAGCACCCGCGCGCGCGTGTTGGCCGTCATCGATGAGTTGAACTTCGTCCCCAGGGCGGAAGCGCGCGCCCGCGCCCGGAAGGGGACACAACGCATCGGCGTGTTGGCCCCCTTCTTCACCGTCCCCTCCTTCGTACAACGCCTGCGCGGGGTGGCCGCCGCCCTGGCCGATTCCCCCTATGAGCTCGTCATCTATAACGTGGATTCCGTGGCGCGGCGTGATGGGTATCTATCGAGCCTGCCGGTCGCTCAGCGTCTGGACGGCCTCATCGTAATGGCGCTGCCCTTCGATGAGGCTGTGGCGCAACGCCTGCTTAAGCATGGGTTGGAGACGGTGCTCATCGAGGCCTCCAGGCCGGAATTCTGCAGCATCGACATCGACAACGAGGAAGGGGGCCGGCTGGCTGCGGAATATTTCATCCAGAAGGGACATCGGCGTTGCGCGTTCGTGGGCGATTCGAGGGTGCCTCCTTACGCGCTGCATACCAGCGAGTGGCGTCTGCGCGGATATCGTCAGGCGCTGTCCGAGGCGGGAATCCCCCTTCCCGACGCTTATGTGGCCACCGCGCCCCACGGCTTGGAAGAGGCGCGTGAGTTGGCACACTACCTCCTCGACCTGCCCGAGCCGCCCACCGCGGTGTTCGCCGCCAGCGATACGCAAGCCATGGGCGTACTTAAGGCCGCCCGCGAGCGTGGCGTCCGAGTACCCGACGACCTGGCTGTCATCGGCTTCGACGATTTAGACATCGCCGGGTATATCGGGCTGACAACCATTCGTCAGCATCTGGATGAGTCCGGGCGCGTGGCGGTGGAACTGCTGTTGTCACGCCTCGCCGATCCATCGCGGGCGATCCAACACATCCAACTCCCCTTGACACTCATCGAGCGGGAGACCGCCTGAAGCGAGATATCACCCTACAAACAACCGATCTACTGCTTCCGCTAACTGGGCCAGATTCCCCACCTCATGGACCGCGTCGCAGAAGGGGAGATATTCGTACATGTCGCTGTCCCCGGTGCCCCACAGCGTGGGCGGCTCGGGGTTGAACCACAACACCCGACGTGCCCGTCGGCGGATCGTCTCAAAGGCGTCCAGACGCGGTGAGTTGAAGTTATTACGAGCGTCCCCCACCACGATCACCGTCGTCCGGTGGTCCACCGCGTCCAGGAACTCACGACAGAAATGCGCCAGCGAGAAGCCCAGATCGGTGTTGTAATGTCCTGGAGGCATACGTTCTAACACGCGCCGGATGGCGACTTCCGGCCGGAACTCGGCGAAATCCTGAGTGATCTCCTGGATATCATCGATGAAGGCGAAACTTCGCGCGTGGGCCACCTGATCCTGTAGCTCGTAGATGAGACGCAACAGGAACTCGACTACTGGACGCATCGATGTGGACACATCGCAGATGAGCACCAGCTTGGGCTTCAGGTGGCGACGCTTATGGCGGATTTCCATGGGCACGCCACCGTAGCGCAGATTGGCCCGGATGGTGGCCTTCGGATCCAGGATGCCGTTTTTGCCCTTACGATGACGCAGGGCCGCCCGGCTGCGCAATCGGGCGGCTAGTTTTCGCACCTGATCCCGCAGCTCCTCAGCCTCTCGAGGGCTCAAGGAGTGGAAGGGGCGATGCATCAACTCGTCGATGCGCGTGGGACGAGGCCATCGCTCCGCCGCCTGCCGGGCGATACTCGCGCCGACGAACTGGCCTACCTGCTCGCTTAACGCTTCAACGTTGGCCTGGATGGCTTCCGCTAATCGCTGCAGCGCCTCCTGTCCCGCGCCCGCCTCAGCCAGCCGCTGCAGGATCTGCTCCAACAGCTCGATCGCCTGGCTTATCCCCATCGCCTGCAACATGCGGCGGGTGAGCCAGGGCTGTTGATAGAGATGGGTGGCCTGTGACAGACCAGCCTCTCGGCCGAGCTGCTCTAATGCCTCTCTCGTCGGTCCCTGTCCGGAGAGCAGCCAACTGAGCAATTGGGCCAATCGGTCCATGAGCTCGCGCGCCATCTGATCCGGCAGATCCTGAAGCTCTCGTAGCTCCTGGCCGCTCAGCTCCATCTCGCCGTGATCCGGCAACATCTGCAGAAGGGAGCGCAGTTCGGCCATCTCTTGGGCGTTCAGGCGCTGTCCACTCAACAGCTGCTGGAGCAGCTCGGCCAGCCGCCGCGATAGTGAGCGTAACGCTCGCATCAGCTCCTGCTGTTGGTTTGGGGACATCCCTTCCATCGCCGGGAGCATAGGGGGCGTATCCAGGCCGAAGTATAAGGGGAACAGCCTCTCGAATACGGGGATATCCGCCGGCTCCTTGATGAGGGTCGTCCTCAAGGCGGCACGGAATGCGTCCCTATCGACAACGCCGATCTCTTCCACCGCTTTGAAGCTATCGGCGCTCTCGGCGACGGAGATGCGGACCCCCTCGGCCCGCAAACCGGCGATAAACTCGATCAGCCGCTCCTCGATGCCCATGTCGTCGCTCCTCTAACCGTTGGGAACTGCTGGATGGATTCCCTGGTGTATCCGAGATCACCTCAGGAGTCGAAGAGTGGGGGACGTCGCCGCCGGCCGCGGGGCAGCCAGTCCTCATCCATATCGCCATCGCGGCCGCGCCCTGGCGCGTTTATGCCTCCCAACGCCCGGCGGGCGCGCAGCACATCGTGTTCGTGCTTCAACAGGACGGTGAGCGTGTTGTCCAGCGTGACCTGATCGATATACGAGGCATTGAGCATCACCAACGCACGAGCCCAGTCCAACGTCTCGGAGACGCTGGGATGCTTCTTCAGATCGAGCTGGCGAAGCCGCTGTACGAGCTCCACCGCCTGTCGGGCCACCTGCGGCGCCAGCTCGGGCACCTTGAGGCGCACGATGCGCAATTCGGCTTCCAGGCTGGGATAATCCAGGTAGATGTACAGGCAGCGTCGTTTGAGAGCCTCGCTCAGCTCTCGGGTGTTGTTCGATGTGAGGAGGACCAGGGGCATGTGTCTGGCTCGCAGGGTACCCAGCTCTGGCACGCTCACCTGGAAATCGCTCAGGACCTCCAGTAGGAACGCCTCGAACTCCGCGTCGGCCCGATCGATCTCATCGATCAGGAGGACGACCGGTTGCTCGGAGCGGATGGCACGTAGCAGCGGCCGGGGAAGCAAGAACCGTTCGGAGAAGAAGATGTCCTCCTCCTGCGCCAGACGGTCGGCCGCTTCGGCCAGGCTGTTGGCCCCGGCCAAAACGTCGTTGAGCTTGTCCCGCAGAAGCTGCGTATAGAGGAGCTGTTTGGCATACTCCCATTCATAAAGAGCCTTCGTCTCATCCAGCCCCTCATAACATTGCAGCCGGATGAGCTCACGCCCGGTGGCGGCCGCCCAAGCCTTGCCCAGCTCGGTCTTCCCCACGCCAGCCGGTCCCTCCACCAGGACGGGCTTGTTCAGCCGCTCGGCCAGGAAGAGCGTCGTGGCGATCTCATCCGTGGCGATGTATCGCTGTCTGGCTAAAGCCTCACGTACCTCGTCTTTTGACTGAAACACCGATGCCTCCCTTCCCGTTCTTACTGAGTCAGTCCGCAGTGGTTGGGGGGTAATCGAAGATAAGGCCAAAAGGCCGGCATGCTCATGCATGCCGGTTCCAGCTATCCAGTTGTGACCTCGTTGCCAGAGCTCGATGGCAGATTCAGGGGATGGAACGATGAGGGAATGATGAGGGGCTACTATGTCGTATGCCAGATTTATGCTTTAGAAGAACCCCAGCCGATCCTTCGCCTCTTCGCTCATCATCTCAGGATTCCACAACGGGGTCCAGACCAGGTTCACCTGCACGTCCTCTAACTCCGGGAATGCCTCGCGCACGACATGTTCCACGTTGCGGATGATCTGGGGGCCGATCGGGCAGCCGGGGCTGGTCAGCGTCATATCGATGGTGACCGCCTTTCGCTCCTCGTCGATCTGGATGTCATACACCAATCCCAGATCGACGATGTTAATCATGATCTCCGGATCGTATACGTTTTCCTTTAAAACCGCTCGGATCTCCTCAACCGTTGGCATGATCTCGCTCCTCGTTTCATTGCAGGATATCCTCTTACTGCCCTTCACTCACCTTCTCTTCGGCCTTTACCTGCTCTTCCTCCTCCTCGTCCGGCCATCCGGCCAAGCCCCATACTCCCGCCTTGAGGGCTTTCAGCGGGAGCAGCGCGCACTTCAACCGCACAGGTCCCAACTCGATCCCCAACAGATCGAGGATATCTTCCTTGGTCCAATGCCTCAGCTCCTCCAACGTGCGCCCTTTGATCTCCTCCGTCATCATGCTGGCGGAGGCCCGGCTGATGGCACATCCATGGCCGACGAAGCGGGCATCCACGACCCGCCCGTTCTCGATCTTCAGATCCAACGTGATCTCGTCGCCACAGGACGGGTTGGAATCGTGATACGTGATGTCCGGATCCTTGAGCCGCCCATAGTTGCGAGGATGTCGATAGTGCTCCAGGATCTCCATGCGGTACAGGTCATCCATGTCGTTCACCCTCTAAGCCAAAGTTGACGGTATAGCTGTGGAAGGTTGGCATCTATACGGCGAAGACCACCTTGACCTTCTCTAACGCCTGGGCCAGACGATCAATCTCCTCCGGCGTGTTGTAGATATAAAAGCTGGCCCGCGCGGTGGCGCCAAGCCCATACCGCTCGTGCAGCGGCTGCGCGCAGTGATAGCCCGCGCGGATGGCGATCCCCTCCGCGTCCAGCAGGGCCGCGATGTCATGCGGATGGATGTCGCCCAATGTGAAGGAGACCACCCCGCCGCGATCTTCCGGCCGTGGCCCCAGGATGCGCACGCCCTCCACGTCCTGCAGCCGCTCCATGGCGTAACGCACCAACGCCCTCTCGTGCGCCAGCACGTTCTCCATGCCTAGCTGGCTGAGATATTCCACAGCCGCGCCGAGCCCGATGGCTTGTGCAATGGCGGGGGTCCCAGCCTCGAATTTCCAGGGAACATCATTCCACTCCGTGCGGTCCAGATGCACCTCCCGGATCATGTCGCCGCCTCCCATGAAGGGGGGCATCTCCTCCAGCAGCTCCCGACGGCCGTACAATACGCCGATGCCGGTGGGGCCGCACATCTTGTGTCCCGAAAAGGCGAGGAAGTCGCATCCCAGCGCCTGTACATCCACCGGCATGTGAGGGACGCTTTGCGCCCCGTCCACCAGGGCCAGGGCCCCCACGCTGTGGGCCGCGGCCACCAGGTCCGCCACCGGGTTGACCGTGCCCAGCACGTTGGACATCGCGGTGAAGGCGAACAACTTCGTCCGCTCCGTCAGAAACCGGTCCAGCAAATCCATCCGCAGATATCCCCGGTCATCCACGGGGAGATGGCGCAGGGTGGCCCCTGTACGCTCGGCGACGATCTGCCATGGCACCAGGTTGGAGTGATGCTCCATCTCGGTGACCAGGATCTCATCGCCCGGCCCCAGATGCGTCAGCCCCCAACTATAGGCTACCAGATTAATGGCCTCCGTGGTGTTGCGGGTCCAGATGATCTCCCTGTCGCTGCGCGCGTTGATGAACCGCGCCACCGATGCCCGCGCCGCCTCGTATCGGCGAGTGGACTCCTCGCTCAGGTAATGGATGCCGCGATGCACGTTCGCGTTCAGCTCACGATAGTAGGCGTTGATGGTCTCGATGACCTGGCGCGGCTTTTGTGAGGAGGCCGCGTTGTCCAGATAGACCAGTGACTTGCCGCGGACCTTAACCTCCAGGATAGGGAAGTCTGCCCGGATGGCCTCCACATCCAGCGCCGTCGTTGATATGATACGATCTTCCACTGTGTTCACCGCTCTATCCCCTTCGCTGAGCTGCAAGAGTATACCCCCTCGCCAGGGAAATGACAAGAGATTTCCCCTATCCTTCCAGCTTCGCCACGATCGCCTGCTCCAATCGCTCCCGTACGCTTTCAACGGGGATACGGGCCAGCAGCGGCTCGAAGAACCCCTCCACGATCATGCGTTCTGCCTGCTTTCGGCTCAGACCGCGGCTCATCAGGTAGAACAGGTGGTCTGGGTTGATCTTCCCCGCCGTCGCGCCGTGGGTACACCGGAGATCGTTGGCCTCGATCTCCAAGCCAGGGATGGAATCGGCGCGAGCGCGATCATCCAGGATTAGGTTCTCGTTCTTCTGATAGGCGTTGGTTTTTTGGGCGCTCTTATGGGCCCAGATCATGCCCCGCCACACGGTGCGGGCCTGACCCTTCAGCACGTTCTTATACAACAGATCGCTGGTGCCATGCGGGGCGATGTGATCCTGGAAGGTGTCCAGATCGATGTGCTGTCGATCGTCCGCGAACAGGATCCCCAGCATCTCGGCGCTGGCGCCAGGGCCTTGCAGCGCCAGCCGGGAGAACGTCTTGGTCAGCCGGCTCCCCATGTTCCCGGCGATCCACAGCAGCGTACTATCCCGGTCGAGCACCGCGCGCTGCGTGGAGAAGTTCCACATATCTCGCGCCCAGTCCTGTAGATAGACATAAGTGAGCCGGCCACCTGGCCTCACGATGATCTCCACCACGCCGCTGTGGAGTCCTTCATCTCCTGAGGCCAGGGACACATAATCCTCGATGAAGGTCACCGCCGCGTTCTCTTCCACGATGATCAACGTGTGAGAGAAGTGGCCCGCCCCCGTCGCGCCGCGAGCGGCCACCGCCTGCAACGGCAGCTCCACCTGGACGCCGCGCGGCACGTAGAGGAAGGTGCCTCCCTGCCAGAAGGCCGCATGCAACGCAGCGAATTTGTTGCTATCCACAGGCACCGCTTCCGTCATGAAGTGCGGCCGCACCAGGTCGGCGTATTCACGCGCCGCGGTATCCATATCCGTGAGGATCACGCCTCGAGCGGAGAGCTCCGCCTGCAGCGCGCGGTAGAGCGGCTCGCCGTCCCCGTGGACGAGCAACCCGGCGATCTCCTCATCGCGGGCCAGATAGGGCTGTACCTCGATGGGCAGATCTTCCCTGGAGGCCACCGGCGAGAGCCGCCCGGCCGGCGCCGAGGCCACACGGTTCAGATCAAGCCCGCGCAGCGGCGTCCGACGCCAGGCCTCATCGCTCGTCGTCGGAAACGGGATCTCCTCATAAAACTGCCAGGCTAGCAGCCGGAACTCACGAACCCAGTCTGGGTCCCCCCGCCAGGCGGACAACGCCTCAACGGCCTCTTTGCTAAAGCCGCCCTCCATGATGACGGGCGGCGCTTCCTTCGTCAATGTCTTCTCACTCACGTAAACCATGCTCCTTTGGCGAGTGTGCGAGT
>DUEN01000168.1 GCA_011176545.1 Caldilineae bacterium | reverse complement strand
GTATCTGACCGAAACCAGCGAGGCGATGATCTATGCGGCCATGATCCACCTGATGGTCAGACGTCTAGCTCGAACTCGGGCTGCCAGTCCCTAAACTCGAATTTTCAGACACGCTCTTAGTGCCTCGGTGACTTCGTGGTATATTCCTCGACACATCCTAATGGACCACGTTAACGGTGACCTCGCATGGAGGGGGGTAATTCCCCGTGTGGTCCACGACGACGAGCCGCAGGGTATAGGCGCCGTCGGGGAGCGGGGATGTGTCCCACACGCCTAACAACCCATCGGCGGGTTGATTCTGCCCGGTGATGTAGGCGAACTCGATGTTGGTGCCGGCCGGGCGGAACTCTAACTTGTAGTACTGCATGTTAGGCATATTGGCGGTGCCCATCACCTGCACTACGCCGCTGACCGTCTGATTCTGGCCGGGTGACACCAACCGTGCCAGGGGATTGGGGCAATCGGGCGCCACGATCGGGGGCTTGGTGGGCTCTGGTGGAGGCGGCAACGGGCGTAACGTCGGTCGTGAACGTGGCGTCGGACGTGGCGTGGGCGTCGGCGAGGGCGTTGGCGTCGGTTCCTCTGTAGGCGTCATGGGCAGCACGATGAGGGGCGTCGGCGACATGGTCTCTTCGGCCAGCGGTTTGATGGCCTCCAGCAGGACGTTGCTGATGAAATATGTCACCCCCATGACGACCAGGAGGGCGATGGCGACCCCCAGCGCGTTGTAGACTTTTTGGAGCGCGGCCTCGCGCTCCAGTGCGAACACGGCCTGCTTACGCTCCCGGCGGGCACGGAGGACCACGCGCAAATACCACAGCGCGATGAGAGCGCAGGCTCCATAAACCCACGACGCGTTGTCGGCGATGAACTGAAGCAGAACCGTCATACCAGGCTCGAATCTCGGTGGCGTATCTAACGCGATGGAAATTCTGGAAAACGAGCTACGCCTCATGCCTAGAGAAGGAATTTCAGCGGTAGGGGCACAGCATGCTGTGCCCCTTTTACTTTCGCAGAACGGCGGCGCCGCTTCAACTTCGAATTTCCACCGAAAAAGATACACTCATTCTATGGCCTTGCGTCCTTCATCCTTCTAGAAAACCATTGAGACGCAGAGGAAAGATCTATCCCAGCGGATCAGACAGGCGAGATAATACGCCCATGATCAGGCGAGCCAAGCGAGGTGCGATGGTCTTGCCTGCCTCCAGGACCTCTTCGTGAGAGGCCACGCTTTCAGCATCTGGATCGTCGATGGCGACGTTGCTGATACCCGAGATCCCCAGGACGCGCATGCCGCCATGCCGTGCCACGATGGCCTCGGGTACCGTGGACATGCCGACGGCATCAGCGCCCGCGACGCGCAGGAAATGAATATCCGCAGGCGTCTCGAAGGTAGGGCCTGCCAGGCCAGCGTAGACTCCTTCGCGTAGCTCAATACCCAGCTCTCGGGCGACATCGCGCGCGAGCTGACGTAGCTCGCGATCGTAGGTCTTCGACATGTCCAGAAACCTGGGGCCCAGGGAGGGATCGTTGGGGCCGCGGAGCGGGCTTAGTCCCGCCATGCCGATCAGGTTGAGGTGATCCTTGATGAGCATGAGATCGCCCGCCCGGAAAGTAGGGTTCACGCCGCCAGCGGCATTGGTGATGATGAGGAGCTTGATGCCCATCACCTGCATCACTCGAATGGGAAAGGTCACCTGTTGCAACGAGTAGCCCTCGTAGTAGTGCACCCTCCCCTGCATGACCATAATGGTCGGCCCCGCCAGCCTCCCGATGACCAGTCGGCCGGGATGTCCCTCAACGGTGGACACAGGGAAGTGCGGGATCTCGGCATAGGGGATCACATCGGCATCCTCTACGTGATCGGCCAGGCTGCTCAAACCGGATCCCAGGATTAAACCGATGGTCGGTTGATGGCGCGTTCGAGCGCGGATCACGTCGGCAGCCGTGTTGAAATCGTCAATGGTGAAAGTCCGTTCCATGTCTGATTGTCCTCAGGGTAGGGTCACGCTGGCGGAAGCTCGGGGTCATCCTGCAGGAGCGCCGTATAGGCCTGAGTTGTGGAGATGCTGGCATGCCCGAGTAACTGTTGAACTTCACGCAGATCGGCACCCCGGTTCAACATGTGAAGGGCGAATGAGTGGCGCAGCGTATGCGGCGTCACTTCTTTACTGATGCCCGCGGCCTGCACGTAACGTTTGATGATCAGCCACAGGCCCTGTCGGGTCAGGCGGCGCCCGCGGTGGTTGACGAACAGCGCGCGTTCCTCCTCGCTGGCTCCGAGGTTAGGGCGGCCATGCTCAAGATAATCGCGTAACGCTCGTGTGGCCATATCGTTGAGGGAAACGATGCGTTCCTGGTTCCCTCGGCCGGTACAGCGTATCGTGCGCGCGGCCAGGTTGACATCGGTCAAATCAAGGGAGATCAACTCGGTCACTCTCATCCCTGTGGCATAGAGCAGGGACATCAGGGCCCGATCGCGGAGCCCTTTGGGGCTGTGGTCCTTAGTGGATTCCGCCAGGAGTCGTTCCACCTGCTTGTGAGAAAGCGCCTTGGGCGGCCTTTTTCTCACCTTAGGGGACGCGATGCTCGCCGTGGGATCCTCTTGGATAACGCCGGTCTCCTGGATAAAGCGGAAGAACGACTTCACCGCGGCGATCTTGCGGGCGACTGTGGAGCTGGCGTATTCGCGGTCCTGAAGGTAAAGGATATAGCTAAGGATGTGATCCCTGTTGACGGTGGACCAGTCGGCGTTCGGTGGCAAGCGGCTCACATCGCTGATGAAGGCGAGGAACTGGGTGAGATCGTTGCGATAGGCTGCGATCGTGTTAGCGGAGTAGTTCTTCTTGATAATCAGATAGTCCAAGAAAGCCTGGACTTCTTGTTCCATGGTAAACCTTCTCCTCTGGGCTTGCCGCCGGGCTGCGTTCAAAACTCGGCTGATCGTACAGCAAAGGCTATTGCTTAATTCTACCATAGCTTTGCATAAACCGAAAACGGCCGAAAGCGACGTCGTCTTCGCTGCATTTGACCAGAGGTGCGTTTGTATTTATAATCCCCTCAAATTGAATATAGAACGTTTGACACCTTCGGGGCAGGGTGAGCCTCGCTTTATGAGTGGGGCAATTCCCGACCGGCGGTATGGTCCCTCAGGGGCCGAGCCCGCGACCCGCGTCAGCGGTGGATCCGGTGAGAGGCCGGAGCCGACGGTATAGTCCGGATGGGAGAAGGTGGATCGTTAAGTCTATACTGGCCGCGAGTCGCGCGTGCGTGATGTCCCCGGAGGTCTTGTGACTTCCGGGTTTTTTGTGGCTATGTGAGTTCCTGGCGGCCAGGGCCTGCTTATATGCCCGAAGGTGATCTCACCGGAGGGCATTTTCTTTATGGAGATCCTTGAGGAGGGGACCGGTGACCGTTGATGTCAGAAAGCGATGGTGGGGGCGGGGGGACCCCCGCGCTGTGATGCAGCCCTTGCTTCAGCGATGGGTCATGGGCAACGTGGAAGTACTGCTCGTCCCCGTGGTGCTCTTCGCCATCCTGGCGCTATGGGAGATGGTCGTGCGCGTGGCGGGGTATCCGTCTTTCATCCTCCCCTCGCCGGGGCGAGTGTGGAGCAAGTTCCTCGTCGTTCTGGCTGATGGGACCCTATGGCGCCATACCCGAGTGACCCTGATGGAGATCGCCGGGGGACTGGGCCTCGGTGTGAGCCTGGCGCTGGTGATCGGCTATGGCCTCGCCAAGTCTCCTCTGCTGGAGCGGCTGCTCTCGCCGTATATCGTGGCCTCACAGTCGGTCCCGGTTGTGGCTATCGCTCCATTACTGCTGATCTGGTTTGGTTTCGGCGTGCTCTCGAAGGTATTGGTCTGCGCGTTGACCGTCTTCTTCCCCATGCTGGTCAATACGATCATTGGCATCCGGTCGGTAGAGCCGGAGCTGGTCTCGCTGATGCGATCGTTGCGGGCTACCCGGTGGCAGACCTTCGTGTTGCTGGAGGTGCCCGCGGCGTTGCCCATCCTCTTCGGCGGGCTCAAGGTCGCGGTGACCCTCGCCGTGATCGGTGCGGTGGTCGGCGAGTTCGTGGGAGCGGACCGGGGATTGGGTTTTCTACTGAACCTGTCGCGAGGCATCTTGGATACGCCCCTGCTGTTCGTCGCCCTGTTTACCCTGATCTTCATCGCCCTGGCCCTGTATCTGACGGTGAGTTGGCTAGAACTCTGGCTGCTGCGATGGCAGCGCGTTGAGTAAGGGAGATCAGAGAGTAGCGATAGGAGATCATCCAATCATAGGAGGGTATGCATGTCCTTTCGTGGGTTCCTCAGCATTGGGATGATGATCGTGGCCCTCGTGATCGCCGGGTGCGCGCCGCCCGCGACCCCAGTGCTTCAGGCTCCACCAGCGGGCGCGGAGACGCCGCAGATGGAGAAGCTAACCCTCGGGCTTGGTTACATCCCCAGCGTGCAGTTCGCGCCGTTCTATGTGGCGCAGGAGAAGGGGTACTTCGCCGAGGAGGGGCTAGATGTCACCTTCCAGCATGGCTTTGAGACCGATTTCATCAAGCTGGTGGGGACCGGCGAATTGCGCTTCGCCGTGGCCAGTGGGGAGGAGGTCATCCTGGCGCGGGCCCAGGGGCTGCCGCTGGTCTACGTCATGACCTGGTACAACCGGTTCCCGGTGGTCGTGTTCGCCCTCAAGGAGACCGGCATTGAGCAGCCAAAGGACCTGGAGGGACGTCGCGTGGGGATCCCGGGGCTATTCGGAGCCAGCTTCGTGGCCTGGAAGGCGCTGGTCTACGCGGCAGGGATCGATGAGTCCAAGGTCACGCTGGAGAGCATCGGCTTCACCCAGGCCGAGGCGGTGAGCCAGGGCCGGGTGGACGCGGCTATCGACTACGCGGTCAGCGGCCCGGTGCAACTGCGCCTGGCTGGCCGGGAGGTGAACGTCATCAGCGTGTCGGACTACATCGATCTGCCCTCCAACGGCCTGGTGACCAACGAGGCGACCATCGCCGAGCGTCCGGATCTGGTCCAGCGCGTGGTGCGGGCGACGCTGCGCGGGCTGCAATATACGCTGGAGCATCCGGATGAGGCGTTCGCCATCTCCATCAAGTCCGTGCCGGAGGCGGGCGGTGAGAACGAGCCGGTGAACCGGGCGATCTTCGACACCGTCCTGGACGAGTGGCGTCCTCCCGAGGGAGCTCCGTTGGGGTGGACGGATCCGCAGCGATGGAAGCGGGCGGCTCGCTTCATGCGGGAGATGGGATTGATCGATGTGGATGTTGATGTGAATGCTCTGTTTACCAATCGTTTTGTGGAGTCACCGTGAGTCATACTTTCTCGATGAGCGAGGCGACAGGTGAGACGGCCCCTCGTGATTACGTGTTGCGGGCCGAGGGCCTGACCAAGGTATACAACGGCGGCCAGGGGCATGTGCTGGCGTTGGACGACGTCTCATTGCAGGTGTGCCCTGGCGAGTTTGTGTGTGTCGTGGGGGCATCCGGGTGCGGTAAGACTACCCTCCTGCGCGTCCTTGGGGGATTGGTGCCGCCCACCCGTGGCCGGATTCTGCTCGGAGGCGAGCCGGTCACCGCGCCCAGGCGACGCATCGGGTTCGTCTTCCAGCGGGCCAACCTCATGCCCTGGCGTACTGTGCTGCGCAATGTGACGTTGCCGTTGGAGATCGCCGGCGTGTCTCGGGCGGAGGCTGAGGAACGCGCGCGAGCGTGGATCCGGCTGGTCGGGTTGGAGGGATATGAGCGCGCGTATCCACGTCAGCTCTCCGGCGGCATGCAGCAACGAGTCGTCCTGGCGCGGGCGTTGATCCATGACCCGACCCTGTTGTTGCTCGATGAGCCATTCGGTGCCCTGGACGCGCTGACCCGGGAGCGCATGAATCTGGAGTTGCTGCGTATCTGGGCTGTACGGCGTCCGACGGTGGTCATGGTCACCCACAGTATCCCGGAGGCCGTCTTCCTGGCCGATCGAGTGCTGGTGATGACGGGACCGCCGGGTCGTATCTCCCATGAGATCCAGGTGGATCTGGAGCGGCCCCGCACCTTACAGATGATGTACGATGAGCGGTTCGCCGCGCTGGCAAGACGGGTGCGGCAGGCGATCGGAACGCTGGTGAACGATGGCGTGGGCCCGGAGTAATGATCGGCGTCAGAGGCGGGAGCATGAGCAGAGTGGATAAGGTGTTCATGCGCCGGGCTTTGCGTCTGGCCGAGCGTGGTCGGGGACGTACCAGCCCTAACCCCATGGTGGGGGCCGTTCTGGTCAGGGATGGTCAGATCATAGGCGAGGGGTTTCATCCCCGTGCGGGCGAACCTCATGCCGAGATTATGGCTTTGCGCCAGGCTGGGAAATCCGCTCGGGGGGCGACGCTTTACGTCACCTTGGAGCCGTGCTGTCACTTCGGTCGGACGCCCCCTTGTACCCGAGCGATCATCGCCGCTGGCGTGGCCGAGGTGCATATGGCGATGTTAGATCCCAATCCCCGAGTGGCTGGGCGGGGACGGGCCGAGTTGGAGGCGGCTGGCATCCGCACCTTCGTCGGCGAGCTGGAAGCGGAGGCGCGTGTCTTAAACGAAACGTTTATCCACTGGATCACGACGGGTCGTCCCTTTGTCATCGCCAAGTTCGCCATGAGCCTGGATGGCAAGATTGCCACTCGCTCCGGCGATTCTCGTTGGATCACCGGGCCAGCGGCCAGGGAACAGGTACATCAGCTCCGCGACCAGGTGGATGCTATCCTGGTGGGAGTGAACACTGTCATTGCGGATGATCCGCAACTGACGACGCGACTGGACAAGGACGACATCCGCCATCCTTTGCGGGTGATCGTGGATAGTCGCGGGCGTATTCCCCTTACGGCCCAGGTGCTGGATCCGGTCTTGCCCGGCCGGACCATGGTGGCGACGACTGAGGCGATGCCCATAGAACAGCGCCGGGCTCTGAGCTTTCGAGGGGTTCAAGTATTGGTCTTACCTTCGCAGGACGGACGTGTCAGCCTGCCGGACTTATTGGAGGAACTGGGGCGGAGGGAAGTCACCAGCGTGTTGGTGGAGGGGGGCGGAACGATTATAGGGACCTTCTTCGCCCAGCGACTGGTGGACAAGGTGGTAGCCTTCATTGCTCCCATAATCATCGGTGGGCGGGAGGCGCCCACTCCAGTCGGTGGTCTGGGCGTGGAGCGACTCTCTCAGGCCCTTCGCCTGGAACGGGTACAGGTTGAATGGCTTGGCTCTGACCTGCTCGTCACCGGCTACCCGGCTTGGCAGGAGGCGTAGATGTTCAGTGGCATCGTAGAGGAAGTGGGAATGGTTCGTCGCCTGGAACGGCGCGGAGGATCGGCGACGCTGGAGGTGGCCGCCCGACAGGTACTGCAGGGCACACGAGTGGGCGATAGCATCGCCATTAACGGCGTCTGTCTGACGGTGACGACCCTGGAGGCGGGAAGATTCACCGTGGATCTGGTCCCGGAGACCTTACGGCGTACCAACTTGGGGAGGCTGTGTCCTGGGAGCCGGGTCAATCTCGAGCGCAGCCTGTGTGTGGGAGAACGTATCGGTGGCCACTTTGTGCAGGGGCACGTGGATGGCGTGGGCCGGGTGGTGGCTCTCGTGCCAGAGGAGGACGCGATCATAGCTCGCTTCAGCGCGCCACCCTCGGTGATGCGGTATATCGTCCCCAAGGGGTTTATCGCTGTCGATGGAGTCAGCCTGACGGTGGTGGATCGGCTGGCCAATGGGTTCACGGTCTCCCTGATCCCGTATACGATGGCCCATACCATCGCGGGCCGTTACCAGGTGGGTGATGTAGTCAACCTGGAGGTGGACATTTTGGGCAAATACGTAGAGCGGTTCCTGTTAAGCCGGAAGGAAGAGGAAGGGTTGAGTCGCGAGTTTCTGGCCCGGCATGGATTTGCGGATTGAGAGTGGAGGGCTATCTGAGTCGGGTAAGCGTTCAGGTGGCCGGTACTTCGTGCTGAGGATCAGGCGCGACGACGGCCGAAAATCAGCCCGGTAGAGGAGGTGGCATGGCGCTGGCGACGATCGAACAGGCATTGGAGGAGTTGCGAGCTGGCCGAATGATCATCGTCGTGGATGACGAGGGCCGGGAGAACGAGGGCGATCTGGTTATGGCGGCGGAGAAGGTCTCGCCTGAGGCCGTCAACTTTATGGCCGCGTATGGGCGCGGGCTGATCTGCGTGGCGTTGACGGGAGAGCGCCTGGATGCTTTGCGGATCCCCATGATGGTTTCGCCGGATAGCAATGCCTCACGCTTTCAGACGGCCTTTACCGTCTCCGTGGATGCCAGGCACGGCATCACGACGGGGATCTCTGCGTATGATCGGGCGGTCACGATCCGCGCGTTGGTCGATCCGGCGACCCGACCGGAGGACTTGGTAATGCCCGGGCACGTCTTCCCTTTGCGGGCGCGAGAGGGAGGCGTGCTGGCGCGAGCGGGTCACACCGAGGCGGCGGTGGATTTGGCGCGACTGGCAGGATTGCGCCCGGCCGGCGTTATCTGTGAGATCCTGGCAGAGGATGGGAGCATGGCCCGGCTGCCGAGGCTGGAGGCCTTCGCCGCGGCCCATCGTCTGAAGATCATCAGCGTCGCTGATCTGATCGCCTATCGTCGTCGGCATGAGAAACTGGTCCGATGTGTGGCTCAGGCGCATCTGCCTACCCGTCACGGGACGTTCGCCATCTTGGCCTACGAGGAGATCGTCACCGGCACGTGTCATCTCGCCCTGGTAATGGGGGATGTGGCCGACGGCCGACCCGTGCTGGTGCGGGTACAGTCCGAGTGCCTCACAGGAGAGGTCTTTGGCTCCCTGCGTTGTGACTGTGGCTCCCAACTTGATCTGGCTATGCAGCGGATCGGCGCGGAGGGGCGCGGGATCGTGCTCTACCTGCGCCAGGAGGGGCGGGGTATTGGCCTGTGTAACAAGCTACGGGCGTACGCCTTGCAAGAGCTAGGGATGGACACTGTGGAGGCGAACGAGCAGCTGGGTTTTCCTCCTGACCTGAGGGATTACAGCGTCGGCGCTCAGATCCTGGCTGATCTAGGGGTACGGGAGCTTCGGCTGCTGACAAACAATCCTCACAAGGTGGCGGGGCTGACAGAGTATGGGCTGCGTGTGGTAGAGCGGGTTCCACTGGTGGTGCAGCCGACGCCAGAGAACCGGTTCTATTTGCAAGCCAAGCGGGAAAAGATGGGGCATCTCTTGGAGACGATCTGAAAGATCAGGTGGAAGGAGATCGATATGGGACGAGTCTATGAAGGTGCGCTGATAGGGCAAGGTTTACGTTTTGCCCTGGTCGTTGCTCGTTTTAATGAATTCATTACCAGCAAGTTGCTGGAGGGAGCTCGGGACGCGCTACGGCGGCATGGCGTGGCCGAGGAGGACGTGGATATCGCCTGGGCGCCGGGGGCCTTTGAGATCCCCCTGGTGGCCAGACGGCTGGCGGAGAGCGGCCGTTATGATGCGGTGGTTTGTCTGGGAGCGGTGATCCGGGGGGCAACGCCTCACTTCGATTATGTGGCGGCCGAGGCAGCCAAGGGGGTAGCTTCCGTGGGGTTGAGCACCGGCGTGCCCGTCATCTTTGGCATCTTGACCACGGATACCATTGAGCAGGCCATCGAGCGTGCTGGCACCAAGGCGGGGAACAAAGGCTTTCATGCAGCCGTGGCTGCTATTGAGATGGCCAACCTATGGCGGGAGATCGCAGCGTGAAGGGAATGGTTCCTGGTGGAAGCCCGTTGTAGCCTCTACACTCTTTGATGTCCATTGCTTCGCGGGCAGAAGTGCCCCGTGGGATTGATGGGATCGCCGCATAGTGGGCATATCGGCCGGCCCGCGGCCACGACCTCGGCAGCATGCTGACTCAGCGCCCGCGCTTGGGCCTTGCTCATCCAGAACCGGGCGATCATCGGGTCCCGTATTTCCGCTTCCTCCTCGGGAAGGAGCTCCTGGACGATGATGACCACGCGATCGAGGGTCTCTTCGTATCCCAATCCCATCTGCCCGATGCGAAATTCAGGGTCTACTGGCTCATGAAGCGTGAGGTCGATCTCCTCATCCGGTTCCTCATCGGCACCGATCTGCTCGAGGAGTTGATCGATGGCGCTGGCCAGCGCGGCCGCCTGTTCCTTCTCCATGACCATCGTCAACAGCATGAGCCCCTGACTGGCCTGCATATAAAACGTACGCTGCCCTGGAGGGCCAATCGTCTCCACGGTGATGTGGCTCACGGGGTTAAAATCATACGTCAGCTCACTCATAGGCTCCCTTCACCTCAATACTCCTCTTCCTGCGTTCGTCCCATGTAGTGCTGCGAAGTCCATTGTACTCGAAAAGGCCCCTGGGGACAAAGCCTGCTTTCTTTTTAGCATACACGACTAGCATACACGACAAGGACGCCCTCGTGCTGTCCGGTTTGTTTATAAAACCCAGATAGGAGAGGCGGCTATGGAAAGCCGCCCTGCGTAGTTCTGTGGAAGATGTGGCGCAGTAGGGCTGGTTTCCATAGCTGCCTGTTGTCTACAGGATTCGTGTTGATGATCCCGATATGAGCGTTCGTTTTAAGGGCGAGATCTGCGCGGGTTGGGCGCTCCAAACCACCTGTAGGCCACCGCCGCGGCCGCGGCCAGGAGCGCGGGGATCACCAGCGATGAGAGCGCCGGTACCAGGCCGAAGTGGTCCGCGAGGTATCCTGTGAACCATGCGCCCAGCCCGCCGATCAGCCAGCTGGTGCCCAGCACCAGCCCGGAGGCGACGGCTGGCATGTGGGGCCATGACTCGTTGCCCATCACCAGGTTGATGGGGAAGGGCATCCCGGTGAGCACGCCGAACAAGGCGACCAGTGGTAACAGCATCCAGCCTGGCGCATGGAGGAAGGCGATCAACACGAGCGGCATGGCCAGGAAGGTGATCAGCTCCGTCTGCCATCGGCCGATATGATCGGCCAACATCCCGCCTGTGATGGACCCCAGGCCGAGGCTGAACAGCATGACGGAGAGCGAGGCGCTCCCGGCGACGAGGCTCTCCCCCCGGCTCTGGTACAGCAGAGGGAGGTAGGTGGTGAAGCTGCGATGCAGGTAGGAGTGCATCATGGCGATCACCATGGCCAGGATCAACCCGCTGATGCGGCTATGACGGGCCACGGCCCGGCGGCGAGCGGCTTCGGCGGCATCGACACCGCCGCGCGGGAACCACCGGAAGAGGAGCAGCCCCATGCTGACGCCGATAGGGACGAGGACGAGGGTGCCGCGCAAACCCGCGGTTGAGAGCATGGCTGCGATGAGGAGCGGCGAGAGGGCCGCCCCCAGGTTCCCTCCTACCGAGAAGAGGGACATCGCTATGCCTCGATGGCTCTGGCTGGCCGCAGAGGCCGCGGCCGCGCCCACGGGATGGAAGGTAGCTGAGGCCAGGGAGCCCAGGGTGACCATGATGGCTAGCATGACATAGCCATTGGTGAGCCCAACGAGGCCCATGACCACGCCCACCCAGATCAGGCTGAACGTCCCCCAGAATCGGTTATCCTGGCGGTCGGCCAGGTAGCCCATGAGAGGTTGGGGCAGGGTGCCGCTGATGCTGGCGAGCAGGGATAGGGTGCCGATCTGGGTATAGGTCAGGCCAAGGGATGTGACGAGCACCGGATAGATGGCGGGCAGGTAGTTATTGCATAGCTCAAGGATAAAATGACCGATGGCCGCGGCGCCCAGGGCAGGGCTGACGACCAATCGATAGCGGCGGATAAGCGAGACATGGGGGATATCCATAATGGATTGTCGCGACCTCCATGAGAGCGTGATCGGCCATATTGTACCTGGCGGGTGCGATTCGGCAAAGTTACACGCATCCTGATGCAGCCGAGCGCTCGAAGGATTGACAAGAGCGATGGCCCACATTATACTCCATACTCCCGATACTCCGGTAAGCGACCGGGACGGAAGAGAATCGTGGCGTATCCTTCTCGATGGAAATTGCCGCGGGGAGGCTTTGAACAGGGCGGCCTCCGTAGGGGCGACCGGCCGGTCGCCCCTACGGCCTGCGATTGGCATCGTGGGCTGTTTTGCAACACTATCTACCACCATTGGATACACTACCGAGAACCTCCGGCTTTAGGGAGGGTATGGGCCTTTTGACAGAGGTAAGCGAAGCCGTTCATGAACGTGGGGAGGTGAGGTATGGCAATCAAGGTTACCTGGTATGGTCACGCGGCTTTCCTGATCGAGACGAAGGGGACCAAGCTGCTGATCGATCCCTTCCTCACGGGGAACCCTCTGGCTCCCGTGAGTGCTGATGAGGTAGAAGCTGACTATATTCTCGTCTCCCATGGCCATGGGGACCATATCGGGGATACGGTGGCCATCGCTAAGCGGACGGGCGCGACGGTGATCTCGAACTTCGAGATCCAGAACTGGTTGGTGGCCCAGGGCGTGCAGAACGCCCATCCGCAGCACATCGGCGGCGGGTATGAGTATCCGTGGGGCCGGGTCAAGTTGACCATCGCCCAGCATGGCTCCGCGTTGCCCGATGGGTCATATGGGGGCAATCCGGCCGGGTTCTTGCTCTATGTTGAGGGCAAGAAGATCTACCACGCGTGTGATACCGGCTTGTTCTACGACATGAAGCTCATCGGTGAAGAGGGAATTGATCTGGCCATCCTACCCATCGGGGACAATTTCACCATGGGGCCTGATGATGCGCTGCGGGCGGTGAAGCTCATCGAGCCGCGGCTCGTGATCCCCATTCACTACAACACGTTCGACGTCATTCGACAGGATCCCGAGGCGTGGGCGCGACGGGTGGAAAGCGAAACGGACGCTAGAGTGAAGGTGATGAAGCCAGGAGAAACGATCGAGCTCTAGGCTGTGCCTGTAATGTGAGCAGCCGGCCCCTCGATATCGAGGGGCCGGCTGCTCAGTATTTTCACATGGGCTGCCTATAGATCATTCCGGTTTGTGGGCCAGCACGACCAATCGGCGCGCCGTGTGATCATAAGGATCGCCTGCCAGGCTGCCATACGCGCTCACGTTAGTGAATCCCACGCTCGTCAGCAGCGCTGTCAGCTCGGCGGCCGAATAGAGGCGATGGCCCAGATGGAACTCGACTCGTTGCCTGCCTCGGATGGCGATCCAGCGGTTCTCGATCCAGCTCCAGTTTTGTGTGACCTGGCGTTCCTCGAGGAACAATGTGCCATCCTCTTCCTCGTGCCAATCTCGCTCCCGGAAGATACGCGCGAGCACTTCCTTACCCATCATGTCCATAAGCAACTGCCCGCCGGGCTTGAGAGAGGTGAAGAAATTCTCAGCTACTTGACGATCTTCAGCCGGGTCCTCGAAATAGCCGAAGGAGGTGAACAGATTGATGGCCGCGTCGAACATCCCAGGCAGGTGGAAGTCCCGCATATCTGCTTTAATCCATTCTACGTTTACCCCCGCCTCTTGAGCTCGTTCGCGGGCCTCGTCCAGGTAGGCGACCGTGCGGTCAACGCCGGTGACCCGGAAGCCACGGCGAGCCAGCTCCAGCGCATGGCGTCCGGGGCCGCAGGGCATGTCAAGTATGGTAGCGGCGGCCGGCAGATTCAACAACGCCAACACGTGGTCGATCTCGACCGACGTTGCCTCCCAACGTTTATGATGAAACATCCGATCTCGCATCTGTTCCCAGAAGGTGTCATCATCATGCCATTTCGTCATGTGCTTGCGCTCCTGGAGGGGCATCTTTGTGCTGCCCGTCTTGGCCGCACCAGCAGGGCACAATCCCTTGACGGCGCGCTGTTGCTCATCGTCGAGGGAATCACGTCTCGAAGGCCCGTCCGGCCTGAACTGCGGCCAGCGCTTCTTCCGCGGCCTGCCGGTAGGGTGCCGAGCATCGGGGCAGCGCTTGCATCCGCCGAAAGCTCTCCTCGGCTGCTTCCGGCTGACCCGCGGCCAGTGCACACTTGCCCTGGGCTAGCAGAATCTCACTCAGCAGGTCGATCGATTCCATCTCTTCCCGCTGGTAGAGGGCGAGAGCGTCGGTTGCCAGGCTCGTGGCTTCGGTCACGCGTTTCTCGGCCAGGGCCACGTTGGCCAGCCAGATGCGCGCCCAGGCCAGGATGAAACGGTTGCCGGTCTCTTCGGCCACTTCCATGGCTTCCAGGCAGCGGCGGCGGGCGGCGTTGACTTTGTCGTTGGCGAGCAGCAGGCGACCCGTAGTCACCAGGGCGCTGCTCAGACTGAACCGGTCATCGAATTCCCGACTCAGGCGCTCTCCTTCAACGGCCGCGTCCAGCCCTTCAGTACACCTCCCCTGGCCGGCATAGGCCCTGGCCAGGAAGCTGTAGGTCAGGGCGCGAAAGCGGAATTCGCCACTGCGCTCCTTCACGGCCAGACTGCGCTCCAGAACCTGACGAGCCGCATTATAATGTCCTCTGGCGACCAGGATTGCTCCCAGGCCCATGTAGGCGTTGCCCAGAGAGAAATCCGGACCCTGAAACTCAGACGTGGTTGCGGTCTCCCAGTAGGGAATCTGCTCTTCACGAAAGATGCGCTCGGATTCATCGAATTCGTTGCGCATGCCCAGGATGATCGCCCGCAGTGACCGGGCGTAGATCAGAGCAAACGTCTGGGGCGGGCTGCGTTCGGCCTGGCGGGCAAACGCCTCGGCTTGCCTTGCGCAAGCGAAGGCCGCGGAGAGACGTCCCCGTCGCATCAAGAGACTCCCCTGCGCATGCAGGATGCGGGCAATGAGGATGGCTATAGCGTCAAGCTGGGTCGGTTCTTGCTCCTCCGCCCGCAGATGCGCTTGCAGCGTCTCCACCCCCTGGACAAAGAGGGGCTGGACCAGGCCAAGCCACCCCCACATATCGCCGATGAAGAAGAGCCCCGTACACAGCGGAAGAGCCGTGGCCGCATCACCTAGTTGAGTGGTCCAGCGCCAGGCCGCTTCGATGTTGCCGATCTCGATGGAGATGTCGGCCAGGGTGCTGCTTTCCCGGTTGTAGCGCTCCTCCTGCTCTTTGAGGAAGGCGGCAAAAAAGGC
>DUEN01000167.1 GCA_011176545.1 Caldilineae bacterium | reverse complement strand
GAACGGCACATAGACCACCGTGAGCAGCAACGCCAGCGATGCCAGCACCGCGTATTGCATGTACTTGTTGGAAAACACGCCGATGCGATAGAGTGGGTACCGTTCGGACCGGGTAGTGTAGGCCCGTAGCAACTCCGAGACGGTCAGCGTCGCGAAGGCCATGCTCTCAGCCACGTCTAGGGTGGCTGGATTGAAGGGGTTCCCCAGCAGGAAAGCGCCTAGGGTGGCCGTCATGATGGCTAGGCTCTGCACGGCGATGCCGATGAGCATATCGCGGTTGATCACCGGCTCATCGGGAGGCCGCGGCGGCTGCTCCATGATGTCGGGATCCCCCTTCTCCAGGCCCAGGGCCAGGGCCGGTGCCCCGTCCGTGAGCAGGTTGAGCCATAGAAGCTGGATCGCCGTGAGCGGCAGTGGTAGCCCTGCCAGCGTGGCCACGAAGATGATCAGGATCTCACCCACGTTGCAGGAGAGCAGGTAATAGACGAACTTGCGAATGTTGGAGTAAATAATCCGGCCTTCCTCCACCGCGGCGACGATGGAGGCGTAATTATCGTCGGTGAGCACCATGTCGGCCGTCTCCTTGGCCACATCGGTGCCAGTGATCCCCATGGCCACGCCGATGTCCGCCCGCTTCAGCGCCGGCGCGTCGTTGACGCCGTCACCCGTCATGGCGGCGATGTGATTACGCGCCTTCAGCGCGTCGACGATGCGCACCTTGTGTTGAGGAGATGTGCGAGCGTACACATCGACGTCCTCGACGATCTCGACCAGCCTCTCATCTGAGACCTCATCCAGCTCACGGCCTGTCATCACCAAGCCGTTAGGACGCAGCAGGCCGATCTCCCGGGCGATGGTGGCGGCGGTCTCTGGATAGTCGCCCGTGATCATCACCGTCTTGATCCCCGCCCGGCGCGCGGTCTCGATGGCGGGCTTCACCTCCGGCCGCGGGGGATCGATCATCCCAATCAGCCCGACGAAGGTCAGCTCGCGTTCCACGGCCTCCGCGTCCGGTTCCTCCGGCACCTCGGAGAGCTCCCGATAGGCCACGGCGAGCACGCGCAGCGCGTTGCTGGCCATCTCTTGGTTGACCCGCAAGAAGCGCTTCCGCTCCTCATCCGACAGGGGGAGCTCCTGGCCGTTATGATACCAGCGCGTGCACCGCTCGAGCACCAGATCGGGCGCGCCCTTCACGAAGGCGATGAACGTGGGATCCCGGTGGTGGTCTTCGGAGAGGAAGGGAAAGACCCGCGCCAGCTCATCGCGGCGTTCCACCTCGTGAATCGTCGTCATACGCTTACGCTCGGACTCGAAGGGGATCTCCCCCACGCGTGGGGTCTCCTCCTCCATGGAGAGCTTCCACAGCCCCGCCTTGGCGGCCGCGACGACCAGGGCGCCCTCGGTGGGGTCGCCGATCATCCGATACACGCGGCGCCCATCCTGAGTGCCGGACGTCTCCAGATAGGCATCGTTGCACAACGCCGCGCCGCGAAGCAGAAGCTGGATCGCGGGATGTTCTCGCGGGTTGATCTCCTCATCCTGATACAGGAACTTCCCGCGAGGCGCGTATCCTTCGCCGGTCACGGTGATCATTTTATCGTCGGTATACAGGCGGACCACCGTCATTTGGTTCTGAGTCAGCGTTCCCGTCTTATCCGAGCAGATAACGGTGGTCGAGCCTAGGGCTTCCACGGCTGGCAGGCTGCGAATCAGCGCGTGGCGGCGGATCATGCGCTGCATACCCAACGCCAGCGAGATGGTGACCACCGCGGGGAGGCCCTCTGGCACGGCAGCGATGGCCAGGCTGACGGCCACGATGAACATCTCCAGCGGATCACCCCCGCGTAGCCAGCCGATGCCGAAGATCAGCGCGCAGATCGCCAGGGCACCCCAACCCAGCGTCTTGCCCAGTTGGTCCAGCTTGATCTGAAGCGGCGTGGGCTCGCTCTCCGTGGACTGGAGCATCTGGGCGATGAGGCCGATCTGCGTGTGCATGCCGGTCGCCACCACGACGCCGCGGCCCCGGCCATAGGTGACCACTGTTGACATAAATGCGGTGTTGCTCCGATCGCCTAGAGGAACATCCCGATCGAGGACGATATCGGCCCGCTTCTGTACGGGGACGGATTCCCCTGTGAGCGTCGCCTCGTCGATGCGCAGGTTAACCGCCTCGATGAGACGTAGATCGGCAGGCACGTAGTTCCCCGTCTCCAGGATGACGATATCGCCGGGGACCACCTCCCGGGCGGGGATGGTGACCTGCCGACCGTCGCGGATCACATGGGCCTCTGGAGCGGCCATTTTCTTGAGGGCTGCCAGCGCCTCCTCCGCCCGCGTCTCCTGAATGACGCCTAGGATGGCGTTCAGGAACACGATAGCCATAATGGCGCCCGCCTCGATGGCGTCCCCCAGCGCTAGCGAGACGATGCTGGCGACGATGAGGATAAGCATCAGGAAATTGTTAAACTGATCCCACAGCCGGGAGAGGAAGCCGGGCCGCGGAGCCTCCTGTAACTCGTTGTAACCATACTTCTGCAGCCGGGCGGCCGCCTCCTCGGAGGAAAGCCCGTTCTGGAAGTGGGTACGTAACGCCTCCGCCACCTCGTCGGCGGGGAGAGTATGCCACTCGTTATCGGATATCGTAGGTATCGCTTCCGTGTGAGAGGCCCTGTCTGGCGATCGGGCCAGCAGGGCCTTCTTCGTTGTGCTCATATACCAATTCCCCAGTCAGTAAGCATTGTCATTCCAATACGGTAAATAGTATACCACACCCTTACAGGGGAGCCATGAGTCGCATCATGGGGGAAAAGGTCACTCCAGCAGCGTGGCATCGGCAGGCATGCCTGGCTTCAGCAGGTGTTCTGGGTTGTCCAGTTGCAGTTTGACGGCGAAGACCGTCTGCACCCGATCCTCCTGCGTCTGCACGTTTTTCGGAGTGAACTCCGCCCGATCCGCGATATAGACGACGCGGCCGCGGAACTCGCGCTCAGGGAAGGAATCCACCTTCACGATGGCCTCCTGCCCCAGCTTAACGTGCCCGATCTTACTGGTCGGCACGAAGATTTGGAGCGTCACCTGATCCAGGTCGGCCACAGTCATCAGCACCGCTCCCGGCGCGGCCAGCTCACCTGGCTCAACGAGGCGGCTGGTCACCAGCCCACTGATCGGGCTGTGCAGGGAGAGCTTCTCTCGCTGCACCTGGACCAGATGGAGCGCGGCTTCCGCCCGTTGCACCTCCGCTTCGGCTGCCACGATCTCTTCCATGCGGGGGCCAGCCAGGAGCGCATCCAACTGAGCCTGGGCCAAGGCCAGCTTGGCCTCCGCAATCTTCACCTGTCCCTCCGTCCTGTGGACCTCCGCGATGAGCGCGAGGGGCTGACGACGCATGGCCTCCAGGGCCGCCAGCAGGGTCTCCGCGCCCCGTTGCGCCTCCCGCGCGGCCTCTATCGCGGCCTGTGCGGCTACCATTTGCTGCTCGTACACGGCTCGTTTCGTCTTATCCTCATCCGATCCGCCGGTGGTGGCATCCCGTAGCGCCTTCGCCGCCCCATATCGCGCCTGGGCCTGGCCAAGCTGCGCCTTGGCCAGGGCGATGCGGGCCTTGGCATCGTCGATCTGGGCGATCAGGTCGTGGGGAGTCTCCAGTAATTCCTTGGCGTGGGCATATGCCTTGCGTGCGCCCGCCAGCTCGGCCTCCGCCTGCTGGACCTCCGCCCGCGCCGCGGCGATCTCGGCTGGTCGAGGCCCGGATTTCACCTCGGCCAACTTCGCCCGGGCCGTGGCGACCTCCGCCTCCGCCTGGCGCTCCTGCGCGATCAACAGTGAGTCGTCCAGCTGCACCAGCAGTTGCCCCTCCTCCACCGGGTCACCTTCCTCCGCGAAGATCGCGACGACACGCCCGCCTATCTCCGAGCTGATCTTGACTTCCTCCGCCTCGATCGTGCCCGAGGCCGTAACGACGACGCGCTGCCGCGGGAATGCCGTAACGCGTAAGGGCAATAGTATCCCCACGCCAACAATGACCATCACGATGAGTGTGACCAACCCTTTTCGCTTATCATGCATCTCCGTCTCGCTCCTTAATATTTCTCTGATGGTGATCGCCCTTCGTCCTTCATCCCTCGTCGTTCGTCTAACCGGTATGCAGCGCTCTTGTCCTCGTGGTTACTTGATTGGACCGAAATCGGCATCGGCTGGCATCCCGGGTTTGAGGTCGTGATCGGGGTTAGGAAGTGTGATTTTAACGGCGAAGACCATGTTGACCCGCTCCTCGGCCGTTTGGACGTTCTTGGGAGTGAACTCCGCCCTGTCAGCGATGTAGGTCACCCGGCCGATAAACGTTCGATCCGGGAAGGAGTCCACCGTGACGGAAACCTCATCTCCCAACCGCACGAGGCCGATCTTATCCTCAGGCACGTAAACGGTCAGCGTCACCTGATCCAGGTCGGCGATCTTGAGCAGCGGCGTGCCTGGCACCACCGCCTCGCCGCGGTTCGCTGGCCGCGCCACGACGACGCCCGACCTCGGCGCTCGCAGCGTGAACTTCTCGCGCTGAGCCATCAGATGATCCAGCGCGGATTCCGCCTGTTTTAAACCCGCCTCGGCGACCTCGATCTGTTCCTGAGAGGCGCCCTCCAACAGGCGCGCCAATTCCGCTTTCGCCTGTTCCACCTGGGCCTCAGCGCCATGGAACTGAGCCTCAGCCTGGTCTACCTGGATCTGTAGCTCGACGGGGTTCTCACGTTTGGCCTCCAGGTTGCGCAGCCGCGCCTGCGCCGAGAGCAACTGGGCTTTGGCCTCCTCCACCTGTTGCCAGGCTTCCCAGGCCTTTTGCCCGGATAGATTCCACTGCAGGTTCGCCGCCTGGATCTTGTCAGAGCCAGGTTCATAGTGGAAGCCGAAGCCACCGGGAAGCACCACATCGAAGCCGTCCGATAGATAACGCACCATGCGGCCCCACATCTCATGTTCCAGGTCCATGGCGCGCGCGTTCGCTTCAGCCGCGATCACCTGCTTCTCGGCGATGGCGACCTCGATGCGGGCGCTGATGAGCTGGATGTCGAGCTCTTGCGGGTTATCCCGCAGGGCTTTGGCGTCCTCCCAGGCTTGGCGGGCCGCGTCGCGCATGGCCTCGGCCAGGCGTACGGCTGCCTGAGCCTGCCGCACGTCCTCCTCTCGGGGGCCGGCCTTGACCAACTCGAGCTGCGCCCGGGCTACGGCCACCACGGCCGCCGCCTGTTCCAACTGAGCGTCGATCAGGTCCGTATCCAACTGGACGAGGATCTGTCCCTCCTCGACCTCGTCCCCCTCATCCACTGGGATATCGACGATAATTCCTCCCACCTCAGGGGCCACCTCGACTTGGTGGGCCTCGATAATGCCCGACGCTATGAGACGGCCCGATGGCTTACCTGTGTCGAACTCCAGGTTCGTCAGGAACCCTTGAACGGCTTCTGGCTCCCGTTGTGCGAAGAGATATCCCTGCCATGCCGCTATGCCCAACACGGCGACGATGGCGATGACGATCAAAATCCGCTTTAACATAACCCTCTCCTCTGTTAGAATCCTCGCCCTCTCATCGCAAGCGGGAGATGAACACATCCTCCAGGGATGGCGGGATGATGTTCATCTCAATGATGTGGACGCCCGCTTTGTGCAGCGCGGCCCGGATCGCTCCTTCATGCTGGGCGATGTCCGGCGCGGCGACATGGATACGCTCCCCATACAGGGCGACCTCGTCGAAGCGGTCCAGGCTTCTCAGCGCGATCAAGGCAGCATTCGTCGGCTTGCAGATGATCTCCATTACCTGGCCGCGCATCTGTTCCGTCTTGATCTCCTCCGGCGTGCCCTGAGCGACGATCCGGCCTCGATGGATGAACGCCAGCCGATGGCAGTGCTCCGCCTCGTCCATGTAGTGTGTCGTGACGAAGATGGTCGTGCCATCGTCGGCCAGTTGGTAAAGCAGGTCCCAGAACTGACGTCGGGATACCGGATCGACGCCCGCTGTGGGCTCATCAAGGAACAGAACGCGTGGCTTGTGGAGGATGGCGGCTCCCAGGGCCAGGCGCTGCTTCCATCCGCCGGACAGGTTACGCGTCAGCTCGTGCTCTCGCCCCACCAGCCCTGCCATCTCTAATACGAAGCGCTTGCGCTCCTCCAGCTCGCGGCCGCGAACCCCATACGTCCGCCCGTAGAAGTTCAGGTTCTCCACCACCGTGAGATCGTTGTACAGGCTGAATCGTTGCGACATATATCCGGCCAGCCGGCGTATCTCCTTCGTCTGGCGGGTCACGTCGTAGCCCAGGATGCGCGCGTGGCCTGATGTGGGACGCAGAAGCCCCAGCAGCATGCGGATCGTCGTCGTCTTCCCAGAGCCGTTAGGCCCCAGGAACCCGAAGATCTCTCCCTCGCGAACCGAGAAGCTGATATGATCCACCGCGGTGAAGGAGCCGAAGCGCTTGGTCAGCTCCTCCGCGACGATCGCGTGATGGTTTGATCGGCTCATCTCTTCCCTGATCGTTTCTTCCCTTTCCTCAATCCCATCTCAGGCGCCTAAGGATAATGAACGTGATGATCAAGATGAGGCTGCCGAGAAATGCGAGCATGCCCAGCTCGTACCAGAAGGCTTGTAGCCCCGACCCTTTCAACAGGATGCCCCGCAGGATAATCAGGAAATGCCGGATCGGGACGAAGTTCGACATGACCCGTAACGGCCCTGGCAGTGTCTCGACGGGGATCATGTATCCGGAGAAGACCATCTCCCCCATGGCCAGCACGAAGACCAGCAATAACGCCTGTTGTTGCGTCCTGGAGATCGCTGAGATCATGATCCCCCAGCCTAATTCCACGAATAAATAGAAGAAGGCGATCCCTAGCAGGAGCGGCCATGACCCGCGCATGGGCACCCGGAACACGCCGATGGTGACGGCCAGCAACAGCAGGAACTCGATGTACGCCAGCAGGATCGCCGGGATGGTCTTGCCGATGATCAGCTCGACGGAGCGCAACGGGGTGATCACGAGCTGTTCCAATGTGCCCAGTTCTCGCTCCCGGGCGATCCCCAGCGAGGCGATCATTAGCGCCACGAAGTAGAGGATGAAGCCCAGCTCGGACGGCACGGTGTAGTTGGCCTCGCGCAGCTCCTCGTTGAACCAGACGCGCACGCTCGGATCGAAGGCGCTCATCTCGGCTGCGGCGGGCCCCAACCTTCGCACCATAAGCTCCTGATTCATGCGGGCGACCGCCCCTTGGACGGAACGCATCGCCGCTTGTGCAGAAGGCGGGTCCGCTCCGTCCAGGATGACCTGAACCTCCGGTCGGCCGACGCTCTCTCGCGTCAGCGCCTCTCCGAAACCCTTAGGGATGACGACAGCCACGGCCGCCTTCCCCGCATCCAGTAAACGGGGGATGGCCTCCCCGTCTTCGAGCCAATATGTCATGCGGAACGTGCCAGTATTCCTTAAAGCTGTGATCAGATCGCGGCTTGCCTGCGTTCGGTCGTAATCCAACACGGCCGTGGGCAGGTTCGCGATCTCTTGCGATGTGGCGTAGGCGACGGCGACCAGCTCCATCATCGGCCCGAAGATGATGAAGAGAGCCAGCGGCCAGTTCCGCCGTAGCTGGGTAAGTTCTTTGCCGACCAGGGCCAGGATACGATAGATCATCGGATCACAACCGTTTGCGGAAGAGCCATACCGTCAGCGATATAAGCACGACGCCCATCACGAAGAGCGTCGCAGCGAAAGGCCACAGGATCTCCAGGCCCACCCCCTTCAAGAACACGCTCCTGCTGATGGTCACGTAATGGGTCGTGGGGATGGCGTAAGCCTCCATGCGCATCTCCGGAGGCATGGCTGATATAGGAAAGATCAGCCCGGAGAGGAAGAACCCGGGGAAGAGGAAGACGAGCAGGGCCACGATCATGGCCAGCTGCTGGTTGCCGATGAAGATCGCCATGAGGAGCCCCAGGCTCAAACTGGCCAGAAAGAAATCGGCTGATAGCAACATGAAGAGTGGGAAGCTCCCCCGAAAGGGAACGCCGAACAGCGTCATCCCCACGAGCGTGCATAACACCACGCTGACTAGGCCGCTGGTGACGTATGGGAGCAGCTTCCCGATCAGCAACTCTGACCGACGGAGTGGGGTGGTGATGAGCTGTTCCAGTGTGCCCCATTCTCGCTCGCGCGCCAGAGCGAGCGTCACCGACATGGCGGGCATGGTGAGCACGATGGCGATGAGGCCGGGCACCATGCCGATGACGGATTTGAACGTCGGGTTATACCAGGTCCGTATGCGGAGTTCTATGCTGGGGGCGGGGGGTCTCTTGACGGCCAGGGCGTTCATGACCTGTGTGGCGACAAAGTGTCCGGTATATCCCCCCAGATAGGTCATTGCATGTTGTCCCGTGTTCGGGTCGGTCCCATCCACGATGATCTGGAGCTCCGGCGGTCTGCCCGTCTGCAGGGCTTCGGCGAACCCGCGGGGGATGATGACGACCGCCCGCGCGCGGGATCGTTCCAGCAGGACGAAGATTTCCTCCCACCGCTCCAGATAGCAGCAGATATCCAGCTCAGGGCTACTGTGAATCCCGGCGATATAGGCCCGTGAAAGGGGCGAGCGATCGTAATCCAGCACGGCGACTGCCACGTTCTTCACGTCAACGGAGAACGCGTACCCCAGCACGACGAGCAGGAAAACTGGAGATATGGTCACGAGAAAGAACGTGCGAACGTCGCGCGTGATGTGTATCCACTCTTTACGAAAGACAGCCCAGATCTTACGCGGGTTCACGCTCTTCCTCGCGTTGCCTTCGGATCAGCGAGATGAAGGCCTCCTCCATGCGCGGGGTGCTGCGCCGGATCTGCTGGAAAGGCACACCAGCGCCACGCAGAGCCGCCTCTATCTCCGGCTGGCGCCCTTCCGCGTCGTCCACGAACACGTGAAGGAGATCGCCGTAGGTCTGTACTTCGAGCACGCCATCGAGATGGACGACGACCTCCCTCGCCCGGATCAGATCGCGGGTCCATACCGCCAGCAGCTCCCCAGGCACGAGTCGTCGGATCTCGTCCGGCGTCCCCTGCTCGATGATGCGTCCTCGGAACATAAGCCCCACCCGGGAGCAGTGCTCCGCCTCGTCCATATACGGCGTGCTCACGAAGAGGGTCACGCCCTGGACGTGCAAGTCGGAGAGGATATTCCAGAACTCGCGACGGGAGATGGGATCCACGCCGGTGGTAGGCTCATCCAGGAACAGGATCTGCGGGTGATGGATCAGCGCACAGGCGAGGGCGAGCTTTTTCTGCATCCCGCCGGAGAGATGGGCGGCTCGTCGGTCGGTGAACTCCTCCAGGCGGGCGAAGGCTAGGAGCCGTTCGATCCGCTCGCGGCGCTCCCGACCTCGGACATCGAAGACGTCGGCGAAGAAGTCGAGGTTCTCCTGGACGGTCAGGTCGCCGTACAGGCTGAAGCGTTGGGGCATGTACCCGATGATGCGCCGTATCTCCTCCGCCTGGGTTACCGTATCGAACCCGCCAACCAGGGCGCGTCCGGCGCTCGGGACCATCACCGCGGCCAGTAGGCGGATCGTAGTCGTCTTACCGGCGCCATCCGGTCCGATAAGACCATAGATCTCGCCAGGCCGGATAGCCAGATCCAGCCTATCCACGGCGACCTGGTTGCGGAAGGTCTTCGTTAATCCTTCTGTCAGGATGGCCAGCGTCGTCCCATTATCCGTCATGGCCTTTCCGTCTCTCCAGCCCGTGGATGATGATATCGACGATCGACTGGCCCAGGTCGGGCCATTTGATCTGATCCGGCATCATGGACCATTGGAGCATCATCCCATCGAACGCGGCGATGAGTACCGCGGCCGCCGCCCGTGGGTCGATCGGACGGAACTCTCCCGCTTTGATGCCTGCGGCGATGAAGCGTTGTAGCACGTCGAGGGTTTCATTGTAGATACGAACCAGGCGCTCCCTTACCTGCTCGTCCTGCTGCATCTCCGCCCAAAACTCCATCGTGAGCGAGGCGAAGTCGCGCTGTTTGGCGATATCCATGGCGATCAGCTCGGCCGCGCGGCGTAGCCGATCGGTCCAGGTCATCTCCTCCATCTGGGAGAGTTCTTGTAACGTCCGGTTGATGTCCGATATCCATGCATCGATGATGGCGAGGAACAGGTCCTTCTTGCTTTTGAAGTACCAGTACAGGCTCCCCTTGCTCAGGCCGCTTTCGTGTACGATGTCATCCATCGTCGTGCGGTGGTATCCCTGGCGGGCGAAGCAGGCCATGGCCGCCTGCAGGATTTGCGTCCGCCGATCTTCAGTCGTGTTCGTCCGAGGCGGGGCCATGAGATCTCCTATATGAACGAAGTTCTAAACTGACTGGTCAGTCGGGAAGGGATTATACCCCTGGTATGCCAATCGTCAAAATATTGGAAATGAGCATATGCGATGCTTATCGTGATAGCCCGGTTAGGCAAGGCGATACATGGTGATATAATAGTATGAGACTCGTCATGGTATCCCCGCTCATCCTGTGCCGCTCGGGTGAAAGGAGAACGACCATGCAACATCCTCAGAAACTACCTGATTGGAGCGCTATGAATCTGGCTGTCTTCCGCGGAGATGATCCCGGAGGCGTTTTATGGCAGCCGCGGCTGGAGTTCTGGTATCGGGTGAACCACAAGCGCGGCACCCTCCCTCCCGAGTACGAAGGCGCCAGTCTATTGGACGTCTACGATGCCTGCTTGGCCTCGGTGCGCTATTTCACCTCTCCGTTGCGGGTGCGCTATCACACGGTGCGCGTGCGCGAGGAGCAATTGGACGAGAAGCGAGTGGCGCGATATTGGGAGACCCCCGTGGGCACACTACGGGAGGTGCTCCACTATGACGCGTGGGGGCTCTCCGCTTATCACGATGAGTACAAGGTGAAGGATGTCGAGGATCTGCGCGTATTGGAGTACATCGTGCAGGATGAGGAATGGTGGTGGGACGAGGAGGCCTATCAGGCCGATCTGGAACGGATAGGGACGCGTGGCGCTCCCCAGTTCTATTTTCGTCGCTCGCCACTGCAGGGCCTCTTCATTGAGCACATGGGATTTGAGAATACCATTTATGCCATGCACGACTGCCCGGAGAAGGTCGCGCACTACATGGAGGTGGCCAGCAAGGCGGATGATGCCCTTTACGAGCTCCTTTGCGCATGCCCAGTCCCTATTCTCAATCTGGGCGAGAATATCGATGCCCATATGGATCCACCGCCTATCTGGAATGAGTATCTCGTTCCGTATTATCGACGCCGGGTAGAGCAGCTTCACGAGGCGGGTAAGTTCGTTCACATCCACATTGACGGGGCCATGAAGCCGCTGCTGCCCTATCTGCAAGCCTGCCCGTGGGATGGCATCGAGGCGGCCACGCCGCAACCTCAAGGAGACGTCACCATCGAGGAGATCAAAGAAGCGCTAGGGTCATTGGTGTTGTTAGATGGCATTCCGGCCGTATATTTCCTCCCTTCGTATCCCGAGGACGTGCTGGTGCGTTGTGTGGAGCGGCTGGTCGAGCTATTCTATCCCAGGCTGGTGTTGGGGATCTCGGATGAGATCCCGCCGGATGGGGATATCCATCGGGTCAAGTTGGTAGGCGAGCTGGTGCGCGATTTGGTCTGAAAGCAGGATTCATACTATCCGAATCAGAGCATTTGAAGAGGAGGAAAGACGAGCGATGCCCAAGGAGACGATGACTCCGCGAGAACGGTGGCTAGCTGTCCTGACCCGTCAGCAGCCGGATCGGGTGCCTATGGATTATTGGGCCACGCCGGAGGCCACGGCTAAGCTCATGAAGTATCTGGGATGCAGCAGCGAGCGGGAGATGTTGCAGAAGCTGCATATCGACTTCGTCGTCTCGGTGAAGCCGCGCTATGTCGGCCCGCCGATCCCTGAGGATCGAGATGTCTTCGGCTGCGGCTATCAATACGTCGATTATGGGACCGGGGTTTATCGGGAGTGCGTGTATCATCCCCTGGCCCAATACAACTCCGTGGAGGAGATCGAGCGCAACTACACCTGGCCTGACCCCGATTGGTGGGATTACTCCGATATCCCGGAGCAGGTGAAGGGCAACGAGATGTATCCCATCCGCGGCGGTGGCTCGGAACCCTTCCTGATCTACAAGAACCTGCGGGGGCAAGAGCAGGCGTTCATGGACCTGGTCCTCAACCCGGAGATCGTTCACTATTGCCTGGACAAGCTGTTCGATCTGGCGTACGAGAATACGCGGCGCATCTTCGAACAGATCCCCGGTCAGGTGATGCTGAGCTATGTGGCGGAGGACATGGGGGGACAGGACGACCTCATGTTCTCGCCAGAGCAGATCCACGAGTTCCTGTTGCCGCGCATGAAGCGCATGATCGATCT
>DUEN01000166.1 GCA_011176545.1 Caldilineae bacterium | reverse complement strand
TGCCGTATCCGGTGGCCCAGACGAGGGCTGCCAGGCCAGAAACGAAGGGCGTAGACATAGACGTGCCACTGCCATAATCGTAGCTCAGAGACTTGCCGATGACGTAAGGATGGTTGGGAAAGGTAGAGAAAACGTCCACCCCGGGTGCAGCTACATCCACCCAGCTGCCCCATTCGGAGAAAGAGGCCTTCTGGTCATCGGAGTCGGTGGCAGCCACAGCGATGCAGTTCTCATACTTGGCCGGATAGGTAGGGCTGGGGTTGCCACTGTTCCCCGCTGCTGCCGCCAAAACCACGTCCTTGCTCCAGGCATAGTTGACCGCATCCTCAAGGGTGCGGGATTTCCGGGTACCACCCAGGCTCATATTGATCACCTTGGCACCGTTATCCGCTGCCCATACGACGCCCTGTGCCACCCAGGAGTAGTAGCCCATTCCATCATCATTAAGTACTTTGACGTTCATTAAAGAGGAGTTGTAGCCCGTTCCCGCTACCCCTTGAGAGTTGTTGGTCTCCGCGGCAGCAATTCCGGCTACGTGGGTCCCATGGCCGTAGAGGTCATCAACGGTGTCGCTGTCAGTGAAATTGATATGGCTAACCAACTTGTCATCCAGATCCGGATGGTCTTGGTCGATTCCGGTGTCCAGGATAGCGATCTTGACCTCTGCCGTGCCGGTGATGATATCCCAAGCCTCCGGGGCATCGATGTCTGCGTCCACAGTGCCCGACTGGCCGTCTTTGTATTCCTGGCCATCGTTGTCCAGTCCCCATTGCTTGGCGAAGTATTCATCGTTGGGGTCTCCAAGAGCATAAGCGATGTAGTCCGGCTCGGCGTAGGCTACGATAGGGCTGCGGGCGTAAGCGATCGCTTTGCCCCTCTCTGTCCCTGCTGGGACTCTCACCACCTCTACCTTGATGCCGGAGATCTCCCGAACGAGTTTACCCCTTTGGGCCCGATGGAGAGCGGCTCTATCGGCAGGGCTTGTCCCCGGTTTGAACTTGACCAGGATCCGGCCGGAGGCAAAGGACGGCCGTACTGACGGAGAGCCGTGGGCAGGGGTTGCCCAGAGCAAGAGGGGCAGAGTCACTAGTGCTGCCAGGATCAGCAGCAAGGGAACGTTCTTCAAAACCTTTTCTACTTTCATTTCACTTTCTCCTCTACAATATCTAAAGGGGCGGGCGAAATTCTTCTTCTGCCTTCAGCATCCGCGGTCTTGAGAGCAGAAGAAACCATCTCAGGAGTGACAGGAATAGGCTCGTTATGGATGGTCTCTCCTTCAGCGCACGCTGCCTCTGCTACCTTCATCAGTTCTTCGTCTGAGACATCGGAAAGTCCAATGTCCGCGAGTGTGGTGGGCAAACCTACGGACTCACAGAAAGAGTAAACCTCATCTATAGTGCCCTTTGGTTTATCAGTGAGGAATAGAGAGGCCAAAGTACCGATTGCAACTTTCTCCCCGTGATAATACTTATGAGTCTGTTCCAAAACAGTGAAACCATTGTGAATAGCGTGGGCGGCGGCTAATCCTCCACTCTCAAAACCTAATCCACTTAACAACGTATTCGCTTCTACAATATGGTCTAAGGCAGGCGTCACAGCATGAGCCTCACAAGCCGATTTAGCGGCAACACCATACTCGAGAAGAGTTTCGTAACAAAGCCGGGCCAACGCGTAAGCAGTCATCGAACCCACATCACCAGTCATGTTCCCAGCATAGTTTTTCTTGCACGACTCAGCCTCAAACCAAGTGGCCAGTGCGTCTCCCATACCTGAAACTAGAAACCTCGTTGGAGCTTGAGCGATTACCTTGGTGTCTACCAGTACCAAATCAGGATTTCTGGGGAGTATCAAGTACCGTTTGAACTCTCCCTCAGGCGTGTATATCACTGAAAGCGCGCTGCAAGGAGCATCAGTTGAGGCTATAGTTGGGACGGTAACAACTGGAACCTTCAATTCATAGGCGGTTGCCTTTGCCGTATCCAGCGTTTTCCCTCCCCCTATACCAACTATGAGCTCACAACCGGCCTTCTTGGCTAAGTCAGATAGTCTTCCTATCTCCTCTTCGGAGCATTCACCACCAAATCTCTCTACTTTGATCTCTATAGCCTGCTCCATGTTCTGCCGGAAGTCCGGTAAGAGGCGGTCGAGAACAAACGGGTCGCAGATTACAAACCCTTTCTGCCCAAATCGTGACATTTCCACACCCAGTCTCTTCAGGGCATCATAGCCCTGAACGTAACGGCCGGGGAAGATCGTTGTGCTAATCATCTTCTAATCTCCTCTTCTTTTAAATAGGGCGAGTGGGTGGACGAAGTGGCCCCCGGAGTGGCCCAAGGGAGCGAAGGGGACATTTAGGTCACCTGTGTCCCGTACAGGTGACACTCGGGAGCGTCTGGTCTATCGGCGACGGGGATGATTTAGGGGCAAACGCGGTGCCAGGGCCGGCGAGGCCCAGTGCGATCCTTGAAACTGTGCCTCGGAGGGATACCTGTGCCCCACATGGGGTGCGTCCCCGGCGTCGTACCTGGGAAGCGATGACGTTTCATCATTTTCAGTATACGCCGTGTCACTCTGTTTGTCAACAGACAGAAAACAACATCTGGAAAAGTTGCTGGCAGGAAAGACCGAGATCGCATCAACTTCGTCTGTCATGGCGTTTTGAGATCACTGTGGTCTTGCAGCCTGATCTATTGTGCTGACCGCTTAGGCCAGGTGAGCTGAGGGGAGCGCGAAAGGAGCGCCAAGCTCGGCGGGCTCGGCGCTCCTTGAGGCAGGCAGCTTACCCTCCAGGTGAGCGGCGGACGCTCACACGTCATCTACGCCGTCTGCCAGCCGCTCTAGTTCGGCAAATGGGCCAGGACGCCCCGGCACGGTGAGTTCTAGAGGGCCGCGTGGCGTGTTCCAAAAAGCCTGCAGATAGCCTTTCGCCTGGGTCACGTCAACCCGTGGGCGCGTTGTCGGCTCACCCGCGGGCGTGATCTGTAGCCCAAATATGATGGCGGCCGGGTGCGTCCGGCTGAAATCGATCTGTCGCCGGGGCCCATGATACAGCACGATGTCCAGGCATTCATCTGTGCCCTCTCGATTGGCTTCCGTAATGACATCCCGGTCGCCGAAGGCAACGTAAGGCACGTGGAGGCTCAGGGTAGCGTTCCCGATCGTAAATGTGTTAGCCTCATGTCCCAAGATGAGCCCCTCCCTTGCTTGCCAGTCGGCCGGCGGATGGATGATCTGGAACCGCAGCCGCAGGTCCCGAGCCATGATAGTCTGATCTCGTATCAGGTCCAGGCTGATGTGGCGATCACCGTAGTCGGTGGCGAAGACAATCGCCGCCAACACATATGGCCCCGTCTGGCGGGTGAAGATCAGCGCCGAACAATAGTCGTATCCATCGTGCAGGCAGCGTACCTGCAGGGCGATGGGATGCTCGGCCGTTCCCCAATAGGCCACCAGCGGCCGGCGCTGATTCCAGAAATCGCCCCGATTCATGGTGCCAATGGCTACGGTCTCGTTCATGTACGTGCGGCCGATGATGCGGGGCAGCCAGTCACTGCCCTGATAGTATACCTGGACGACCTCCTGCGGACCGTCCAGATGCAAAAAGGACGGGATGTATGCGCGCGGACACGAGAAATCCAAGCGATGGGCCTCGATATCGGGCGGGATCTCCTCATCGCTGAAGTAGCGGAGCGCGCCACCTGTGGCGCGTTGTAGGAAGGCCTGGTCGCCAGGGCGCAACAGCGTCGAGTAGCAGCGGGAGTGAGGGCCAGCCCACTGGCGCGTGGGCGGATGGAAATGCCGTGCCACGTCGGCCCAGGCTAGGTCATACAGCCAATCTAACATCGGATGCACGTCGCGGTCGCGGATATCTCGACGCATGCGGGCCAGGACGCGGATGGCGACGGCCGTGTAGGTAGGGCTGTTGAACTCGGTAAACGCGCCCTGCTCTCGGGTATACTCGTAGAAGCGACGTAGCCTGCGCCGCGCGTAGTCCAGGATCTCCGCCTCCCCGTAGAACTCGCCGGCCGTGTAAGTGACGTAAGTGCCCATGAGGGCGATGTTCGTATAATGTGGCCCGACGTCGCGGCGCTGGATGGAGCGGGCAGCGTGGAGGACGGCCTGATCCAGACGATAAGCGAGCTCCGCCGGCAGGCGGTCGCGATGGTCCATGGCGATCTGAATCAGGCTGGTACCGCAGAAGTCGGCCCAGTTCCAATCGGGCGGCGACATCTGGCTCAGTGGCTCCTCCAGAAACCATGACCAGATGCCATACGTGGGGCTGTCCGGATTCGTATCTTGCAGCGCCAGCATGCGATCGAGGATCTCCGTCGCCCGGGCCAGTCGTTCGGGTTCGCCGCTGTCCAGCAAGGCCAGGGCGTAGGTCAGGCTCTCTCGCGTGGGGTGGACGAAGCCACCGGTGAGGGTTGTGTGGTATCCGGGCGAAGAGAACGGCCGGCGGATCATGCGCTCGGCCGGGTCGTATTGTGGATCCCAGGTGGCCAACGCCCTGTCCAGCTCCCGACGCTGTGCCTCGGTGAACGTTCGCATCGCCAGTTCCTGTGGATAAGCTTGTGGAGATGTGGATAACCTAGCTGTGGATTAAGCTGTATAACGCCGGCCCTCGTCCATCATCGCCAGATAGTTTTCCAGGGGGATATAGTTGGTGACGCTGTTCCCGCTGCCCAGGCAATAGCCGCCGCCGGGCAGGCACACGTCCAGCGTCTCTCGTACGCGTTGGCGAACCTGTTCGGGCGTGGCGCGCGTCAGGAAGTCCACGTCGATTCCCCCGATCAGCGCGATGCGATC
>DUEN01000165.1 GCA_011176545.1 Caldilineae bacterium | reverse complement strand
TGGAGCGTGGCGGCCATTCCGCACGTCACCCCGGATCCGGTGATGAACATCTATGGCGCCAGCGTGAGCATGCCCAAGACGACGCCGGAGCGAGAGCTGGCCACCTGGATCTTCATCAAGTATTTCACTAGCCCGGAGATCCAGGCCAGGTGGGCCAAGGTCAGCAATTACTTCCCGGTGCGCAAGAGCGCGGCCGAGGCTTTGACGGATTACTTCGAGGCCAACCCCGCCTATAAGACGGCGTTCGAGCTGCTGCCCTACGGTAAGTTCGAGCCGCCGGTGCCGGGTTACGACTTCGTGCGTGATAAGGTGCGGGAGGCCATGGCGGCCATCGCCGATGGGGCCGATGTGCAGAGCACGCTGGACAAGCTCACCGAGGAGGCTAACGAGATCCTGGCCGAGCAGATGGCTGAGCTGGAGTAAGAGAAGGACCCCGGCTGGTTCACCTCCGAAACGCGTCAGGGGCGCTCGAGACCTCGAGCGCCCCTGATCTTTTCGACCAATAATATGGTTAAGCGGAGCTATCACATGATTGATCATGGGGGCGACAAAGGGATCAGAAGGGAGGACCGCGAATCGCTTGCTCATTACACATTAAAAATACCCCCGCAGTACGACCGGACCACGAGGGGTAGTAGAGCAACGAAGCAGAGCTACTACATATAGCGTTTGGTGGCGACGACAGGACTCGAACCTGTGACCCAGCGATTATGAGCCGCTTGCTCTACCAACTGAGCTACGTCGCCACGAGAGTAAGGAAGAGCTGATGGCATTGAATGTTGCATGACCATCAGCTCCTTAGGTAGCGGGGGCAGGATTCGAACCTGCGACCTTCGGGTTATGAGCCCGACGAGCTGCCTCTGCTCCACCCCGCATCGCACCGACAATTATACCTAATCATGAAATCGGTGTCAAATTACGGACCAAAGAAGTAATCCCACCACGCTTGCCAAGGCAAGGACTCCTGGTTTACCGGTATCTCCTCCCCATCTTCAGAAGCATCTACTGGCGTCTCCGGTAAAACCTCGATCGGCACATCGCCTGGCAAGCTCCACTTCCAGCGAGTGCGGATCTCATGATCGACGTAAGCGTCGCTCTGCACGTATTCTAAATAGTCCTTCAGGCGTACCTGTCGGTGTTCGGCGACGGCGACCCGTTCCTCCCACCATCTGACCTCCGCCTGCATGGCGGCGAGCGTCGTCAAGCGTTCGATATATCCCACCCCCAGGATCATCAGGAGCACGACGGTGATCAGGATCATCCATTGCGTAAGGGAAAGACGCCTGAGACGATATGGCATGATCGTGCTCCTTTCTGGGCGGTTATTGAACAAAATCCCAGCCTGCCATGCAGCGCTGGGATCGCCATTTGGTGCCGAAGGTGGGAGTTGAACCCACACGGGCGCAAGGCCCACTACGCCCTGAACGTAGCGCGTCTGCCAGTTCCGCCACTTCGGCACTATTCTTCACTTCGCTTCTAATTTAGCACATCTCCCGCGATTTGTCAAACGCTATGAGTCATTTCTCGAAATTCCCGCATCTCCAAGGGCCTGGATTTTGAAGTGGGGGAGGAAAGCCTCTCTCACTCCCGAAGCACCAGCGGCAGATAGAGCCCCCACGCGGGTTGCTCCCTCGGCGTGGGCGACGGCGTCGGAGTGCTCGTCGGCGTCAGCGTAGCCGTGGGTGTACTCGTCGGTGTCGGCGTATAGGTGAATGTCGGCGTGCTCGTGGGAGTCATCGTGGGCGTTGGCGTGCTTGTCAGGGTAGGTGTCGGAGTAAGCGTCTCCGTGGCTGGCATCTCGCCGAAGTTGACGATTTGTTGCGTATTGGCGGCCACCTCTACTACGACGGAGTCTGGGCTGGTGCTGACATAGCCCACCGGTTGTTCTTCGGTCACCGTGTACGTGCCGATGGGCAGGTTCTGGAACTCGTACCACCCCGAATCGCCCACAGTATACGTCGATATGACCTCGCCACCCGGCTGTGTGAGGTCTATTCGCACCCCTCGGATGCCGTTGAACTCGCCGTAATCCCGCACGCCATTGCCGTTCGCATCCAGGAAGACGTACCCGCCGATGCTCCCGGTGGGCGGGCTCACTGGGAGGACCAACGCCGGGTCGCCGAGGAGGTTGAAGGTGTCGATGAGGTCACGGTAGGCAGTGGAATGCGTATACAGATTCAGCTTCCCTGCGATCGTCGCCAGGCCCAGGCGGGTGATGCCATCTTGGAAGACGGCGTCGAAGAAGCCGCGGTTGAGATAGTCATGGCCGTGGGCGATACCGAGGCCGGAAGCCGCCCAGGCCGCGACCGCGCCACCGCCGTTCCAGCGGACCAGACTTTCCTCCAGGGAGGGATAACCTGGATAGTGAAAATAACCGTCATAACAGGTCATGGGCAACATAACAGGGAGCTTCCCGCCATTGTTCAGCAAGGGGACTTCGGTATCCAGGCGGAACAGTTTCTCGTGGGCCCAAAACTGGATCGCGCTATGACCGATGTAGTTAACGAAGAGTTGGCCTGCGTTGATGCCATCAACGATAGCCGTGCGAGCGTCATCTATCGTAGTGTGCGTCTGGCCGTAATAGACTTTATTGATCGTGTACCCTTCCGGGATATGCGCGGCCGCGTCGTCCGACAGGGCGTAGAAATCGCCGGCCGCGTCGGGGTTATCGGAGACGAAGAGCACCTGTTTATCCCAATCGCCGGATGGTGGATTGGTCTCGTAATCGATGATCTTGTTGACCATGATGGTAGCCTCTTCGGGGCTGTTCACTGGCAGCCGGCCGATGGCCATATCAGGTAGGTTATCATCCCCGACGATGGTCACAAATCGATTGTCTGAGGCCGTCTCCCCTAACCAGGGATCTACGAACTCCAAATAAGGTGGGATGTAAGTTGGCTCGCCGGTCCCCATATAATCCCTCATGTCGAAGGTGCCGTCGCCTACCAGCAGGACATATGCAGGTGCGGGCGGCTGCCAATTGAAGTAAGCATATGCCAGGAAATCGCGAATGGCTTCGGCACTGGGCAGGCCGCCGTTGAACTCATCGTAGATATCCTGTACGTCAACGACCTTCACGCGTAGGCCCTGGCCAGCCCGGTGAGCCGCCAGCGGCTGAATAG